>JBJXHB010000168.1:0-2984 GCA_046160725.1 Aquabacterium sp.
GGGCGTGTCCTTGGTCACCGGCTTGTTCTCGATCACGAAGCGGCCGATGTCCTGCAGCGTCAGGTCGGGCTTTTCCTTCGGCTTGGTCGGCTCTTGCTGAGGGGCCTGCTGCTTCGGCGCCTCCGGCTGCGGCGTGCTCGGCTTGGGCTGGGGCTTGGGCTGGGCGTCCTTCAAGGCCTGCTTGCGCAGGTCGCTGGCCAGCGTCGCCACCTCCTCGACCAGTGCCTGCACCTCGCGCAGCTTGGCCTCGCGCACGGACTTCTGCTTGGCAATGGTGGTCTTGACCATCAGGGCCATCTTCTTCTTGATGTCTTCATGGCGCTCGGCCAGCGCCGTCCACTCCGGCTTGACCGGAGGCAGGCCCCTGTAGATGCCCACCAGCCCGTCGAAGCCGTCGATCAGCTCTTTGGCCTCGTCGCCCCATTCGCGCATCTCGGTCCAGCCGTACTTCATGTCCAGCTGGGTGCCGCCGGGCACCTCGGTCGGCATGGTCGAGGTGTCTCCCGGCGTGGCCACGGCCTTGGACACGCCGGCGTCGGCCAGCAGCCGCGTCACCTTGTCGATATTGACCGTGCCACTGGTCTCGAAGACCAGCTTGTCAGCCTCGTTCAGCTTGCACTTGCCGGTGGCCGTGGGCTTCTTGCCGCCTGCGGTCTTGATGCCGGTCGCCACGTCCACCAGCACCAGCGCGCGCTCCTTGTCGTCGAAGGCGAACTTCTCGTAATACTGGAAGTTGATGCCCGACGCGTTGACCTTGTTCAGCGCGACCTTGAGCGCGGTCTTGTAGGCCTTGAAGGTCTTGAAGTCGGTGTCGTCGTTGAAGCTGGCCATGCGTTGTCTCCTGTCTCGGTTGGTTCATGGGGAAGGGGTGGTCGTTTCGCGCATGCGCACCAGTGCCAGCTGGCGCGCCTGGGCCACCAGTTGGCCGTCGGCGTCCCACAGGGCGCCGTCCTCGATCACGCGGCCGTCGCTCAGGTCCTGGGTGTGGAAGGCGCCCAGCATCCAGCCGGGCGCGGGGCGGCGCCGCAGGTGCACCGTCAGCTCCACCGTGGGCACCCAGCCGACCATGCCGAGCAGGCCGAAGACGGCGGGCGGAAACGCGTCGATGAACAGCGGGCACACGCCGGTGTCGGGGGCGCGCCCGTCGGCCAGCCGGATCCAGCCGCTGATGCGGGCCTGGCCGGCACTGCCGGCTCGGGCCTGCTGCGGGTGCAGCCGGATATCGAGGCGGTCCAGGATGGGCAGGGCGACACCCTGCTCGTCGGCAGAGCGCGCGATGCACTCCAGGGGCGGCGGGATGGCCGGCGGCTCCAGGGCGAGCACCGGTGCCGACGGCTCGCCGAGGTGACCCATGGCGGCCAGCACCTCCAGGCGCGCGCCGCCCTCCTGCTGCAGCGTGGCCCGCACGGTGCTGAGCGTGCGGCCGCTGCGCAGCACGTGCGTATCGATGCGCAGCGGCTGCGCCGGCAGGCCCGGGCGCAGGTAGTGCACCGTGATGCTCAACGGGTCCGGGTGCTGGGGCACGCTGTGCCGCAGCGCCGCCGTCACCAGGGCCAGGAGATAGCCGCCGTTGGGGTTGGCGCCGATGTTCCAGGCCGGGCTGACGGTGCCGCTGAAAGCCCGCCGGCCCGCCGTGGCATCGGTGCCTTCGGCCAGCGGCTGCAGGCGGGTGTCGTCGTCGAAGTGACTCATCGGCAGGTGCGCTGCCGGTCGCCCGGCCCGCAGGTTGGTCAGGCCCGGATCATGCCGCCCGGGGCGCCGCCATCCACTGCCGCACCGCCGCCTCCAGCAGCGGCAGCGGCACGCTGCCCTGGTCCAGCACCACCTTGTGGAACTGGCGGATGTCGAAGCGCGCGCCCATCGCGGCGCGGGCGGCGTCGCGCAGCTCGGCGATGCGCAGCTTGCCGATCATGTAGGACAGCGCCTGGCCGGGCCATGAGATGTAGCGGTCGACCTCGGCCGACACCACGTCCGGCGTCTCGCCGGTGCGCTCGATCATGTAGTCGATGGCACGCTGGCGACTCCACCCCAGGGCGTGCAGCCCGGTGTCCACCACCAGCCGCGCGGCGCGGACGGCCTGCCACTGCAGGTGGCCGAAGCGGCTCTCCGGGTCCTGGTACAGGCTGAGCTCGAAGCCCAGCGTCTCGGCATACACCGCCCAGCCCTCGCTGTAGACGGTGAAGCCGCCGCCACGCCGGAAGCGCGGCAACTCGCCCTGCTCGACGGCATGCGCGATCTGCAGGTGATGGCCCGGCACGGCCTCATGGGCGGTGGTGGTCTCCATGCCCCAGCTCGGTCGCTTCTTGAAGCCCAGCGTGTTGGCATTGAACCAGCCGGCACGGGTGACCTCCAGGTCCGGGCCCTCGTAGTACTCGGCATAGTCCTCGCCGTAGTGGTCGGGCATCGCCCGCACGCCATAGGGCGCCCGGGGCAGGTGGGTGAACAGCCTGGGCAGCTCGCCGTCGACACGCTTGGCGATGTCGCGGTAGGCCGCCAGGATCTCGCGCGGGCCCTTGTGGAAGTATTTCGGGTCGGTGTAGAGGTGGCGGATGAAGGCGCTGAAGTCGCCGCTGAACTTCATCTCCCGCATCACCTGGTCCATCTCGCCGCGGATGCGGTCCAGCTCGCGCAGCCCGATGGCATGGATCTCGCGCGGCGCCAGCGCCGTCGTGGTGTGATGGCGCACCTGCAGCGCATAGACAGCCTCGCCGTCCGGATAGCCCGCCAGGGCGCCCTCGGCGGCAGCCAGCGGCAGCAGCTCGTCCACCACCAGGGCGCGCAGGCGCTGCACCTGCGGCAACACCTGCTCGCGGATGGCGGCCTCTCCCTGCTGCCGCAGCGTGTCGCGCCGGGCCGCCGGCAGGCCGGCCGGCAGGCGCCGGAACGGCTCGGTGAAGGGTGAGTCGGCCAGCGGCAGGCGCAGCATGTCGTCGATCTGCTCGACCACCCGCTGCAGCACCGGCCGCGCCGGCACCCAGCGCAGG
>JBJXHB010000169.1:0-2541 GCA_046160725.1 Aquabacterium sp.
CTCTCGCGTGTCAGCCTACCCGCACCAGTTCTCAGGCGGCATGCGCCAGCGCGCGATGATCGCCATGGCCTTGGCCTGCGAGCCGCAGCTGATCATTGCCGACGAGCCCACCACTGCGCTGGACGTGACGGTGCAGGCGCAGATCCTCGACCTGCTGAAAGACCTGGCCGACCGCACCGGCTCAGCCCTGGTATTGATCACGCACGACCTGGGGGTGGTGGCGCGCTACGCCGACCGCGTGGTGGTGATGTACGCCGGCCGGGTGGTGGAGTCGGCCCCTGCGGCTGACCTGTACGGCCGCCCGCGCCACCCCTACACGCAGGGCCTGATGGCGTCGGTGCCGCGGCTGGACGGCGACACCCGCGTGCGCCTGGTGCCCATTGAAGGCCAGCCGCCCGACCTGGCGCGCATTCCCGCCGGTTGCGCTTTTGCGCCGCGCTGCCGCCAGGCCACCGACGCCTGCCGCAGCGCACCCCCGCCGC
This sequence comes from Aquabacterium sp., assembly GCA_046160725.1. Classification (GTDB taxonomy): domain Bacteria; phylum Pseudomonadota; class Gammaproteobacteria; order Burkholderiales; family Burkholderiaceae_C; genus JBJXHB01. Next base: position 483 of record JBJXHB010000169.1, read on the forward strand.
TGCGCGAAGTTCAAGCCGGCCACAGCGTGGCTTGCGTGCTGGAGGCATGAGCATGGCTGAGGCGCTGCTGCGCGTGGACGACCTGAAAGTGCACTTTCCGGTGCTGCGCGGCGTGGTGTTGAAGAAGCGGGTGGGCACCGTGCACGCGGTCGACGGCGTGTCGTTCAGTCTGGCGCGCGGCGAGACGCTGGGCCTGGTGGGCGAAAGCGGCTGCGGCAAGAGCACCACCGGGCTGGCGGTGCTGCGCATGCAGGCCGCCACGGCCGGGCGCATCGAATTCGAAGGCCAGGACATCACCCACCACGACAAGGCGCAGATGCGGCCGATCCGCCAGCGCATGCAGATGGTCTACCAGGACCCGTACGGATCGCTCAACCCGCGCATGAAGGTCAACGACATCATCGGCGAGCCGCTGGTGGTGCACGGGCGTGCCAACGACCGTAACGCCTATGACGAGCGCATCGCCGACTTGATGCGCACCGTGGGCCTGCTGCCCGACATGGCCGACCGCTACCCGCACGAGTTCTCCGGCGGCCAGCGCCAGCGCATCGGCATTGCGCGCGCATTGGCGCTGGAGCCCAGCCTGATCATCTGCGATGAGCCGGTGTCGGCACTGGACGTGTCGATCCAGGCCCAGGTCGTCAACGTGCTGCAGGAACTGCAGGAGCGGCTGGGCCTGGCCTACCTGTTCATCGCCCACGACCTGTCGGTGGTGCGCCACCTGAGTCACCGGGTGGCGGTGATGTACCTCGGGCGCATCGTCGAAGTGGCGCCGCGGGACGCGCTGTACCAGGAGCCGCTGCACCCCTACACCCAGGCCTTGATGTCGGCCGTGCCGGTGGCCGACCCGGTGGTCGAGCGCGCGCGCAAGCGCGTGGTGGTGCAAGGCGAAGTGCCCAGCGCGCTGCGCCCTCCCCCGGGCTGCCGCTTCCACACCCGTTGCCCGCAGGCGATGGACCGCTGCAAGACCGAGGTGCCGCCGCTGGCCGACCTGGGCCAAGGGCGCGCCGTGGCCTGCCATCTGCACGGCGTGCCGGTGGTGTCGACGCCGAAGGCGCTGACTGCCTGATCGCCAGCGCCGCTTGGGCAATCAACGTGGCGGCGGCAGCGGCTCGCCCCAGGCGCGCCGCCAAAGCCAGGGCAGACCGCGGGCCAGGTCCGGTCGGCTGCCGATCTGTTCTGGCTTGGCCAGCGGAGCCACCGGGCTGCGCCGCTCGGCGATGGCAAAGCGGAAGATGTAGGCCGGCTCCTGGCCCATGCGCAGGTCGGTGATGCCGATGCGCCCATCGTCCTGCCATAGCGCCCAGAAGCCTCGGCTGAAAGCCTGGATGCGGTGCACGCCGTCGATGGCTTGCACGTCGGCGGCCAGGGCAGTGCCGCGATCGAAACGGTCGAAGTGGATGGCAGGGCCCTTGTCGAGCAGCGAGCGAAAGCCCTCGTGGTAGTGGGCGCCATCGATCGCCACCACCCGCCACAACACCGTGTTGAAAGCCGAGGGCGTGACCAGCACCTGCTCGGCGCTGATGCCTTGCGCGGCCAGCGCCCGCTGCGCGATGCGCTCCACCTGCGCTTGCGCGAAGACGCCCCAGCCCAGGTAGGCGGTGCTGAGCGCCAGGCCGATGAGGTTGGCGCGGTAGCCGCGATTCACGGCAAGCCCGTAGCCCTTGCCGCGGCCATCCGCCCGCAGTGCCCAGATCGTGCCCACCAGCAAGGGCAGCGTGTACAGCGGGTCGATGATGAAGACGCTGCCCACGCCATAAGGCTGGTCCGTGAACGGCAGCAAGAGCTGTGTACCGTAGACCGTCATGCCGTCCAGCAGCGGGTGTGTCACCAGCGCCAGCCACAGTGCCAGCCACCAGCGCCGCCAATGGCCCCACTCGCCATGCAGGCGCGCCACCGCGGCAGCAAACGGCAGCGAGAACAGCGTCAGCCAGAACGGCGCGTGCGTCTCTGCGCGGTGCAGCACCATGTTGAGAATGGGGTCGCCATGGTCGATCAGCACATCCAGGTCGGGCAGCGTGCCGGCCACGGCGCCCCACAAAGCGGCTTTCCAGGGCGC
>JBJXHB010000170.1:0-2680 GCA_046160725.1 Aquabacterium sp.
CGCGGTCGGCCGCGGCCGCGGCATGGGTCCCGGCCAGGCGCAGCCGTTCAGAAACCAGCGCGCCAATGTCCACCAGCACTGGCACGAGGGTCGGGCGGACCTCGGCCTGATGCACGATGTGGTCCAGCGGCAGCATCAAGCATCGCACCGGCCCCATCGCGCGCACGCTGGCTGACCGCGGCACGCGGTCGAACAGCGCCATTTCGCCGATCGAGTCGCCCGCTGCCACCTGGTTGATGGCATGCAGCTCGCCGCCGGCGCCGCGCTTGAGCACACTGGCCGTGCCGTGCTCGATCACCAGCAGGTCCAGCGGCACGTCGCCTTCGCGCACCAGGTCAGCACCATCGGCGTGGTCGACCCAGCGCGCACCGGCAGCCAGCGCCTGGAGGTCGGCGGCTGTGCAGCGGCGAAAGATCGGGCAACGCGCCAGCAAGGCCTGCGCGGCGTCGTCCTGCATGGCGGGTTGAATCATGGTCTGCCAAGGTTAACGGCAGACCCGGCGCAGCCGCCCGCTTCGGCGCTGGCCGGTGCCTGCGCGGTGTGCACAATCGGCACTCCGTCATCGACCGCAAAGGCCGCGCGCCATGGACATTCCCACCATCAAGCACGAAGTGCTGTCCAAGATCCACCTCATCGGGGGCGAAAAGGGCGGCGTCGGCAAGTCGATGGTGGCGCGGCTGCTGGCGCAGTACTTCATCGACCAGCAAACGCCCTTCATCGGCTTCGACACCGACCGCTCGCACGGCTCGCTGATGCGCTTTTACGCCGACTACGCCTCGGCAGCCCTGGTCGACCGCTACGAGGCGCTGGACGCCATCATCGAAGCCGCCCTCGAGCACCCCGGCCGCCGCGTGCTGGTTGACCTGGCGGCGCAGACGCACGACCCGCTGGTGCGCTGGATGGACGACTCGGGCGTGCTCGACATGGCCGACGTGTCGGGCATCGCGCTGCACTACTGGCACGTGATGGACTCGGGCCGCGACTCGGTGGACCTGCTCACGCGGCTGCTCGACCGCTTCGGCCAGCGCCTGCGCTACGTGTTGGTGCGCAACCAGCTTCGCGGCGACGATTTCGGTCAACTGGAACGTTCGGGCCAGCTGGAACGCGCCCGCGGCTTGGGCGCCAAGGTAATGGACCTGAAGAAGCTGCAAGACACCGTGGTGCAGAAGATCGACGCACGCAACGCCAGCTTCTGGTCGGCCCGCCAAGGCGGTGCTGAAGGCCCCGGCCTGGGCTTGATGGAGCGCCAGCGGCTGAAGATGTGGATGAGCGCCAGCTTCGCGTCGTTGGCAGCGCTGGACGTCTGACCGCGATGGCCGCAATGGCTGCACCCGAGGTCCAGTTTCTGCGCGTCAACGGCCTGCAGATGCGGGTGGTGACGCAGGGCCAGGGACCGCTGGTGCTGCTGTGTCACGGTTTCCCTGAACACCCGCATTCCTGGCGCCACCAGATCGCCGCGCTGTCGGCCGCCGGCTGGCGTGTGGCCGCGCCAGACATGCGGGGCTACGGCGCCACCGAAGCGCCGGGCGAGATCGAGCAGTACACGCTGCCGCATCTGGTGGGCGACATGGTCGACCGGGTGAAAATGCTGTGCGAAACGCAGGCCGTCATCGTCGGCCACGACTGGGGTGCCGCTGTGGCCTGGAACAGCGCGCTGTTGCGGCCGGACCTGTTCCGCGCCGTGGTGGGCATGAGCGTGCCGTACGCGCCGCCAGGCAAGGTCGACCTGATCACGTCACTGGAGCAGGCCGGCATCCACGACTTCTACATGCAGTACTTCCAGACCCCCGGCGTGGCCGAGGCCGAACTGGAACACGACCCTGCAGCCAGCATCCGCCGCATCCACTACAGCGGGTCTGGTGAGGGCCCTCCACGCAAGGTCGGCAGCACCGCCGGCCGGCTGGGCAGCGGCGGCTACCTCAGCCAAACGGTTGACCCCGCGGTGCTGCCGCCCTGGCTGAGCGAAGACGACATTGCCATCTACGCCCAGGCCTATGCGGTCAGCGGTTTTCGCGGCGGGCTGAACTGGTACCGCAACCTGCGCCGCAACCCAGGGCTGCTGTCGGCCTGGCGCGGGCTGCCGATCCGCCAGCCGTCGCTGTTCATTGCCGGCACGCGCGACGCGGTGCTGCAGTTTCCGGCATCACAAGCGCAGATCGACGCCTATCCGCGCACCTTGCCCGGCCTGCGCGGCTGCCATTTGATCGACGGCGCCGGGCATTGGATCCAGCGCGAGCGGGCAGCCGAGGTCAGCGCGCTGCTGCTTGACTTTTTGCAAGGCCTGTAAAGGTCGCGCCGGAGACACCCGGTTTCGGGGTTTGTCGGCCTTTCAGATTCAGCGGGTGGTGGCGATACTCAAGCCACCTGTATCAGCACTCTGGAGAACGGCTGCATGCCCAAGGTCACCTTCATCACCCACGACGGCACCGCGCACACGGTGGACGCCACCATCGGCAGCAACCTGATGAGTGCCGCCACCGACAACGGCGTGCCCGGCATCGACGGCGACTGTGGCGGCAACTGCGCCTGCGCCACCTGCCACATCTATGTCGACGCGCCGTGGTCGGCCAAGACCGGCGCCCGCACCCAGGTCGAGAACGACATGCTCAACTTCAGCGCCGGTCTGAAGGACAACTCGCGCCTGGCCTGCCAGATCACGATGACGGCCGAACTCGACGGC
>JBJXHB010000171.1:0-6066 GCA_046160725.1 Aquabacterium sp.
CCGAAGATGTCGCCGTTGCCGTTGACGTCAGCCGGCAGCGGGATCACCCGCAGCACCAGCTCGTGGCCCTCGGGCAGGCTGGCCGGTGCGGTCATGCGGGGCCTTGAGATCTCGTCCATCATCGTCACCTCGGGTTGCCGGCCGATTCTGGCCCGTCGGGCGACCCGCCCGCCGATGGCCTGCCGCCGTGCCGGTGGCGTCCGCTGCCAGTCCCATCTCCCCCTACACCGGTCGATCCCTGCCTGATGCGACACCACGCCGCCGCCCAACTGCCTCCCGCCACGGCCAGCGAGCCCGCCGCACCCAGCTCTGACTGGGTCACGCTGAAGCGGCTGTTGCCCTACCTGTGGCGCTGGCGCTGGCGGGTCGGCCTGGCACTGGCATTCCTGGTGGCCGCGAAGTTCAGCAATGTCGGCGTGCCGGTGCTGCTGAAGCACCTGGTCGACACCCTGGACCTGAAGCCAGGCGATCCGCGGGTGCTGCTGGTGGTGCCGGTCAGCCTGCTCCTGGCCTATGCCGGCCTGCGGCTGACCACCTCGCTGTTCACCGAGCTGCGCGAGCTGGTGTTCGCCAAGGTGTCGTTCGGTGCCTCCAAGCAGATCGCGCTGGAGGTGTTCGGACACCTGCATGCCTTGAGCCTGCGTTTCCACCTGGAGCGCCAGACCGGGGGCTTGTCGCGCGACCTGGAGCGCGGTACGCGGGCCCTGCAGTCACTGGTGTCCTACTCCCTCTACACCATCGCCCCGACGCTGCTCGAAGTGGCGCTGGTGCTGGGTTTTCTGGGCTGGCGCTTCGATGCGGGCTATGTGTGGATCACGCTGGGCGCCTTGACCGCCTACATCGTCTTCACGGTCACGGTCACCGAGTGGCGCACCAAGTTTCGGCGCGAGATGAACGAGATGGACACCCGCGCCCACAGCCGCGCCATCGACGCGCTGCTGAACTACGAGACGGTCAAGTACTTCAACAACGAACGCTTCGAGGCCGCGCGCTACGAGCAGGGGCTGGAGTCGTACCGGCGGGCGCAGGTCAAGGCCCAGAGCACCTTGTCGATGCTCAACATCGGCCAGCAGGCCATCATCGCGGTGAGCCTGGTCGCCATGTTGTGGCGCGCCACCGATGGCGTGGTGGCCGGGCGGTTGACGCTGGGCGACTTCGTGATGGTCAACGCCTTCCTGATCCAGCTGTACATCCCGCTGAACTTCCTGGGCGTGTTGTACCGCGAGGTCAAGCAGAGCCTGACCGACCTGGACCGCATGTTCAGCCTGCTGGAGCGCGAGCGCGAGGTGGCCGACGCGCCGGGCGCGCCCGCACTGCAGGTGAGCCAGGGCGTGGTGCGGTTCGAGAGCGTGCGCTTCGCCTACGACCCGGCGCGGCCGATCCTGCACGACGTGAGTTTCGAGATCCCGGCCGGCAAGACGGTGGCGGTGGTCGGTGCCTCAGGTGCCGGCAAGAGCACGCTGGCCCGGCTGCTGTACCGCTTCTACGACGTTTCGGCCGGCCGGATCACCGTGGACGGGCAGGACATCCGGTCGGTCACCCAGGACAGCCTGCGCCGCGCCGTGGGCATCGTGCCGCAGGACACGGTGCTGTTCAACGACACGGTGGGCTACAACATCGCCTACGGCCGGCCCGGCGCCACGCCGCAGCAGGTGGTGGCGGCGGCCCAGGCCGCGCATGTGCACGACTTCATCGCATCGACACCCAAGGCCTACGACACCATGGTCGGCGAGCGGGGGCTGAAACTGTCCGGCGGCGAGAAGCAGCGCGTGGCCATCGCCCGCACGCTGCTGAAGGACCCGCCGGTCCTGATCTTCGACGAGGCGACATCAGCGCTGGACTCGGCCAACGAACGGGCCATCCAGGCCGAGCTGCGCAGCGCGGCACAGGGCAAGACCGCGCTGGTGATCGCCCACCGGTTGTCCACGGTCGCCGATGCCCATGCCATCGTGGTGCTGCATGAAGGCCGGGTGGCGGAGGTCGGCAGCCATGCCGATCTGTTGGCCGCCGGCGGACGCTATGCCCGCATGTGGCAGCTGCAACAGCAGGCGGAGCCGGCGACGCCCTGAAACGACGACGCCCGCCGGTGGCGGGCGTCAGGGGGCAGCGGGTGCGGTACGCCCGCAGGCAGAGGATCAGGCGCGGCGGCGGCGGGCAACTGCGACGACGCCAGCCAGGCCCAGCAGCACCAAACCGTAGGTGGACGGCTCCGGAATCGGGGGCGGCAGGTCGCCCAGCGGATTGCCGTAGCCGATGGTCAGGTTGTCAAACACCACCTGATTGCCCGCGCCACCGAACTGCAGGGACTTGGCCGTCCCTACGAACGAGAAACTGAAGGTGCCCCACACGTCGTTGCCGGTCGAGCCCAGCGCGGTGTTGTCCGGGTTGAGCAGGTTGCCGTTGGCGTCGAAGATCCGGACCGAGGCATTGGCACCGGTCTGCGCCGAGTAGAGGAACGACACCGCCGTGGTGAAGCCGCTCTGGACGGTCACGACCGCCGAGCCTTGCAGGAAGATCAGCGCGTTCTCGCCCTGCTGGCCCGAGAAGCTGCCGCTGCCACCAAAGTCGTCGGACTTGACGGCCAGCGAATCCAGGCTGAACGTGGCGCCATAGTCCGGGCCACCATTGCCGTCGTAGAAGTCGGCGACCTCTTGCAGATCGTCCAGCTGTTCGAAGTCCATGCGAAACACGGTCTGTGCCTGAGCCGAGGCGGCGGCGGCGAACGCGAGTGCAGCGATGAGGGGTTTGAGTTTCATGGTCCCGGTACGGCTGGTTGAGTCTGCTGGGCCCGCCCCGACGCACGGTTGCGGGGGGTGGGGGATGACATGCGCCGACTTTAGCCAAGGCGAGGCCATTTCAGTCCCCTTCGTTCAGGGGGGAGGAAGACCCGACTCCCGCGAATGGTGGGGGGCTATCCCTCAACCGCTTTGGCGACCGGAAACCCTAAACTGCCGTCGATGGAGACCAAATGGCTTGAGGACTTCGTCAGCCTCGCGGAAACCCGTAGTTTCAGCCGCTCCGCCCAGCTTCGGCATGTGACCCAACCCGCGTTCTCGCGCCGGATCCAGGCGTTGGAGGCCTGGGCCGGGCTGGACCTGGTGGACCGCTCTTCCTATCCGACCCGACTGACACAGGCGGGCGAGACGCTGCATGCCCAGGCGCTGGAGATCCTGTCGTCGCTGCAGTCGGCCCGCAACATGATGCGGTCGCATCGTGCCTCGGGTGGCGACGTGATCGAGTTCGCCGTGCCGCACACGCTGGCGTTCACCTTCTTCCCGCATTGGCTGATGGACCTGCGGCGGCGCTTTGGCCCGGTGCGCACGCGGCTGAACGCGCTGAACGTGCATGATGCCGTGCTGCGCCTGACCGAAGGTGGCTGCGACCTGCTGATCGCGTACCACCATGCGTCCCAGCCCCTGCAGCTGAACCCCGAGCGGTACGAGATGCTGTCGCTGGGCCGGGAGACGCTGGCGCCCTATGCCAAGGCCGATGCCGACGGGCAGCCACTGTTCCGGCTGGTCATGCCGGGCGGCGCACCGGTACCGTTGCTGGCTTTTGCCGCCGGCGCCTACATGTCACGCATGGTCGAGCAGATCGTGCGCCAGATGGCGCCCCAGCCAGTGCTGGACCCGGTCTACGAGACCGACATGGCCGAGGGGCTCAAGGCGATGGCGCTGGAGGGCCATGGCCTGGCCTTCCTGCCGGCCAGCTCGGTGCGCAACGATCTGAAGGCACGGCGCCTGGTGCCCGCAGCGCCGGCCGGCACCTGCGAGCTGACCATGGAGGTGCGCATCTATCGCGAGCGGCCCGAACTGGCCCGGCATGGCAAGCCGGCGGCACAGGGGCTGTGGGACTACCTGATCCAGTCCCAGGCCGGCAGCGGCTGAAGGCACGCCGCGGGGGACAATCCCGGCATGCCCGATCCGACCGCTGCATCCGGCCCGACCGACCAGCTGACGCTGGCCCGCCCCGACGACTGGCACCTGCACCTGCGCGACGGCGATGCGATGGCGGCCGTCCTGCCCTACACCGCCCGCCAGTTCGGCCGCGCGATCGTGATGCCCAATCTGCGCCCGCCCATCACCACGGCCGCGCAGGCGGGGGCTTATCGGGCGCGCATCCTGGCCGCCTTGCCGGAGGGCTCGACATTCGAGCCGCTGATGACGCTGTACCTGACCGACACCCTACCGCCGGTCGAGATCGAGCGCGCCGCGGCAGCGGGCGTGGTCGCGGTCAAGCTCTACCCGGCCGGTGCCACCACGCACAGCGACGCCGGCGTCACCGACATCCGGCGCACCTACCCGACGCTGGAGACCATGCAGCGCCTGGGCATGCCGCTGCTGGTCCACGGCGAGGTCACGGACCCGTCGGTTGATCTGTTCGACCGCGAGGCGGTGTTCATCGACCAGGTGATGCAGCCGCTGCGCCGTGACTTTCCGGCGCTGAAGATCGTGTTCGAGCACATCACCACACGCGAGGCGGCGCAGTACGTGGCCACGGCCGACGGGCCGACAGCCGCGACCATCACCGCACACCACCTGCTGTTCAACCGCAACGCCATTTTCCAGGGCGGGTTGCGGCCACACTACTACTGCCTGCCGGTGCTCAAGCGCGAGACCCATCGCCTGTCGTTGCTGGCGGCGGCCACGTCCGGCAGCCCGCGTTACTTTCTGGGCACGGACAGCGCACCCCATGCGTCGGCACTGAAGGAGACGGCGCTGTGTGGCGCCGGCTGCTTCACGGCGTTGAGTGCGCTGGAGCTGTATGCGCGGGCCTTCGAGTCGGCCGGTGCGCTGCACCGGCTGGAGGGCTTTGCGTCGCACCATGGCGCTGACTTCTATGGCCTGCCGCGCGCGACGACCACCGTGATGCTGCGGCGTGAGCGTTGGCACGTACCCGAGACGGTGCCCTTCGGCGCCGCCCTGCTCAAGCCGCTGGGCGGTGGAGAGGAACTGGATTGGAAACTGACCTGAAGTCCGGGCGCGTCCTGGTGCTGATCGACGCCGACAACGTGTCGGCGGATGTCATCGAGCAGGCGCTGGCCTGGGTGGTGGCCGAGGTCGGCGCCGCCCATGTTCGGCGCGCCTATGGCACGGCCGAGGCGGCGGTCAAGCACCAGGCCCTGCTGCGCCGGCTCGGCATCCGGCCGATGGTCAACCTGGCCTCGGGCAAGAACAGCACCGACATCGCGCTGGCTGTGGACGCGGTGGCCCTGGCCGCGAGCGAGCGGCCCGCCGTCGCGGTGATCGTTTCGTCCGACTCGGATTTCGCGCCGCTGGTGTTGAAGCTGCGAGAGTTCGGCTGCCGCGTCATCGGCATCGGCCAGACCGGCAAGGTCGGGGCCGAGGTGGCCCAGGTCTACGACCGGTTCGTGATCCTGACCCATCAGGCGCGGCGGGGACGCAGCGTGGCGGCGGCTGTGTAGACGCGGGCCTTCGACGAGCCCGTCGCCGCACCAGCGCCGGCACCAGCGCCGGCACCGACGCCGGCACCGACGCCGGCACCGACGCCGGCACCTGCGCCGGCTGCCGTGGCCCGCAAGGGACGGGGCAGGGCGTCCAAGGCGGCGTCGACCGAGGGGGCGCCGCCTGGGCGGACGCCGGGCCCGGCGGCCGCGTCGATGGCGACCGAGGCCACAACCGTGTCGCCACCGTCTGGGCCAAGGGACCGGGCGCCGGCGGTGCAAACGCCCGGCGGCGACGTCGCAGAGCCCGATGCACGCCGCATCCTTGACGTGCTGCCAGAACTGGCGGCCGGGCAGACCGTCGCGCTGACCGACGCCGGGCAGCGCTTGCGGGCGGCCCAGTTGCTGTCCAAGCGAGGCTCGTCGCTGAAATTGTTTGCGCGCCTGCCGGGGTTTCACCTGCAGCCGGCGGGCCGCCCGCGCGAGGTGGTCTACAACGTATTGGCCACGCCGCCAGCCGCGCCGGCCGGCGGCGCCGATAATCCGCCGGTGAAGCAGACCAGACCGCCGCCGGGGCAAGGGCCGAAAGGCCGCCCGGGAGGAAGGTCCGGACTGCGCAGGGCAGCGTAGCAGCCAACGGCTGTCCACCGTGAGGTGAGGAT
>JBJXHB010000172.1:0-13879 GCA_046160725.1 Aquabacterium sp.
CACCCGCGACGTACCGCCCTATGCCATTGTCGCGGGCTCGCCGGCCCAGGTGCGGCGCATGCGGTTTGCGCCGGAGCTGGTGCAGCGCCTGCTGGACAGCCGGTGGTGGACGCGCGACCCGCAGGCCGTCTTCAGCCAGGCCTTCGACCAGCCCGAGCGCCTGGTCGACTGGCTGGAGCGCGAGGGCGACGCCGTGCCGTTGTTCGCACCGCCGATCTTCGACTTCAGGCCCTATGCGCTGGAGCCATCGCCGGCCGAGGCATCGGCCTCGGCCGACGTTGCGGTGGCCTGATCAGAGTCTGCATTCATCAGGGGAGCCTGTTCGCTGAGGTCACGGCCGCGCAGCACACACCGGCCAGGTCCGGGTTCGCAATGTCGTAGGCCCTGCGGAGTTGGGGCGGCACACCCTGGGGCGGAATAGGCGGAACCCCAGGCCAACCGTCCAGCCACCATCGACCCGTCCGCAGGTTGTATTCGATCCGGACAAACTGTGGGGCGTTGGGGTCGATGCAGAACGGCTGCAGGCCCACTGGGCTGTCCGGACAAGCTCGGTAGCCGGTGAGTCGGTGGTGGTCGTCGGACACACCAAGGTAGCGCACCTTGGTGAAACCCAGGGCCTGCACATGAGCGATTGGGACAACCGCCTCGCCTTCCATGCGCGGTTGCTGCGAGCAGGCGGACAAGCCCAGCAGGCCCAGCAGCCAGAGTCCCGCCATCGTGTGTCTTGGCTTCATGGCAGTACCCAGTTGCGGCTGGCGGCCGCGTTGTCGGTTTGAGCCTGCTGCCGACTGATCGGCGAGACGCAGGTGTAGTCGTGCTTGAAGGCCTCCCGGAACACCAATCCGGCCGGACAGAACGTGCTCGCAGATGGCGCATGGCCTCGGCGCCACCCACTGCCCTCCGCCTGGTGGGCATCGCGGATGGCGGGCGTGGTGCAGACATGGTCAAAAGGGTCCAGAAGCCTGGGCACCAACGGGGTCGTGCCGACGGAGCGACATGCCAACGGCCCCAGCGTGCCGCGGCGCCAGTCGCGTTGTTGCGGCGTCAGCGCTGCACCCTGATCGACTTCAACCGATGCGCCACATCCGGCCCGGTCGGTGGCCAGCACGCGGACGCGTACCCCGCTGGCCAGTGCCACATCGGCTGCAGGTATCCAGGGGCCGGTGAAATGGGTGCGGTCGTACAAGAGGGAGACGCGCTGCTGGTCGCCGCTGCGCGCGACCTTGTGGATCAGCACACGCGGGCCCACCGTTGGATCGACGCCCCGACCCCATCCGTGGCGGTTTCGGTACTCGATGACCAATCCCTCGAGCGGGTCCGTCTCCGACAGCTGAACCCGCACCGCGAGCCAACCCGGAAGTTCGGGCTGATTGAGCGGTGCCAGGCAATAGCGCGCCACCCGTGCACCATCGGCACCATGGGTGACCATGCGCGTGGCGGGCAACCAACCCAGGGCCTGCAGCTCGGGCGCCCCCAGCCCTGCCGGGCCGTTTCCGAAGCCGGTGGGAACCGGATAGATGGCCGTCATGGCCGCCATCACGGTCCAGGCATCACCGCGTTCGTTGATCCAGGTGATCTGACCATTGCTGATCCGCTCGGCATGCGCATGTCCAAGCCCGAGCGCATGCCCGATCTCATGCATGGCTTCGGCCATCTGGGCATCCTCAGGCAGGATGGCCAGCCCTCTGCCAAACCCGCGCAGGTCCATGCGCGGATAGCCGACCACGATGACGATGGGGTCCACGGGCGGGTTGGCCTGCCAGGCGGGGTCGTGCCTGCGCACATGATCCAGGCATTTGGTCGGGACGGCTCGGGGGCCGTCGGCTTGCCACTGCGCGCGGGTCATCGGCAGGGTGTGCCACCCGTAGACCCGCGCCGCGTCCATGTCGACCAGTCCGTTGCTCCAGTCGTGAACGAAGTCGGCGATACCGCTGCTGCCACGGTCCACCAGCCGCTGCTTCAATAGTTGCGCCGTCGGTCGCGGCAGCGGGTTGGGGCCCCAATCCGTGTGGGTGAAGGTCTGGCCGTCGGTCGGCTCACAAAGCAACACCACGATCGGGATGCTGCCGCGCAGCGCCCCCGCATGGCTAGGCGTTGGCAAGACCAGCGTGATCGCCAGCGCGAACAGCGAGATCAGGAGATGGCATGTCATCGTCGCCCCTTGTGGCCGGCCCAGTGATCAGCGCCGAGCCAACGCCTCCCGACAAGCCGGCTGGATGTGCCAGCGCTGCATCCGCTCGACAGGCAGTATGAACTCGGTCGCATACAGCGACTTGCCGTAGCGCAGCATCTGCAGGGCCATGCGGGTGGCATCGCAGTGCCCGCTGTCGGCCAGCGTCGCGAATTCCGCGAATGCGACCTGGAAGTGGCCGATCTCGTACTGGTCGCGCGCGGCGTCGTAGCGCTGCTGCTCGGTTGCCGTGCCAGCGGCGGCAGGCGGCCCCGCCGTGGCGAAACCAGTCGTCATGGCGGCCAGCAAGGCCACCGCGGCTACCGTGGCCAGAGCGGACGCGAGCGCCGAGGCCGGTCGATTGCTTAAAGTCGTCTTCATCATCTTCTCCCTGTGTGGAACCTGCCCGGGGCAGGTTGCCCACTCACGCGAAGTTCGTCAGGGCCAAGCGTGCCGGTGCTGGTGAGGATTGGCATCCACAGCGCAGTGGATCGGCTCACCCTAGAACGTGGGGGGGGTCGCTCACCGCCCGCCTGACCCCCTGGCGCTGGCGCGGCAACGCCATTGCGCGCCGCGGCCGGCGACTGTCACGGCTGCAGCACGCCGGTACCGTGCCGCAGACGGTCCGATCCACGGGCCGCGGACCCGGACCGGCCCGCGCTCTTTCGCGGCGTGTCCGGTCGGTCGCTGGCGCTCTTTGTGCAGCATTGGTCGGCCACGCAGATGCATGTGCCCATCCTCCGCATGATCGTGGCCGATGTGCATGCCGGGTTGGCGCCCGCCGATCATTCCCATTTCCGCACCAGCCGCCAGAAGCGCCTGGGCCGTGCGCTCGAAGAAGTGCAGGCCGAGCGTGAGCGCGAGCACGACTTGGCCGCGCTTCGCGCCCGTCTGGCGCCGCTGCGCGCCATGCTGCAGGCGCAGCCCTACGTTGCCGGCGCTGTACCGGCCTATGCCGACTACCTGCCGTTCGGTGCCCTGCAATGGGTGACCGGGCCTGCCACTGCGATCCTGCCGCCGCAGAATGGACCTGTCAGACACAACGGGAGGAACCGATGGCCGACCTGAAGCACGTCAACACCGAGCTGATCGCCGACCTGCCGGACCATGGACCGGTGGTCATGGTCAACCTGCTGCAGTTGCGTGACCGCGATGCCTACCGTCGCTACAGCGAGTTGACGATGCCGCTGATCAAGGCGCGAGGGGGCACCGTCATCTGGGCCGGTAACGGGGAAGCGGTGGCCTTCGGCGACCCCGTCTCAGACCGCTGGGACTACGTGGTGCTGGTGCGCTATCCCTCGCGCGCTGCCTTCGTCGACATGGTCGGCTCGCCCGAGTACGCCGCCGCCAATGTGCATCGAGAGCAGGCCGTGGCACGCCACGTCATCGTTGCCAGTGCACAGACCTACTGGAAAGCAGCGCCGGCCACCGCCCCTGCGGCCACCAGCCCCATCGCCCCCGGGTCGGCCTGAGCCGGCGCGCAGCGCGGCACGCTGTAGTTGGCCGGTGCCGCTGCCGTGTCGAGCGGGTCGACCAGCTCATAGCCCGTGGTTTGGGGCTCCGCCATCCAGCGGTCGATGAAGGCCTGCGTCGCAGCGCAGGCGTTCAGCGGTGCGGTCTCGAAAAGGCGCGCGGCGGCTGCGGCGCGGGCCTCGGCCAGGCCGTCCTTGGCCAGCGCATAGGCGATCGTGCGCTCCAGGTCGTCCGGCCGGAAGCGGTGGCGGTACTCGTCCATGGGCGGCAACAGCGACCAGTCCGGCTCAAAGCTCTGGTGCTCGCCGGGTTCCAGGTCCAGCGTCAGCACCGGCCGGCCGGTCAGCAGGAAGTCGAACAGGATGGACGAATAGTCCGTCACCAGCAGGTCGAAGGCCCGCATCCAGGGATAGATGTCCAGGCGGGTGTCGAGCAGGAAGACGCCATTGCCACGCTCACCATAGGTGCCGGGGCTGGCCGGCAGCGTCATCGGATGGGTCTTCACGAAGACCGTGATGCCATGCTTGCGGCCGAACGCGACGATGCGTTGCAACGCCTCTGGCGAGGTCAGCCAGGTCGAATGGATACGTTGCCAGGTCGGCACCAGCAGCAGCTTGCGGCGGTCCGGTGCCAGCAGCGCGGCCGCGGTGGCCTCGTCCACCTCGGCGCCCAGCATCTCCAGCGGCTGCGGGTCGCGCAGGATGACCTCGTTGCGCGGGAAACCGCCGCGCAGCAGCGTCCCGGCGTTGAACGTGCGGTGCCAGAAATCGTCGAAGGCGCTGGCCGTGCTCAGCACGGCATCGCAGCGGCTGCCCAGGTCGAAGCCGCGGCGCAAGGATTGGGTGCGCAGGTCCAGGTGCTGCATCAGCTCCAGCATCAGGTGCTTGACGCTGATGCCGTGCCACAGCTGCAGCTGGCGGGCGCCGGCCAGACAGGCGGCCAGCCCATAGCTGGCGCGCAGGCTCTCATTGGGATTGACGCAGAACACCGCCACCGCGGCATGCAGCAGGGTGTCCAGCGTCGTGCGCATGTCCCGGGCCAGGTGCAGGCAGGGCAGGCCGAAGGCGGTCAGCTGGTCATGCAGCGCATCATCGAAGGTGCACCACATCACGTCGTACGGGCGCGGCGCGCTCAGCGCATGCAGATAGGCGTACTTGCTGTTGTCGCTGAAGCCGGCACGACCGAAGAACAGCACCAGCGGGCGCTTGCGCACGCGCAGCGACAGCCGCTCCAGCTCGGCGGCGCGCTGGCACTCGTCCAGGTCGGCCAGTATGCGGCGGACTTCTTTGTCGTCCATGGCGGGTCCTTTCTCAGTGCGTGGCGGCCAGTGGCGCGGGGGCCAGGCCGGCGCGGTGCCGGTCCATCATGCGCAGCAGCAGCGCCTCGAAGTCGCGGGTGAAGCGCTGGGAGTCGAAAAGGGGAGATGTCAGGCGTGCGGCCACCAGGTGGTCGCGCAGCGCCTGGCGCCGCGCCGGGTCGTGCGCCAGTTCCACCACGGTGCGGGCGTAGTGCTCGATGCCGTCGCAGGCCAGCTCCGGCAGGCCGGCGGCATGCACCAGGCTGGCCGCCACGCGCGATGCGAAGGTGCGGCCGGCAAAGGTGACCACCGGCACGCCGGCCCACAGCGCGTCGCTGGCGGTGGTGTGGGCATTGCACGGCCAGGTGTCGATGAACAGATCGGCCAGCTGCATGCGCGCCATGTGGTCGGCCGGCGCCTTGCGCGGCGCCCAGACCAGCCGCTCCGGCGCGATGCCGCGGGCGGCGGCCTCGCGGGTCAGGTTCTCGCGGCTCTGCGCGTTCCATTCCAGCAGCCACAGCACGGCCTGGGGCAGGGCGTCCAGCAGCGCGCACCAGACGTCGAACACCTCGGCCGATATCTTGTACGGCTGGTTGAAGCCAGCCAGCACCAGCGCGTCGTCCGGCAGCCCCGCCTGCGCCCGGCTGGGCGGCGGTGGCAGGGCGCGCTGGCGGTCGTTGGGCTGGTAGCACACCGGCATCTGGGCCAGCTGCTCGCTGTAGTGGGGGGCATGGTCTAGCGGTGTCACCACCGGGTCGCCGATCAGGTAGTCGATGTCGTCCGAGCCGGTCGTACCCGGAAAGCCCAGGAAGGTCACGCTGACCGGCGCCGGCCGCCAGGCGAACACGCCCAGGCGGTGGTCCTTGGTGTAGCCCTTCAGGTCGACCAGCAGGTCGATGCCGTCGGCGCGGATGCGCTCGGCCATCGCCCGCTCGCTCTCGCCCCGCAGGTTGACGAAGTGCTCGCTGCCGGCCTCGATGCGGCGGCGCATCGGGCTGCGGTCATCCCGGCCGTGCGAATACAGCGTGATGTCGAAGCGGCTGCGGTCATGCTGCTCCAGCATCTCGGCCATCAGGATGGCGGTGGCATGGGTGTGGAAATCGGCCGACAGGTAGCCCACGCGCAGGCGCCGGCCGCAAGCGGTGCCCAGGGGGGCCCAGTCGCTGGCCTTGGCCGGCAGGGGCTGGGCCAGGGTGGCCAGGTGGCGGGCCAGGCTGCGGGCGGCCTTGAGCTGGGCCAGCGGGTCGTCGATCAGTGTGACATGTGCAAAGGGCGCGGTCGGCGCGGCGGCATCCTCTGGCAGCGCCTGCAGCGCGGCATGCAGCGCCGCCAGGCCGGCGTCGGCGCCGGCCCAGGCACAGGCCTCGCGCTCGAAATAGCACAACAGCGCCCGTACCCCCAGCTCGTGCACGCCCACGCCCATCGCCAGCGCAGTCTGGAAGGCCTGCGAGGCCTCCGTCTTCATGGCCAGGTCGTTCAGGCACACACCCAGCTGGTAGTGGGTGTTGGCATGGGTGATGTTCAGCGACAGCGCATCCATATAGGCGGCTACCGCCTCCTTGGGCTGGCCACCCAGTTGGTGCGCGCGCGCCAGTGTGAAGTGGTAGTCGTGGCCACGGGTGGTGTCCGGGTGCAAGGTGCGCAGGCAGCGCGCGGCGTCGCGGAAACGCTTGCCTTCCATCAGGCAATGGGCGGTCAGCGCACAGGCGGTGGCGTCGCGGGTGTCCAGGTTGAAGGCCCGGGCGCCGGCGGCAGCCGCCTCGTCCGGCCGCCGCAGCTTGAGCAGCGCGCGGGCCTGGTTCAGCGCAAAGACGGGGTCGGCCGGCAGCAGCGCGCCGGCCTGGCCGAAAGCCACCTCGGCAGCGGCCCACTCACCGCGCTGGGCATGGGCCTGGCCGGCGCGCCACAGACCGTCGGCGCGGTGGCGCTGGGCATGGCTGGAGCCGGTTGTGGACCGCGGCCGGTGGGCCGCGGGGCGTTGGGGTATGGACGCACGCATGGGTCCGGCCAGTCTAGAAAGGCCGGCCTCAAGCCATGAGCGGAACTGACCGATAACGCCCGGTCAATTCAAGCCCGCGGCGCTCAAGTCCCTGTCGGCGCAAGCAATATTGCACTCAAGTCGACCCAAAAGGCCACCGATAACGCCACCAACGGGTACCGGAAACGGGATCCGCGGTCCGGTCAGACGGCCGATGCGCCGCAGCACAGAAAGGCTGCGCACAAACGGCAAGACGACGACGGGCGTGCCGAGGGAAGCAGACCGGAAACGGAATGTGACCAGCGGCAACAACGGTGCGAGGGCGGCCTGAGCTGTACTGCCATCCACCGCACCGAAGTAGCGCCGGCGTCGCAGCCGGGATTGTTGTCACCAAGGAGTGCATCATGCCTGCCATCATCAATACCAACGTCGCGACGATGAATGCCCAACGGCATACCAACTCGTCGCAAATGTCTCTTGCCAACTCCATGCAGCGCCTGTCCTCGGGCCTGCGTGTCAACAGCGCCAAGGATGACGCCGCCGGCCTGGCGATCGCCGAACGCATGAACGCGCAGGTGCGCGGCATGAACGTGGCGATCCGCAATGCCAACGACGGCATCTCGATGGCGCAGACGGCGGAAGGGGCCCTTTCCAAGGTCGCGGATTCGCTGCAGCGGATGCGTGAGTTGGCGGTGCAAAGCCGCAACGCCACCAACAGCGAGTCGGACAAGAACTCGCTGAACAAGGAGTTCGCCGAGCTGCAGAAGGAAATCACCCGCGTGCTGGGCGGCACCAGCTTCAACGGCAAGAAGATCACCGGCGCCGACGGCACCAGCTTCACGTTCCAGGTCGGGGCCAACACCTCGACCGACGACTCGATCACCGTCGACTTCGAGAACCTGAACAGCAACGCCGACATCAGCGCGGCCGCCGCGACCACGGCCAGCATCGGCTCCACCGCCGACGCCAGCGCCATTGCCAGCGTGATCGACGACATCGACGCCGCGCTGGACACGGTCAACGACAAGCGCGCCACCTTCGGTGCGATGCAGAGCCGTTTCGACTCCGTGATCTCCAACCTGCAGATCTCGGTGGAGAACCAGTCGGCCGCGCGCAGCCGGATCATCGACGCGGACTTCGCGCAGGAAACGGCCAACCTGTCGCGAGCGCAGATCTTGCAGCAGGCGGGCAACGCGATGATCGCGCAGGCCAACCAGGCGCCACAGACGGTGCTGTCGCTGCTGCGATGACCTGAGCCGCCAGGCCCGAGGCGCCCACGGCGCCCGGGCCATTCGCCTGCGCCGGCGCACTGCCGGCGGCGGCATCGGCCACACGCCGCACCCTCACCGGTGCGGCGTTTTCGTTGCTGGGTGCTGGCGACGATCTGGCGGGTCCGGCGGCCGCATTTCGGGGCATGGGGCACGACGCGGATGCCGAGAATGATTTCCATCGGGGAGCGTTCAGCGCACCCGCCGGACGCCCCAAGGAGAGCCCACATGCCCCAGACCATCAACACCAACATTGCTTCGCTCAACGCGCAGCGCAACCTGAACATGTCGCAGGCGTCGCTTGCGACGTCGATGCAGCGCCTGTCGTCGGGGCTGCGGGTCAACAGCGCGAAAGACGACGCCGCCGGCCTGGCGATCGCCGAACGCATGAACGCGCAGGTGCGCGGCATGAACGTGGCGATCCGCAATGCCAACGACGGCATCTCGATGGCGCAGACGGCCGAAGGCGCGCTGTCCAAGGTGGCCGACTCGTTGCAGCGCATGCGCGAGCTGGCGCTGCAAAGCCGCAACGCCACCAACAGCGACTCCGACAAGAACTCCTTGAACAAGGAGTTCGCCGAGCTGCAGAAGGAGGTCGCCCGCGTGCTGGGCGGCACCACCTTCAACGGCAAGGCCATCCTGGGCGCCGAGGGCACCAGCTTCACCTTCCAGGTCGGGGCCAACACCACCACCGACGACGTGGTGACGGTGGACTTCGACAACATGGTCAGCAACGCCGACATCAGCGCGGTGACGGCGACCACGGCCAGCATCGGCTCCACGGCCGATGCCAGCGCCATCGCCAGCGTGATCGACAACATCGACACCGCGCTGGACACGCTCAACGACAAGCGCGCCACTTTCGGTGCCATGCAGAGCCGCTTCGAGGCGGTGATCTCCAACCTGCAGGTGTCGGTGGAGAACCAGGCGGCCGCCAAGAGCCGGATCATGGATGCCGACTTCGCGGCCGAGACGGCCAACATGTCGCGGGCCCAGATCCTGCAGCAGGCCGGCAACGCGATGGTGGCCCAGGCCAACCAGCTGCCCCAGCTGGTGCTGCGCCTGCTGCAGGGCTGAGCCAACGCCTGGCGAAGCGCCCGCGCATGCAGAGCGCGGGCGAGGCATGAAGCGTTTCAAGCGCCGCGAGCGCTCGAGGGCCGCACCGATAGCGCCCCGGGCCTCGCGGCGCGACTTCTTGCGCGGCCCGCCCCTGATGCCTCAAGTTCGCCGGAGCGTCGGCCGATAACGACGATCGGAAGGGAATCCCCACATGGCCACCATCTCCTCGCAGGGCATCGGCAGCGGGCTCGACGTCAACAGCATCATCACGCAGCTGGTCGCGCTGGAGCGCCAGCCCATCGTCCAGCTCCAGGGCCGCAAGGAGGGGCTGCAGGTGCAGCTGTCGTCCTACGGCCGCGTGCAGAGCCTGATGGACACCCTGCGCAGCACCGCCCGCACCCTGACCGACACCAGCACCTGGCGCGCCGTCTCCGCCTCGTCCGGCGACACCTCGTCCGTAACCGCGACGGTCAGCGCCGGCACGCCGCCGGGCGGCTACACCGTGCAGGTCAATGCCCTGGCGGCGTCGCAGATGACCGCCAGCTCCGCACTCGCCAGTGCCAGCACCGTGGTCGGCACCGGCACGTTGCGCATCGAGGTCGGGGCCTGGAACAGCGGCTTCACCAGCTTCGCGGCCAAGAGTGGCACCACCGCGGTGGACATCACCATCGGTGCCGAGGACAACACGCTGGAGGGCATCCGCGACCGCATCAACGACACCGCCAATCTGGGCGTACGGGCCTCGATCGTCAACGACGCGAGCGGTGCCCGGCTGGTGCTGCGGTCCTCCATCACCGGGCTCGAAAACGGGTTCCGCATCAGCGTCACCGACGACGACACCGACGACGAGGACAACAGCGGGCTGTCGCGCCTGTCCTACAACCCGCCCGCCGGCGCGGTGATGAGCCGCACGCAGAGCGCGGCCAATGCCGAGGCGGCGATCAACGGCCTGGCGGTTTCGTCGGCCAGCAACGAGATGACCGACGTGGTCGACGGCCTGTCGCTGAAGCTGCTGAAAACCACGGCGTCCGCCGTCGAGGTCGGCGTCACGCGCGACACGGCCGCGATGAAGAAGTCAATCGAATCCTTTGTCGACGCATACAACGCCGTGGCCAAGCTGCTGCGCGACCAGACCAAGTACGACGAAGGCAGCAAGAACGCCGGCGCCCTGCAGGGCGACCGCGGCGCGATCGGCCTGCAGCGGCAGCTGCGGTCGGTGCTGGGCGCCGGTTCCTCGGCCAGCTCGGCCTTCGAGCGGGCCTTCCAGATCGGCATGGACGTGCAGACCGACGGCAGCATCAAGCTCAAGGGCAGCACGCTGGATGCGGCCTTGGGCAACATCGACCAGATCAACGCCTTCTTCTCGGCCACCGGCCCCACCGAGGCAGCCGACGGCCTGGGCGTGCGGTTGCGCCGCCTGGCCGACACGGTGCTCGGTGCCGACGGCACGTTGACGACCCAACAGGCCGGCCTGCGCCAACGCATCACCCGCGCCGACGAGCGCATGGAGCGCCTGGAGGACCGCGTGGCCCAGGTCGAGAAGCGCCTGCGGGCCCAATACACCGCGCTGGACCGCACCATGGCCGGGCTGAACGGCCTGCAGGGGTTCGTGACGCAGCAGGTGGGTGCCTGGAACCGCCGCACCTGAGGCTCGGCCGGCGCGGCACGGCCGCCGCGCCGAATACACCGCGCCGCACGGTTCATCTCCAAATGTTGCGGTGCTCAAGGCGCCACGCGCCAGGGCCGATATCCGTTGCATCACGCAGCTGTCATCGAGCCCAACGCCCATGCTTGCCACCCTTGCCATGCCCCGGCCCCGCGCCCCGAAGTTCGCCGCGATGTATCGCCAGGTCGGTGCCGAGACGGCGGTCGCCGGCGCCAGCCCGCATCGCCTGGTCGGCCTGCTCTTCGATGCCTACATGGACGCCCTGGCCCAGGCCCGCGGCGCCATGCGCAGCGGCCAGACCGAGGCCAAGGGCCGCGCGGTGGTGCGTGCCGTGCGCATCGTCGACGAAGGCCTGCGCGCCGCGCTGAACCTGAAGGACGGGGGGCCCCTGGCCGCCGACCTGCATGCCCTGTACGGCTACCTCACGGTCCAGCTGACGCGGGCCAACCTGCACAACGACGAGGTGGCCCTGGACCAGTGCGTGCAGCTGATGCAGCCGCTGCGCGACGCCTGGGCGGCCATCGGGCCGATGGTCGAGCCGGGAGCGCACTGAGATGGCCGCGACCAACACCGAGGGCACGATGCACGCGCAGTTGTTGAACTACTACGAGGCCATCGAGCAGGCCAGCGCCGACATGCTGATGGCGGCGCGCGCCGGCAACTGGGAGCAGGTGATCAAGCTGGAGGGCGCCTGCGTCCTGCTGATCAGCCAGCTCAAGCAGGCCGCCCGCGGCCAGCAGCTCAGCAGCCAGGAGAGCCAGCTCAAGAGCCGCATCATGCAGCGCATCCTGGTCAACGACGCCGAAGTGCGGCACCTGGCCGAACCCTGGCTGGACGACCTGGACCGCCTGCTGGCCGCGCGCCCGCGCACCGTGCATTGACGCGCGCGGGGCCGCCATGACCAGCATGTCTTTTGCCGATACCCAACCTGCCCCCCTGGCCGACGACGACGGAGGCCCGGACCCCTATGCCGCCTTCCGCGTCGAGAGCCCCGGCGAAGTGCTGGCCCTGATGCGGCAGCTGCAGACCGGCTCGGTGCCGGTGCAGCTGAGCACGCCGCGCGGCGCCCATATCAGCACGCTGCTGTGGGCGGTGGATGCCACGCAGCGCCGCATCAGCTTCGGCATCGAAGCCGACCACCCCATGGTGCAGCGCCTGGCCGAGTCCGACGAGGTGACCGGCGTGGCCTACCTGGAGTCGGTCAAGCTGCAGTTCGACCTGGCCGGCGTTCACCTGGTGCGTGGCCCGCGTGCCAGTGCGCTGCAGTCTGCGATGCCGCGGCGTCTGTACCGCTTCCAGCGCCGCAGCGGCTACCGCGTCCGGACCCTGGAGCGCGGCACGCCAACGGCGCAGCTGCGCCATCCGTCGATGCCGGACATGGCGTTGCAGCTGCGGGTGCTGGACGTTTCCATCGGTGGCTGTGCGCTGTTCCTGCCCCATGACGTGCCGCCGATCTCGATGGGCGTGCGTCTGGAGGGCGTGCGCATCGAGCTGGATGCCGACACCGGCTTCGAGACCGCGCTGCAGTTGCATCACGTCACCGCCATCAATGCCGATGCGACGGGGGTGCGGCTGGGCTGCGAGTTCCTGGACCCGACGCCGGCCGCCGAGCGCGCGCTGCAGCGCTACATCGACGCCACCCAGAAGCGCCGGCGCCTGCTGTCGCTGAACTGACCGCTTGCGTCGCGCAACACCGGCCGACGCCGCGCCGCGCCCCAACCACATGTCGCCTCGCCCGCTTGTGCAGAATGGACGGCGCCGTGCCGGCTTCACCCTGGTGGAGATGGCGATCGTCCTGGTGGCGGTGGCCCTGCTGGCGTCGCTGGCATGGCCGGCCTGGACCGCGCAGCAGGCCCGCAGCACACGGCTGGATGGCGCCGCCGCCCTGCACCGGTTGCACGCCGCCCAGGAGGTCTACCACGCCCAGCAAGGCAGCTATGCCGCGCGCCTGTCGCTGTTGCGTGGCGCCGGCCAGGCGGACAGCGACGGCGGCCATTACCGGATCGCGCTGCAGGAGACCGCCCCCGGCCGCTTCGTGGCCACGGCCACGGCGCAGGGTGCCCAGGCCCGGGACCGCGAGTGTCCGGTGCTGACGCTGCGGGTGGAGGGCGCGCTGGTGCACCACCAGCCGTCGCGCGCCTGCTGGCTGATGTGATGCCTTCGGCGCAACCCCTGCCGCGCGTCGCGCGCAGCCGCGGCCTGACCCTGCTGGAGCTGGCCGCGGTGCTGGCCATCGTGGCCATCGTGACCACGGCGGCCGTGCCGTCGCTGATGTCATGGGTGGCGCGCCAGCGGCTGAAGGCAGCGGCCGAGCAGCTGGCGGCGCAGTTGACCGAGGCCCGTTTCGAGGCGGTGCGCCGCGGCGTGGCCATCCACTTCTCCAGCCGCGGCGAGGGCGGGCACTGGTGCTGGGCCATCGGCACCGTGCCGGGCCTGAACTGCAGCGTCGACCAGCCGTCGGCCCTGCGCATGGTGCGCAACGGCGACCATGCCGGCGTGCAGCTGCTGCGTGCCGAGCCGCTGTCCTTCGAGCCGCGCGACGGCCGGCTGCGGACGCCAGCCGCCGGCGTGCAGCTGCGCTCGGCGCGCGGCGAGGTGCTGGCGGTGCGGCTGACGCCGCTGGGCCGCGCCACCATCTGCTCGCCCGACATGCCCGTGCCTGGCGCCAACCCCTGCTAGTCAGGTTCGGCGGCGCCGGAGGTGCCCGCCTTTCGCGTCCCTTTTCACCTGCTTCGCTGCGGGGCCGCCTCGAATAATCCCTGCATCACGTCGCCAGACGCCGCCTTCGCGGCAACCGCGTCCGTGCCTTGCTGGAGATTGCCATGTCCGCCGCTGCCACCGCCGATGCCTCGGCTGCCGCCCCGCCCAAGGCCGGCAAGAAGAAGCTGATCATCATCCTGGCGGTCGTGCTGCTGCTGGCCGGGGTGGGTGGCGGTGCGGCCGTCTTCATGATGAAGAAGAAGGCCGC
>JBJXHB010000173.1:0-3501 GCA_046160725.1 Aquabacterium sp.
TCGACAATGAACCGTGGCTCCTCGAGGGCCGCCTACTGGGAGGGAGAAGGATGTTCTACGTACCAAAGAACGCTGAGTACAAGCGCATCAGCCGCCGCAAGTTCCTCGAGCTCGGCGGCCAGGCCGCGGTCACGCTCGGCGCCGGCAGCGTTGCGGTCGGCCTGAACTCCGTCATCACGCGCAACAAGGTGATGGCGGCCTCGTCGGACGATGCCAAGTGGAAGCAGTACAGCGGCTCGAAGCTGGTGTTCATGTCGGAGAACACCCCGCCCTCCTTCGCCATCCGCGACAAGCTGCAGGCGTTCCATGACCTCACCGGTATGGAGGTCGAGATCCTGACCGACGACCTGCCGGTGGTGCAGCAGAAGGTCGGCATCGACCTGCGCGGCGGCTCGGCCGACTTCCACCTGAACTACGTGCAGGACAAGCCGATCGGGGCGCCGTTCGCCGACTACTACCAGGATCTCAACGCCTACACCGGCGACGACACCCTGCCGCAGGATCCGGAGGGCTACGGTGCCGAAGTCTGGTTCGAGAACTTCCTCGATGCCTGCGGCCACATGTACGACAGCAGCCGGCTGATCGCCTTCCCCTACGACTGCGCGGTGGCCTGCACCTTCTACCGCCAGGACCTGTTCGAGAAGCTGAGCAAGGACTTCGAGGCGGAGTACGGCTACCGGATGGAGTTCACCGCCGATACCACCTGGAAGCACCTGTACGATTTCGCCACCTTCTTCAAGAAGGCGCGCGAAACCGATTCCAGCCTGCCCTACGGCTATGCGCAGCACCAGGGCAGCTTCGCCTGGACGACGCAACTCGACATGCAGCGCATGCTGTTCGCCCATGGCCGCTGGACCGAGTTCGACATCGACGATAAGCTGGGCAGCAAGACGCCCGGCCCGACGAAGTGGGGCGACGCCCAGTCGGTCGAGATCATGACCCGCTACAAGGAGCAGGCCGACGTCTCGCATCCGGACAACCTCGCCAATGGCACGCTGCAGCTCAACACCGTCTACCAAGCCGGCCAGATCGCGGTGCAGGTGCAGTACCACGAGTTCGCCGCTTCGATCGAGGACGAGAAGACATCGGTGGCGGCGGGCGGCAAGACGGCCTACGCGGTCTGCCCGAAGGGCGAGGCGAGCTGGATCGTCAACGGCGGCGAAGCGGTCAACGGCTGCAACTGCGGCATCGGCGGCATCGGCATCAACGCTTCCGCCAGCGAGGACCTGAAGCGCGCCGCCTACATCTTCGCGATCTGGGCGGTGTCGAAGGAGAACCAGCTGGAGGTGCTGAAGGGCCTCGGCGGCACGCCGACCCGCAAGTCCGTGCTTGAGGTCGAGGAGGTCAAGGCGGCGCGGCAGCGGCCGACGACGATGCCGAACGCGCTGACCTTCGAGGCCGTCTACGACATCGGCATCAAGGATCCGCACTTCGTGCTCGGCCCGAAGATCCCGAAGACCAACGAGTACCACGTGATCCTGCTGACCGAGGCGCAGAAGTGCATCACCGGCGCGCAGAGCCCCGAGGAGGCCTGCCAGGCGATCAAGGCGCAGACCGACGCGCTGGCCGAATGATCCGCTTCGCAGCGCAACGGGAATAGCGCTAGGCTCTGTCTGTCGACCGGGGGCTCGGGCTAACCGGGCCCCCGGCGGCAGACGGCGGGAGCATGCGGGGAATGGCCGGGCTGGCTGCGGCATCGCAGGGGCGTTTTGGGGGCGTACGCGGGGTGCGCGTGGTCGACTACGAACCGGCGCGCCTCAACGAACGCAAGCCGCAGCGCTATTACCTCTACATGATGCTGCCGGCGCTGGTCCTGCTCGCCGCCATCAGCATCTATCCGTTCTTCTGGATGATCTATATGAGCCTGCACGAGGTGCAGCTCGGTCCGGGCAAGTCGGATGTTTGGAACGACTTCAAGAACTTCACGAAGCTGCTCGACGACGGCAAGTACCTGAACGGCTGGCTGGTGCTGCTGCGCTACAGCCTTTACTGCCTGATCGTCGAGATCATCCTTGGCGTATTCGTGGCGGTGATCCTCAACAATCGCCGCTTCGAGAAGCCGCTGATCACCCTCTTCCTGATGCCGATGATGATGGCGCCGGTCATCACCGGCCTGGTCTGGTACTACCTCTACAACAGCACCTTCGGCTGGTACCACTGGTTGCTGCAGAGCGCCGGCATCCTCGGCAACACCTCCATGCTGGGCAGCCCCCACACCGCGATGCTCGGCATCGTCGCGGTCGACGTGTGGCAGTGGACGCCGCTGATTACGCTGATCACCCTGGCCGGCCTCAAGCGCGTGCCGCAGGACCAGCTCGAGGCCAACATGGTCGACGGCGCCGGCCCGATCCGCAACTTCGTCAGCATCTCGCTGCCCAACCTCTACCCGTTTCTGCTGATCGCCATCCTGCTGCGTTTCATGGACAACTTCCGCTTCATCGACAGCATCCTGGTGCTGACCGGCGGCGGCCCAGCCGACTCCACCAAGATCCTGCCAACCTACCTGTTCGATGTCTCCTTCAAGTATTTCGAGCTGGGCCGCGCCGCCGCGATCGCGCTGACCCTGCTGATCGTCACCATCATCCTGGGCATGCTGCTGGTGAAGGTGTTCGAAGACCCGGCACGCAAGATCCGGACGGTCGAGTAGGCCATGGCCTCGCGCGACATCGTCTCCTATCGCACGCCGTGGCGGCGCCTGGCCGGCATCGGCACGGTGCTGTTCCTGATCGTCTACGCGATCTGGACCATCCTGCCGATCTTCGTGATGTTCGTCTCGTCGCTGAAGGACCTGCTGCAGGCCTTCCAGCTGCCGCCGGCCGGCGACTGGTCGGGCATCGGAGCATTCTTCGATTTCGAGCCGACCTTCCGCCACTATGTCGGCCTGTTCGCGGACGCCAACTTCGGTGCCTACGCCATCAACAGCCTCGGTGCCGCGCTCGGCTCGGCCGTGGTGTCCGTAGTGCTCGGATCGGCGTGTGCCTATGCGCTGTCGCGCCACGAGTTCCGCGGCAAGAAGGATCTGTTCTTCTGGATCATCTCGACCCGCATGGCGCCGGTGGTCGCGGTGCTGGTGCCGCTCTACGCGATCTTCCGCACCACCGGGCTGATCGGCAACCTGCCGGGCCTGATCCTGGCCTACACCACCTTCAACCTGCCCTTCGCCATCTGGATCCTGAAGGGCTTCTTCGACAACGTGCCCTACGCCATCGAAGAGGCTCAGATGTGCGACGGCTGCAACCGGTTCCAGGCCTTCCGCTCGATCCTGCCGCTGGTGGCCCCGGGCATCGGCGCCTTCCTGGTGCTGTGCGTGCTGTTCGCTTGGAACGACCTGCTCTTCGCCTCGATCATCGGCAGCGGCGGCGCCAAGACCCTGCCGGTGGCCACGCGCGAGCTGATCCAGCCGCAGAACATCCAGTGGGGCATGATCCTGGCCGCAGGCACGATCACGACCGTGCCGATGCTGTTCCTCGGCCTGCTGATCCGGCGCTACCTGGTGACCGG
>JBJXHB010000174.1:0-2619 GCA_046160725.1 Aquabacterium sp.
GAACGGCGTGCTGGGGCAGTTCGCGTTCATGGACCTGCACGGGCTGCCGGATACCTTCCTGACCCACTGGGTCGCCAGCATCCATGCGGTGACGCCCGCCGAAGTCAGCGACATGGCGGCGCGATTCGTCCGCGCGGAACGAATGACGGTGGTGGTCGCCGGCGACCTCGGCAGGATCGGCGACCGCGTGCGCGCGCTGCCGCAGTTCGAGAAGGCCGTGATGCCATGACCGACCGCGACGTCAGGGAATACGAGATTTTCTGACTGCCGCGGACTGCCCGCAGGCGGTCGCCGATGCTGCTGACGGCGACGCACCCGTGTCAACCATGAATTCAGCGTGTAGCCGATAACAAAGACAGTCCATCGCGGGACAGCTGAATTGATCCACCTCCGCTCCCTGACCCTGGCACGCGGCAGCCAGCCGCTGCTCGAGGACGTCGAACTGCAGGTGCATGACGGCTGGCGCGTCGGCCTGGTCGGCGCCAATGGCAGCGGCAAGTCGAGCCTGCTGGGCATGCTGCGCGGGGAGTTGCAGCCGGAACTCGGCGAATGCGCCGTACCCGCAGGTTGGCGCATCACCACCGTCCTGCAGGAGACCCCAGCCCTGCCGCAGGCCGCCATCGAGTACGTGCTCGACGGCGACGGACAGCTGCGCGGGGTCGAGCATGCGCTGGCCGCAGCGCAGGCCGCGCACGACGGGGAACGCATCAGCCTGCTGCACGCCGAATTGGAGACCATCGACGGCTATGCGGCGCGCGCCCGCGCCGCCGCCCTGATGGCCGGGCTGGGCTTTTCCACCGACGACCTGGAGCGCGCCGTCGCCGAGTTCTCCGGCGGCTGGCGCATGCGGCTGAACCTCGCCCGTGCCCTGGTATCGCGCGCCGACCTGATGCTGCTGGACGAACCGACCAACCACCTCGACCTCGACGCCATCGTCTGGCTGGAATTCTGGCTGGCGGGCTTTCCCGGCACCTTGATCATCATCTCGCACGACCGCGAGTTCCTGGACGGCTGTGTCACCCACGTTGCGCACATCTCGGGACGCAGCCTGAAGCTGTACACCGGCAACTACAGCGCCTTCGAGGAGCAGCATGCGGCCCAGATGGTCCTGCGGCAGGCAATGTATCAGCGCCAGCAGCGCGCGATCGCGCACATGACGCGTTTTGTCGAGCGCTTCAAGGCCAAGGCCAGCAAGGCACGCCAGGCGCAGAGCCGCGTCAAGGCGCTGGCCCGCATGGAGCGGATCGCCGCGGCGCACGTCGACACGCCCTTCGACTTCGAGTTCGCCGCGCCGGCCCGCTCGCCCGACCCCATGCTGTCGCTGGAAGACGCCGCCGCCGGCTACGGGGGGCGTAGTGTGCTGGCGCGGATCGACCTGCAACTGCGTCCCGGCGCGCGCATCGGCTTGCTCGGCCCCAACGGCGCCGGAAAGTCGACCCTGATGAAGCTGCTGGCCGGCGAGCTGGCACCGTCCGGCGGCCGCCGTTTCGCCGGACAAGGACTCGAGATCGGCTATTTCGCCCAGCACCAGCTGGATCTGCTGCGACCGGAGCGGTCGCCCATGCAGCACCTGCTCGATCTCGACCCGCGCCAGCGCGAGCAGGACCTGCGCAACTACCTCGGCGGCTTCGATTTCCGCGGCGACATGGCCGACGCCCCCGTCGGGCGCTTTTCCGGCGGCGAGAAGTCGCGGCTGGTGCTGGCGCTGCTGGTGCGGCGCAAGCCCAACCTGCTGCTGCTCGACGAGCCGACGAATCACCTTGACCTCGAGATGCGCCACGCGCTGACCCGCGCGCTGTCGGTCTTCGAGGGCAGCCTGGTGCTCGTCTCCCACGACCGCGCACTGCTCAAGACAACCTGTGACGAGTTCCTGCTGGTGGCGGATGGCCGGGCCGCGCCGTTCGATGGCGACCTCGACGACTACCTAGCCTGGCTGACGGCCCGGCGCTCTGACCGGCCGCGGGACGGACAGACTGGCAAACAGGAGCGGCTCCAGGCGCGCGAGACCGCAGCCAGCGAGCGGCAGGCGCGGCTGGCGCGCCGCCGGCCGCTGGCGAAGGAGTCGGCGCGCCTCGAAGAACGCATGGAAGCGCTCAGGCGTGAGCGGCACGAAATCGAGGCCGCGCTCGCAGACCCAGCGCTCTACCACGCCGGCGACGCGGCAAGGATTCGCGAGCTTGGGACTTCACAGGCCCGGGTGATGTCCGAGCTCGAGGCCGCCGAGGAACGCTGGCTGGCGATCCAGTTCGAACTGGAGGAGATGGGGGCGCCTTGAGCGGGCGCCACGCCGAGGTCGGCCTCGACCCCCGCCGCCAGTATCTCCTGCCCTGCGGCAGCGGAAACGCCACCGACCCGCTACGCTATGAGCCCTGAAACCGTGCGCCGCCTGGCGGCCTCCCCGCACAATGACACGGGACTTACCCGACCCCGCATGGACTAGTCAGTGACTGAAGACAAAGCAGAATCTGGCAGCAGAGACGTCATGGAGTACAACGTCGTCATCGTCGGCGCGGGCCCCGCCGGCCTCGCCTGTGCAATCCGCCTCAAGCAACTCAAGCCCGAACTGTCGGTGTGCGTGCTGGAGAAAGGCTCCGCGGTCGGCGCGCACATGATCTCCGG
>JBJXHB010000175.1:0-7245 GCA_046160725.1 Aquabacterium sp.
CGGCACCCGCACCGGCATGGACAGCAGGATCTGCGCCATGCCCTTGCCCAGCGGGTCGTTGCGCAGGCTGGCCATGCCGCCGCCGCCCAGCGCCTGCTCGCAGACGAAGTTGAAGGCATCGATGCCCGGCAGGTCGTAGCGCGTCACCGGGCCCTTGACCAGGTGGGCCATGTAGCGCGCCACGGCATCGGCCGTGACCTGCGCGCGCAGCAGCGGCAGCAGGGCCGGCGTGCGGGCGATGACGCCGATGTTGGAGATGTCGCCCTTGTCGCCGCTGCGGGCCCAGGCCACGCGGATCAGCGGAACTTCCAGGCTGTCTGCGGGGTTGACCAGCGCGGGGTCGGCCGCGGTCGGGGCACCCGCCGCCGGGCCCGAGGGGGCAACAGACGGGCCGGAAGGCGTCAGCGGGGGCGCCGGCAGAACCACGCCGTCCAGCGTCACGCGCGGCTGCAGGCGGTCCTTGGCCAGCAGGAAGGCGAACTGCCGTATCGATGCCGCCGGTGAGGCGCGGCCGCCGCCGGCACCGGTGGTGCCCGGCGACCAGGAGGTGCCGGCCGGTGCGACCTCGCGTGCCAGCAGCTGCAGGGCCTCCTTGCGCGGATGCGTCGCGCACAGCCGCATCACCACCTCGCGCGGGCTGCCTACTCGCGCATGCGGGCCGTAGGCGGACTCGGTGCCGAGCACGTCCAGCTGCACCGCGCTGTACGGGCCCAGGCCGCGCTGCGCGAGCAGCTCAGAGGTGCGGGCCAGGATGGCCTCGCCGGTGCGGCGTGCCTTGGCCGCGGCGTCCCAGCCCAGGATGGTGAGCTGGGCCGTCATCTTGTGGCCGTCCATGTAGGTGCTGCTGACCTTGTAGCTGCCGGTGGGCGGCCGGCCGCGCGCGCCGCTGACCTCCACCCGGTGCTCGCCCACCGCGCGCATGCGCACCTGGGTGAAGTCGCAGCTCACGTCGGGCAGCAGGTAGGCCGCCGGGTCGCCGATCTCGTACAGCATCTGCTCGGCCACCACCTGCGGCACCACCAGCCCGCCGGTGCCGGCCGGCTTGGTGCAGACGAAGCGGCCGTCGGCATGGCACTCGATGATGGGGTAGCCGATGTGGGGCCAGTCCGGTACCCGGTCCCAGTCGGTGTGCAGGCC
Organism: Aquabacterium sp.; assembly: GCA_046160725.1. Taxonomy (GTDB): domain Bacteria; phylum Pseudomonadota; class Gammaproteobacteria; order Burkholderiales; family Burkholderiaceae_C; genus JBJXHB01. The sequence goes on from JBJXHB010000175.1 coordinate 1,138, forward strand.
GCCGGTGGCCTGGGCGCCGCACTCGATGATGTGGCCGGCCAGGCTGCCCGCGGCCAGGCGGTCGTGGTCGTCGGCAGCCCAGCCGAAGGCATGCAGCAGCACACCCAGCGTCACCGCGGAGTCCACGCAGCGGCCGGTGATGACCACCTGCGCGCCGGCATCCAGCGCGGCGCGGATCGGCTGCGCGCCGAAGTAGGCATTGGCCGTCAGCACATTGGCCGGCAGCGCCATGCCGCTGCCCATCTCGCGCGGCGGATCGGCCTGCTCGCGCAGCGCCGGCAGCAGCGGCATCACGTCGTCGCCGTCCACCACCGCGATGCGCACCGCCAGGCCCTGTTCGTCAGCCAGCGCGCGCAGCGCGGCCGCGCAGGCCTGTGGGTTCACGCCGCCGGCATTGCTGACCACCCGGATGCCACGCGCCAGCGCCTCGCGCAGCACCTGGCGCATGGCGACATCGACGAAGTCCGTGGCATAGCCGGCGTCCGGGTTCTTCAGGCGCGCGCTGGCCATGATCGACATGGTCAGCTCGGCCAGGTAGTCGAAGACCAGGAAGTCGATGGCGCCGCTGTGCACCAGCTGGGGTGCGCCGACGCTGCTGTCGCCCCAGAAGCCGCTGGCACCGCCGATGCGGACCACGCGGTCGGTGGCGGGTGTCGCGGCTGCGGTGTCGGGGGAGGTGGTCATGGGTGTGGGTCCGGTTGCGCTGGGTGCTGCTCAAGCGCTCAGCTGAGCTCGATGTTCAGGCCACGCACGAACGGCACCCACCGCTCGCGCTGCGCACGGGCATAGGCGTCGGCCTGGTCGGGTGTGGCCGGCCCCAGCGGCTCGGCGGCGCTGCGCGCCAGCCGCTCGGCGATGGAGGGCAGGGCCAGGGCCTGGTTCAGCGCGTCGTTCAGGCGCGCCACGACCTCCGGCGGCGTGCGGGCCGGCGCGAACAGGCTGTTCCAGGTGAAGGCCTCGTATCCCGACAGGCCCGCCTCAGCGAAGGTCGGCAGCTCCGGCGCCTGCGGGCTGCGGCGGTCGGACGACAGGGCCAGCATGCGCAGCTTGCCCTGGCGGGCCAGCGGCACGCAGGCCAGCAGGCCGTCGAACAGCAGATTCACATGGCCGCCGCTCAGGTCCACCAGGGCCGGGCCGTTGCCCTTGTAGGGCACATGCAGCAGGCGCGTCTGCGTGGCCCGGGCGAACGACTCGGCCACGATATGGGTGATCGAGCCCTGGCCGGCCGAGGCATAGGTCAGGCGGCCCGGCTGGGCCTGGGCCTGCGCCATCACCTCGCGCAGCGTCGCCGGCATGGCCATGCTGGCGGCCAGCAGCAGCGGTGTGCGCGAGATCAGCCCGATGCCGCGCAGGTCGCGGTCGACGTCGAACGGCAGCGTCTTGTACAGCGCCGGGTTCATGACCAGCTGCGAGCTGGTGCCCAGGCCGATGGTGTAGCCGTCGGGTGCGGCCTTGGCGACCACGTCGGTGCCCAGCGAGCCGCCGCCACCCGGGCGGTTCTCGACCACCACGCTCTGGCCCAGTGTGCGGCTCATCGGCTCGGCCAGCTCGCGGGCGATCAGGTCGTTGCCGCTGCCAGTGCCGAAGGCGACGATCAGGCGGATCGGCCGCGACGGCCAGGCCTGGGCGCGCGCCATGCCGGCGGCGGCCAAGGGCAGGGCCGCAGCGAGCAGCGTGCGGCGGCGAAGGTGGCGGGCGTGGCCGTCGTGGACGTGCGGCATGGCGTGCTCCGGTGGTGGCGGTTTATAGCTGCAAGCGAGGGCTGCAGCCTGTCGCGAGGCGGACGTCACGCCATGCCGCGGTTGCCGGGGACGATGGGTGCGGCCCAGGCCTGGGGCCTGTTCACGCTATGGGTGGGCTCGCATTGCCCGCTGGCAGGCCCTAGGCCAGGCCCAGCAGCGCCGGGTCGCCGCGGCCGCGGCGCAGCAGGACGGGCTCGTCGCCGCTCAGGTCGATGACCGTGGTCGGCTGCATCGGGCAGGCGCCGGCGTCCACCACCGCCTGGATCACATGCTCGAAGCGCGCCCGGATCTCGTGCGGGTCGTTCAGCGGCTCGGTCTCGCCCGGCGGGATCAGCGTCGTGCCCAGCAGCGGCTGGCCCAGCTCGGCCAGCAGGGCCTGCAGCACCGCATGGTCCGGCACGCGCAGCCCGATGGTGCGCCGTGACGGATGGGACACGCGCCGCGGCACCTCCTTGGTGGCCTGCAGGATGAAGGTGTAGGGCCCCGGCGTGGCCTGCTTGAGCCAGCGATACTGGCGGTTGTCCACCCGTGCGCAGCTGGCCAGCTCGGACAGGTCGCGACACAGCAGCGTGAGGTGGTGACGGTCGTCGATGCCGCGTACCCGCCGCAGCCGCTCGACCGCGGCCTTGTCATCGAGATGGCACACCAGCGCATAGCTGCTGTCCGTGGGCACGGCGGCCAGCCCACCGGCGTGCAGGATCTGCGCCGCCTGGCGCAGCAGCCGCGCCTGCGGGTGGGTGGGGTGGACATCGAAGAACTGCGCCATGGCCGCGCCGATTATCGAAGCCTGCGCGCCCGGGGCCGGGCTACCATGACCGACCAGCGCTAGACACCGCATGGCCGAAGCCCGCCCCACCGCCGCCAAAGACCGATCGCAACGCCTGCAATGGCGGGGGCTGCTGCATTGGCTGCGCGACGACGGCTGGATCACGGCCGAGGACGTCGAGCGCGTGGTCAAGCGCTTCGGCGCCGGCGACTCCAGCCTGCATCCCTTGGTGCGGCTGGGCGGTGCGGGCCTGAAGCGGGCCGACACCGGTGCCGCCATCGACACCTACGTGCTGGCCGAGTGGGTGGCCCAACGCGCCGGGCTGCCCTACCTGCGCATCGACCCGCTCAAGGTCGACGTGGCGCGCGTGGCCGAGGTGATGAGCCTGCAGTACGCCGAGCTGCGCCGGGTGCTGCCGGTCGGCGTCACCCTCGGTGAGGTCACGGTGGCGACGTCGGAGCCCTTCGACACCTCCTGGGTGGCCGAGATCGAGGCGCACACGCGGCGCACTGTGCGGCGCGTGGTGGCCCATCCGGAGGACATCAACCGCTACAGCGTCGAGTTCTACAACCTCGCGCGCTCGGTGCGGGCGGCCGCCAAGAGCGGCGAGAACGCGGCCAGCAGCGCCAGCTTCGAGCAGCTGGTGGAGCTGGGCAAGTCCAACCGCCAGCTCGATGCCAACGACCAGGGTGTGGTGCAGGTCGTGGACTGGCTGTGGCAGTACGCCTTCGAGCAGCGGGCCAGCGACATCCACCTGGAGCCGCGACGCGACATGGGCTGGATCCGCCTGCGCATCGACGGCGTGCTGCACACCGTCTACCAGGTGCCGCAGCAGGTGCTCAACGCCATGACGGCGCGCATCAAGCTGCTGGGCCGGATGGATGTGGTGGAGCGGCGCCGGCCGCAGGACGGGCGCATCAAGACCAAGCGCCCGGACACGCCCGAGGCCATCGGCGGCGAGGTCGAGATGCGGCTGTCGACGCTGCCCACGGCCTTCGGCGAGAAGATGGTGATGCGCATCTTCGACCCGGACACGGTGGTCAAGGGCATCGAGGCACTGGGCTTCGGCAGCCATGACGCTGCGCGCTGGAAGACCCTGATCGGGCGCGCCCACGGCATCGTGCTGGTCACCGGGCCCACGGGCAGCGGCAAGACCACGACGCTGTATTCGACGCTGAAGTCGCTGTCCACCGACGAGGTCAACGTCTGCACCATCGAGGACCCGATCGAGATGATCGAGCCCTCGTTTAACCTGACCCAGGTCCAGGCCTCGGTGGACCTGGGCTTTGCCGAGGGCCTGCGCGCGCTGATGCGACAGGACCCGGACATCATCATGGTCGGCGAGATCCGCGACCTGGCCACCGCCGAGATGGCGATCCAGGCCGCACTGACCGGGCACCTGGTGTTCAGCACGCTGCACACCAACGACGCGCCCAGCGCCATCACGCGGCTGGCCGACCTGGGCGTGCCGACCTACCTGATCAACGCCACGGTGATCGGCGTACTGGCCCAGCGCCTGGCGCGCACCCTGTGCGCCGCCTGCAAGCAACGCGACGAGACCACGCAGCGCGAGGCCTTGGACGAGCTGGCCAAGCCCTGGCGGCTGTCCGGCGGCGTGCGGCCCTACAAGCCGGTGGGCTGCCTGGACTGCCGGCGCACCGGCTATCGCGGCCGCGTCGGCCTGTACGAACTCATGCTGATGAGCGACGAGGTGCGCCGCTGCGTGCATCCGACGCTGGACATGGCGGCCTTGCGGCGCCAGGCGGTCAAGGACGGCATGCGCCCGCTGCGCCTGGCCGGCACGATGAAGGTGGCCGAGGGCACGACCACCATCGAGGAGGTCCTGCGCTCGACGCCGGCATGGGACAGCTGAGCCGGCCTTACAGCCGCCCTTACGTGTAAACCACAGCCGGTGGCAGGAGGGTGGTTCCTAGAATCCCCGAAGCCAAATCGTCGAGGAGACCGGCAATGAAAATCAAGAGCCAGAAAGACTTCTGGTCGGGCCTGATGTTTCTCCTGGTGGGTATCGGCTTTGCCTGGGGTGCGTTGAACTACAACTTCGGCAGCTCCGCGCGGCCCGGTCCGGGCTACTTCCCGTTCGGCCTTGGCGTGCTGCAGGCGCTGCTGGGCGCCTTCATCATGTTCGAGGCGCTGACCATCGAGACCGAGGATGGCGAGCCGATCGGCGCCGCCGCCTGGAAGCCGCTGCTGATCGTCACCGGCGCCATGGTGCTGCTCGGCTTCATGCTGCCCAAGCTCGGCATGGCGATCTCGCTGCCGGTGCTGGTGCTGCTGGCCAGCCTGGCCGACCCAGAGTTCAGCTGGCGCGGCAGCATCATCAATGCCACGGCCCTGACCGTCTTCTCCTGGCTGGTCTTCATCGTCGGGCTCAAGCTCACCATTCCGCTGTGGCCGACCTTCGTCGGCGCCTGAATCACCGACGAGGCTGAACGACATGGATCTCCTGAACAACCTCGCGATCGGTTTCCAGACGGCGCTGTCGCTGACCAACCTGCTGTACGCCTTCATGGGCGTGGTGCTGGGCACGCTGATCGGCGTGCTGCCGGGCCTGGGGCCGGTCGCCACCATCGCCATGCTGCTGCCGTCGATCTATTCGCTGGACGCGACGCCGGCGCTGATCATGCTGGCCGGCATCTACTACGGCGCGCAGTACGGCGGCTCCACCACCGCCATCCTGATCAACGTGCCGGGTGAGTCCAGCTCGGTCGTGACAGCCATCGACGGCTACCAGATGGCCCGCAAGGGCCGCGCCGGTGCGGCGCTGGCAGCTGCCGGCCTGGGCTCGTTCTTCGCCGGCAGCGTGGGCACGCTGATCGTGGCCGCGTTCGCACCGCCCCTGACCGAGTTGGCCTTCAAGTTCGGCCCGGCAGAGTACTTCAGCCTGATGGTGCTCGGCCTGATCGGCGCGGTCGTGCTGGCCTCGGGCTCGCTGATCAAGGCCATCGCGATGATCCTGCTGGGCCTGCTGCTGGGCCAGATCAACACCGACGTGATCTCCGGCGTGCCGCGCTTCAGCTTCGACGTGCCCGAGCTGACCGACGGCATCGGATTTGTCGCCATCGCCATGGGTGTCTTCGGCTTCGGCGAGATCATCGCCAACCTCGGCCGACCGGCGGAGCACCGCGAGGTGTTCACCAAGGACGTCAAGGGCCTGTGGCCGACCAAGGACGACTTCAAGGCCATGGCGCCGGCGGTGCTGCGCGGCACGGCCCTGGGCGCCGTCCTCGGCGTGCTGCCCGGCGGTGGTGCGCTGCTGGCCTCGTTCGCGGCCTACACGCTGGAGAAGAAGAGCAAGGGCCGTCCCGGCGAGGTGCCTTTCGGTCAGGGCAACATCCGCGGCGTGGCCGGGCCCGAGAGCGCCAACAACGCCGGCGCCCAGACCAGCTTCATCCCGATGCTGACACTCGGCATTCCGCCCAACGCGGTGATGGCGCTGATGGTCGGCGCGATGACGATCAAGGGCATTCAGCCCGGTCCGCAGGTGATGACCAGCAACCCGGAGCTGTTCTGGGGTCTGATTGCCTCGATGTGGGTCGGCAACGCGATGCTGATCATCCTGAACCTGCCGCTGATCGGCAT
>JBJXHB010000176.1:0-7111 GCA_046160725.1 Aquabacterium sp.
GTCGCGCCGGTCGCGCGGCGCCACTGTGAATCGACGAAACCGGCGAGGATAAATGAGATGACGCCCGGTTTCGGCGGCGCGACCGGCGCTCGCCTTTTGAGCGTACCCGCCGAAGGCGTCGCCGGCCATGGCCGACAATCGGCCATGGCCACACGCAAGAACAAGGGCCTGGGCCTGGGGCTGGAGGCGCTGCTCGGGCCGCAGGTGGAGCGCGACGCTGCAGAGGGCGACCGCCCGGCATCGTTGAAGCTGGACCAGCTGCGCCCCGGCAAGTACCAGCCGCGCACGCGCATGGACGAAGGCGCGCTGTACGAGCTGGCCGAGAGCATCCGCACGCAGGGCATCATGCAGCCGGTGCTGGTGCGCGCCGTCGGCGCCAGCGGCTACGAGATCATCGCCGGCGAGCGCCGGGTCCGTGCCGCTCGCCTGGCCGGGCTGACGGAGGTGCCGGCCCTGGTGCGCAGCGTGCCCGACGAACAGGCCGCTGTGATGGCGCTGGTCGAGAACATCCAGCGCGAGGACCTGAACCCGCTCGAGGAGGCCCAGGGCCTGCAGCGCCTGGTGCAGGAGTTCAAGCTCACCCATGATGCGGCAGCACAGGCCGTCGGCCGCTCGCGCAGCGCCGCCAGCAACCTGCTGCGGCTGCTGAACCTGGCGTCGCCGGTGCAGCAGCTGCTGCTGGCCGGCGACCTGGACATGGGTCATGCGCGCGCACTGCTGGCGCTGCCCGCGGCCCAGCAGATCCTCACCGCGAACGAGGTGGTGGCCAGGAAGCTGTCGGTGCGCGAAGCCGAGCGCATGGTCCAGCGCGCGCTGACGGGCCGGCAGGCGCCGCTATTGCGGGCCAAGCCCCAGCCCAAGTCGCGCGACATCGCGCGTCTGGAAGAGCGCCTGGCCGACCACCTGGCGACCACGGTGCAGGTGCGGCTGAAGCGGCGCTCCAGGCGGGGGCAGGCCGGCGAACTGGCGCTGCACTTCGACTCGCTGGAGGCGCTGGATGCGCTGCTGCAGCGCATGGGACTCGAAGAGTCCTGACTGAGCGCTTGTGAGGCCACGCGGCCGCGCCGAACGGAAATCCTCAGACCCTCGGGCGCGCCCGGAGTTCCACGCCGGAGCCGCGCGACATCGCGGCGCGTGAAGAGCGACATCGACAGCGTTGATAACGTCGCCGAGACGTCATCCGCTCGCGCCGAGTGGCGTTACGGGGACATGGCCGCGCCCGATCTCCAAGACGACGTCAGCCGCAGCGGCAGCGCCCGAACCGGCCCCTGTTGGGCCCTTTTTTCGGCGGTTTGCATCAACGCGGCCGGGCGCAAGCTGACGCCCAACGCGATCCAGATCGAAGCAGCCCACCAGCCATAGCGTCCGCGGAAAGCTCTGATGAAGCCCGGGTCCGTCAAGCCGGGACTTGATCAGAACTTCTCCGACACGCCGCCGCACCAGCCCGGTGCGACCGGTCGTGTCATCGACCCGACCTGGAGGTCAGCATGGACGTGATCAGCCACTTTGCCGCCCGCTTCGAGCGCACGCGTGAGGAGGAGATGTCCCTCGAGGACTATCTCGCCGAGTGCCGGCGCGAGCCCCTGACCTATGCCACCGCCGCCGAGCGCATGCTCAAGGCCATCGGTGAGCCGCGCCTGCTGGACACCCGCAGCGACCAGCGCCTGTCGCGCCTGTTCGCCAACAAGGTCATCAAGATCTACCCGGCCTTCGCCGAGTTCTACGGCATGGAGGACGCCATCGAGCAGGTGGTCAGCTACTTCCGCCATGCCGCGCAGGGCCTCGAGGAGAAGAAGCAGATCCTCTATCTGCTGGGCCCGGTGGGCGGCGGCAAGAGCTCGATTGCCGAGCGGCTGAAGCAGCTGATGGAGGCTGTGCCGTTCTATGCGCTCAAGGGCTCGCCGGTCAACGAGTCGCCGCTGGGCCTGTTCGACGCCGCCGAGGACGGCGCCATCCTGGAGCAGGAGTACGGCATCCCGCGACGCTACCTGAACCGCATCCTCAGCCCCTGGGCCGTCAAGCGCCTGGACGAGTACGGCGGCGACATCCGGCGCTTCCGGGTCGTCAAGCGCCACCCCAGCATCCTGCGCCAGGTCGCGGTCAGCAAGACCGAGCCCGGCGACGAGAACAACCAGGACATCTCCTCGCTGGTCGGCAAGGTCGACATCCGCAAGCTGGAGAGCTATGCCCAGGACGACCCGGATGCCTACAGCTACTCCGGCGGCCTGTGCCTGGCCAACCAGGGGCTGCTGGAGTTCGTCGAGATGTTCAAGGCGCCGATCAAGGTGCTGCACCCGCTGCTGACCGCCACGCAGGAAGGCAACTTCAAGGGCACCGAGGGCTTTGGTGCCATCCCCTTCGACGGCGTGGTGCTGGCCCACAGCAACGAGAGCGAGTGGAAGGCCTTCCGCAACAACAAGAACAACGAGGCCGTCCTCGACCGCATCTACATCGTCAAGGTGTCGTACTGCCTGCGCGTGAGCGAGGAGATCCGCATCTACGAGAAGCTGCTGCGCAACTCGTCGCTGGCCCAGGCCACATGCGCCCCGGGCACGCTGAAGATGATGAGCCAGTTCGCGGTGCTGACCCGGCTGAAGGAGCCGGACAACTCCAGCCTGTTCAGCAAGATGCAGGTCTATGACGGCGAGAACCTGAAGGACACCGACCCGCGCGCCAAGAGCTACCAGGAATACCGCGACTACGCCGGCGTGGACGAAGGCATGAGCGGCATCTCCACCCGCTTCGCATACAAGATCCTGTCCAAGGTCTTCAACTTCGACTCCAGCGAGGTGGCGGCCAACCCGGTGCATCTGATGTATGTGCTGGAGCAGCAGATCGAGCGCGAGCAGTTCCCCAAGGAGACCGAGGAGAAGTACGTCGGCTACATCAAGGAGCAGCTCAGCCCGCGCTATGCCGAGTTCATCGGCAAGGAGATCCAGACCGCCTATCTCGAGAGCTACTCCGAGTACGGCCAGAACATCTTCGACCGCTATGTCACCTATGCCGACTACTGGATCCAGGACACCGAGTACCGGGACCAGGACACCGGCGAGGTGTTCGACCGGGTGTCGCTGAACGGCGAGCTGGAGAAGATCGAGAAGCCCGCCGGCATTGCCAACCCCAAGGACTTCCGCAACGAGATCGTCAACTTCGTGCTGCGCGCGCGGGCCGGCAACCAGGGCAAGAACCCGTCGTGGACCAGCTACGAGAAGCTGCGCACGGTGATCGAGAAGAAGATGTTCTCCAACACCGAGGAGCTGCTGCCGGTCATCAGCTTCAATGCCAAGGCCAGCGCCGAGGACGCCAAGAAGCACGAGGACTTCGTCGGCCGCATGGTGGCCAAGGGCTACACCGCCAAGCAGGTGCGCCTGCTGTGCGAGTGGTACCTGCGGGTGCGCAAGTCCTCCTGACGCAGCGCACCGACTGCCCACCATGGCCCTGCAGAGCATCATCGACCGTCGCCTTGCCGGCAAGAACAAGTCCATCGGCAACCGCGAGCGGTTCCTGCGCCGCCACAAGGAGCAGATCAAGGAGGCCGTCAAGCGCGCCGTCGACGGCCGCGGCATCCGCGATCTGGAGCGGGGCGAGGAGGTGCGCATACCGAAGAAGGACATCGCCGAGCCGACCTTTCACCACGGCGCCGGCGGCGTGCGCGAGACGGTGCACCCGGGCAACCAGGAGTATGTCCGCGGCGACCGCATCCAGCGTCCCCAGGGCGGCGCCGGCAAGGGCAGCGGCCGCGGACAGGCCAGCGACAGCGGCGAGGGAGACGACGATTTCGTCTTTGCCCTCAGCAAAGAGGAGTTCATGCAGGTGTTCTTCGAGGGCCTGGCGCTACCGCACCTGGTGCGCACGCAGATTGCCGAGACCCCGGAGTGGAAGAGCCAGCGCGCCGGCTTCAGCAGCGACGGCACGCCCAACAACCTGCACGTGGTGCGCTCGCTGCGCGGCGCCATCGGCCGGCGCATCGCGCTGGGCGCCGGCACCCGGCGCGAGTTGCGGCGCCTGCTGGACCAGCTTGACGAGCTGCAGCAACAGCGGCATACCGAGCCGGGGCTGACCGATGCCCGGATCATCGGCCTGCATGCGCGCGTGGCCGAGCTGCGCGCGCGCCTCAAGCGCATCCCCTACCTCGACCCGATCGACCTGCGCTACCGGGCCCGCGTGCGCGTGCCGGTGCCCACCAGCCGCGCGGTGATGTTCTGCCTGATGGATGTGTCGGGCTCGATGGATGAGGCGCGCAAGGAGCTGTCCAAGCGCTTCTTCATCCTGCTGTACCTGTTCCTGACCCGGCACTACGAAAAGATCGAGATCGTCTTCATCCGCCACCACACCCAGGCGCAGGAGGTCGACGAGCAGAACTTCTTCCATGCCCGCGAGACCGGCGGCACGGTGGTGTCCTCGGCCCTGGTGCTGATGGAGGAGATCATCCGCGAGCGCTACGACCCGGCGCAGTGGAACATCTACGGCGCCCAGGCCAGCGACGGCGACAACTGGCACCACGACTCCGGCCGCTGCCGCGAGCTGCTGGCCGACAAGATCCTGCCGCTGGTGCGCTACTTCGCCTATGTGCAGGTGGCCGCCGAGGAGCAGAACCTGTGGGAGGAGTACGCCCGGCTGCAGGACAGCCAGCGGCACTTCGCGATGCGCAAGGCCGTCAGCGCCGACCAGATCTATCCGGTGTTCCGCGACCTGTTCCGCCAGGACAGTGCGCGCGAGGCGGCCTGAGCTCATGTCCGGAGATTCCGCATGACCACCATCGCCGCCCTGAAGCCACCCACCGTGCAGCCATTGCGGGGTCCGTTGCCGCCCAGCCGCGACGCCCATCGGCTGGCCGGGCCGAGTGACTGGACCTTCGACCTGGTCGAGCAGTACCACGAGGTCATCCGCGACACCGCACGCCGCTACGGCCTGGACACCTACCCCAACCAGCTGGAGATCATCACCGCCGAGCAGATGATGGACGCCTATGCCAGCGTCGGCATGCCGGTGAACTACCGGCACTGGAGCTTCGGCAAGGAGTTCATCGCCACCGAGAAGAACTACAAGCGCGGCCACATGGGCCTGGCCTACGAGATTGTCATCAACAGCAACCCCTGCATCAGCTACCTGATGGAGGAGAACACGATGGCGATGCAGGCGTTGGTGATCGCCCACGCCGCCTACGGCCACAACAGTTTCTTCAAGGGCAACTACCTGTTCCGGATGTGGACCGATGCATCGTCCATCATCGACTATCTGGTCTATGCGCGGACCTACATCAGCGGCTGCGAGGAGCGCCACGGCGTGGCCGCGGTGGAGGAACTGCTGGACAGCTGCCATGCGCTGCAGAACCACGGCGTGGACCGCTACCGCCGCCCCGGCCGCAAGAGCCTGGCCCGCGAGCAGGCCGAGGCGCGCGAGCGAGCCGAGCATGCCCAGGCCCAGGTCAACGAGTTGTGGCGCACGCTGCCGCGGCGCGCCGACCGCGCCGACGAGGCCACCCAGGCGCGGCGCTTCCCCGAGGAGCCGCAGGAGAACCTTCTGTACTTCATCGAGAAGCACGCGCCGCTGCTGGAGCCCTGGCAGCGCGAGATCGTGCGCATCGTGCGCAAGGTGGCGCAGTACTTCTACCCGCAACGCCAGACGCAGGTGATGAACGAGGGCTGGGCCACCTTCTGGCACCACCGGCTGCTCAACACCATGTACGACGAAGGCTGGCTGGGCGACGGCGTGATGCTGGAGTGGCTGAAGTCGCACACCAATGTCATCTACCAGCCGCCGGTCGGCCATCCAGCCTACAGCGGGCTGAACCCGTATGCGCTGGGCTTTGCGATGTACACCGACCTCAAGCGCATCTGCGATGCGCCGACCGAGGAGGACCGGCGCTGGTTTCCCGACATTGCCGGCGCCGACTGGGTGCCGGTGCTGGACCAGGCGATGCGCAACTACAAGGATGAGAGCTTCGTCGGCCAGTTCCTGTCACCCACGCTGATGCGCGAGATGCGTCTGTTCAACATCCGCGACGACGAGGCGCAGAAGGACCTGGAGGTCGCTGCCATCCACGACGACAGCGGCTACCGCGCGGTGCGCGAGGCGCTGGCCCGGCAGTACGATTTGGGCGCGCGCCTGCCCGACATCCAGGTCTGGTCCGTCAACCTGCGCGGCGACCGCGCGCTGACCCTGCGCCACACCCGGCACAACGGGCGACCGCTGGCCGAGTCCGCGGACGAAGTGCTGCGCCACGTGGCCCGGCTCTGGGGCTTCGGCGTGCACCTGGAGAGCGTGGATGCGGCCGGCGACATCCGCCAGCGGGTCAGTGTGGACGCGCCGGCTCAGGCCTGACCAGTCGCGCGGCGGACCGCGGGCGGGCTCAACCGCGGCGGGTGCGCCGGCCGGCCCGCCAGCCGATGCCGGCCAGGCCCAGCGACAGCAGGCCCCAGGTGCCCGGCTCGGGCACGGCCACGGTGGCGCCCACGCCGTCGATCAGCGCGAAGTGCGCATTCGGGTTCTGGTCGTTCCAGAACCGGATCACGGTGCTGCTGCCGGTGGCCACGAAGCTGAAGCTGCGTTGCTCCCACACCGTCAGGCCGGTACTGGCCACGGCGGTGGCGAATTGCAGCGTCGTGCTGCCGGCTATCGTCACCTTGACGATGCCCGTGCCGTCGCGGCCGGACGAGCGGGTGTTGCCGGCGAAGAAGCTCACGTCGTAGGCCTGGCCGGCGGTGGTCGCGACCGCCTGCTCGATGCCGCCGCTGGCATACACGTAATTGGCCAGGTCGACCACCATCCGGCCGTCGGCCGCCGCGCCCTGGCCATAGGCGGTCGGGTTGTAGTGCTCCACGCCGGACAGCACCGTGGTCCAGCCGGTGATGCCCGTGGAGCCGCCGCCGTACAGCTGGTAGGTGTAGTTGCCGGGATTCTCGAAGCTGCCATTGGCGAACAGGCCGGTCGCCTGGGCCGGGCCGGCCAGGACGGCGGCCAGGGCAAGGCTGGCACGGAGGGCGACGGGCGATGGGGCGAGCGACATGGTGGACTCCTGCGGTGAAGTTTCGGGGACTTGGAACGACTCGGTCACGATACCGCCAGCTCCAGCGCCCGTTCGGCTCAAACCGAGGCCATGCCCCCCCGA
>JBJXHB010000177.1:0-14448 GCA_046160725.1 Aquabacterium sp.
CCAGGCCGACCAGCGCGGCCCGCAGCGCCGCGACCGCCCGCCCGGCAAGCGCGCCCGGCAGCACCCGCCGCGCCACCAGGGCGCGCGGGGCCGGGCCGGCGCCCCGCGCCAGCAGGGTCACGAGATCATCGGTCTTCATCGGGGGTCTGTCCTTTCCGGGCCGCGCCGTTGGCGGCATCACGCTCCTGGCGCACCATGTCCGCCAGCCGCTTCAGGCCCCGGTGGACCAGCACCTTGATGTTGGCCTCGGAGTCACCGCTCTCGGTGGCCGCCTCGGCCACGGACAGGCCCTGCAGCTTGGTCAGGGCAATCGCGCGCTGCTGCTTGTGCGGCAGCGCGTCCATCAGCTTGAGCAGGTCGCGTCGGGCCGGGCCGGCCGACTCGGGCGCGGCATGGCCGGCCGCGTCCAGCGCCTCCAGCGGCTCGTGCAGCGCGTCGGTGCGGCCGTGGCGGCGCCACAGGTCCACCAGCTTGTGCCGCGCGATGGCATGGGCCCAGGCCGTGACCGGCACCTCGGCCAGCCAGGTGCCGCGTTGCAGGTGCAGCGCCAGCAGGGTCTCTTGCAAGAGGTCCTCCACATCGTCCGGTCGGTCGCCCAGGCGCCGCATGTACCAGCTGCGCAGCCGCGCCACCAGCAGCCGCAGGGCCTGGGCATAGGCCTGCTCGTCGCCGTCGCGCCCGCGCAGCCACAGGCCCTTGAGCCGGGCCTCGAAGTCCGCGTGCGTATCGGCGTTGTCACCCATGTCGTGAGGGTTGTCTTGGTGGTTACATCGTGGCGCCCCCCACCGGGACGGCGCCGCGGCTGGGCGCGAAGGGCACCCGCGGCATTGTGGCCGGCCCTGTCACCTCGGCCCGGTCTGGCGCGACTTCAGGCCTGGGCGCCGTAAGGCCCGGCCGCCCGGCGCGACCAAGCAGCACCCACACCTGGAGAAGCCGTTGTCATCGAATCCACCCGCCCGCCCGAACAAGACCCTGACCTGGATCGTCGTGGCCATCGCCGCGGTGGCGCTGGCCTGGGCCTGGCAGCACTTCGGCCTGGGGCAGCTGCTGACGCTGGACTCGCTCAAGGCGAGCCGCGACAAGCTGCAGGCGCTGGTGCAGGCCAACCCGATGGGCAGCGCGGCGGCGTACCTGGCGATCTACATCTTGATCGCGGCGGCCTCGCTGCCGGGCGCCGCCATCCTGACCCTGGCCGGTGGCGCCATCTTCGGCTTCTGGGAGGGGCTGGTGCTGGTGTCGTTCGCGTCGTCCATCGGCGCCACGCTGGCCTTCCTGGTCGCGCGCTACCTGCTCAAGGATGCGGTGCAGGCCCGCTTTGCCAAGCAGCTGGCGCCGATCAACGAGGGCGTGGCGCGGGACGGCTGGCTGTACCTGCTGACGCTGCGCCTGGTACCGCTGTTCCCGTTCTTCGTCGTCAACCTGCTGATGGCCCTGACGCCGATGAAGGCCGGGCGTTTCTACTGGGTCAGCCAGCTCGGCATGCTGGCCGGCACCGCGGTGTACGTGAACGCCGGCACGCAGCTGGCCGCCATCAGCAGCCTGAAGGATGTGGTCTCGCCCGGCCTGCTGGGCAGCTTCGTGCTGCTCGGCCTGTTTCCGCTGGTGGCCAAGTTCATCGTCGATGCGTTGCAGCGCCGCAAGGTGTATGCGAAGTGGGCACACCTGAAGCCGGCGTCCTTCGACCGCAACCTGGTCGTCATCGGCGCCGGTGCGGGCGGCCTGGTCAGCGCCTACATCGCCGCTGCGGTCAAGGCCAAGGTCACGCTGATCGAGTCGCACAAGATGGGCGGCGACTGCCTGAACTACGGCTGCGTGCCGAGCAAGGCATTGATCCGCTCGGCCAAGCTGATGAAGGGCATCCGAAAGGCCACCGATTTCGGCATCGCCGACGGCGCCGGGCGGGTGGACTTCGCCGCGGTGATGAAGCGCGTGCACCGCGTGATCGCCGACATCGAGCCCCACGACTCGGTCGAGCGCTACACGGGGCTGGGCGTGGAGGTGCTGCAGGGCCATGCGCGCATGACCTCGCCCTGGCATGTGGAGGTGACGCTGGCCGATGGCACGAAGCAGACGCTGAGCAGCCGCAGCATCGTCATCGCCACCGGCGCGGCGCCGTTCGTGCCGCCGATCCCGGGGCTCAAGGAGGCGGGCTTCCTGACCTCCGACACGGTGTGGGGCCTGACCGAGCTGCCACGGCGCCTGGTGGTGCTGGGCGGCGGGCCGATCGGCTGCGAGCTGGCGCAGAGCTTTGCCCGCCTGGGCGCCGAGGTGACGCAGGTCGAGATGCTGCCGCGGGTGATGATCCGCGAGGATGTCGAGGTGTCCGAGCTGGTGGCGCAGTCGCTGCGCGCCGACGGCGTGAACCTGCTCACCGGCCACCAGGCCGTGCGCGTCGAGGTGGCGGACGGTGTGCGGCGCATGATCGTCAAGCATGGCGATGCCGAGAAGGCCATCGAGGCCGATGCCATCCTGTGCGCGGTCGGCCGCGCCGCTCGATTGACCGGCTACGGCCTGGAGGAGCTGGGCATCGCGCTCAGCCCGCGCAAGACCATCGCCGTGGATGCGCTGCTGCGGACGAACCTGCCCAACATCTATGCGGTGGGCGACGTGGCCGGGCCCTACCAGTTCACCCACACCGCGGCCCACATGGCCTGGTACGCGGCGGTGAACGCGCTGTTCGGCCGCTTCAAGACCTTCAAGGTCGACTACTCGGTCATCCCCTGGGCCACCTTCACCGACCCCGAGGTCGCGCGGGTGGGCCTGAGCGAGGCGGAGGCAAAGGATCAGGGCATCCCGGTGGAGGTCACGCGCTACGGCATCGACGACCTGGACCGCGCGATCGCCGACGGCACGGCGCACGGCTTCGTCAAGGTGCTCACCGTGCCGGGCAAGGACCGTATCCTGGGCGTGACCATCGTCGGCGAGCACGCCGGCGACCTGCTGGCCGAGTACGTGCTGGCCATGAAGCACGGCCTGGGGCTGAACAAGATCCTCGGCACCATCCACACCTATCCCACGCTGGCCGAGGCCAACAAGTACGCCGCCGGCGAGTGGAAGCGCGCCCATGCGCCGCAGAACCTGCTGCGCTGGGTCGAGAAGCTGCACGCCTGGCAGCGCGGCTGAAACCTGGCCTCGCGTTCCGGCAAGGACCGTCCCACTTCGCTCAAGGAGATCATCCATGACCCCGCTCCATGCCCGGCGCCGTGCCCTGCTGGGCGCCGGCGTGGCCGCGCTGATGCTGTCCGTGCTGCCGCCCTGCGCCCGGGCCCAGGCCGGCTTCGACCACACGCATGCCGCCTGGACCACCCTGCTGCGGCAGCATGTCGTCGTCATCGACGGCGGCAAGGCCAGCGCCGCGAGGTACGCCGGCTTCAAGGCCGACCGCGCCGCGCTGAAGACCTACCTGGACGCGCTGTCGGCCGTGCCCAAGGCCAGCTTCGACGGCTGGACCAAGCCGCAGCAGATGGCGTTTCTCATCAACGCCTACAACGCCTTCACCGTCGAGCTGATCCTGACCCGGTTCCCGGACCTGAAGTCCATCAAGGACCTCGGCGCCTTCCTGTCATCGCCCTGGAAGCCGCAGTGGATACCGCTGCTGGGCGGCAAGGTCAGCCTGGACAACATCGAGCACGACATGCTGCGGGCCAAGGGCCGCTATGACGACCCGCGGGTGCACTTTGCCGTCAACTGCGCCAGCATCGGCTGCCCGGCCCTGCGCGAGGAGGCCTTCACGGCCGACCGCCTGGAGGCCCAGCTGGACGAGCAGGCGCGGCGCTTCTTCTCCGACCGCAGCCGCAACCGCTTCGCCAACGGCAAGCTCGAGGTGAGCAAGATCTTCGACTGGTTCGGCGAGGACTTCCGCTCCGGCTACAAGGGCATCACCTCGCTGCCGCAGTACCTGGCGCGCTTTGCCGACCAGCTGGCCGATGCGCCGGCCGACCGCGAAGCGGTGCGTTCGCAGAAGCTGCCGGTGTCCTTCCTGGACTACGACTGGGCCCTGAACAACGCGAGATGAAGCGCCTCGTCCTGCTGGGCGCCGGCCATGCGCATGCGCTGGTGCTGAACGCCATGGCCGGCCAGCCCATGGCCGGCACGGACGTGGTCCTGGTGTCGCCCGTCGTGCAGGCGCCGTACTCCGGCATGGTGCCGGGCTGGCTGGGTGGGCAGTACCGCTGGGACGAGATCGTGGCCGACTTCGGCGCGCTGGCCACGCGTGCCGGCGCCCGCCTCTTGCCGATGGGCGCGGTGGCGCTCGACCCCGCGGCGCGGCGGCTGACCTTGTCCGACGGGCAGGACCTGCCGTACGACCTGCTGAGCATCAACATCGGCTCCACGCTGCGCCCGCCGCCCGTGCCGGCGGGCGTGCGCATGCTGCCGCTGCGGCCGCTGGCCGCCCTGCGCGACGGCTTCGAGCGCGCGCTCCACGAGCTGCCCGCCATCGGCCGTGGACGCGCAGCGCCGATCCGCGTCACCACCGTGGGCGGCGGCGCGGCCGGCGTGGAGGCGCTGCTGGCCACGGTGAACCGCCTGCGGGCGCTCGGCTGCGCCGTCACGGGCCGGCTGGTCACGCGCGCCGGCCGGCTGTTGCCGGGCATGGCACCCGGCGCGGCGCGGCGCGCGCAGCAGCACTTCGATGCCCTGGGCATCACCTGCAGCCTGGGCACCGCCTTCGACGACGCCATGGCCGCCGACAGCGACCTGGTGCTGTGGGCCGCGGGTGCGCAGCCGCACGACTTCCACGCCGCCAGCGGCCTGGCGCTGACCGAGGACGGCTTCATCGCCATCGACGATCAACTGCAGTCCCGCTCGCATCCGCAGGTGTTCGCCAGCGGCGACTGCGCCGGCTTCTCGCCCGCCCTGCCCAAGGCCGGTGTCTACGCCGTCCGCCAGGGGCCGCTGCTGCTGGCCAACCTGCGCGCCGCCCTGGCCGGCCGGCCGCTGCAGCGGTATCGGCCGCAGTGGGAGTTCCTGGCGCTGCTGGCCACCGGGGACGGCACGGCCATCATGAGCTGGAACGGCCTGAGCACCGAGGGCCGCTGGGTCTGGCGCTGGAAGGACCGCATCGACCGCGGCTTCATGCGGCGGCTGGCCGGTTGACCCGCCGCAGCCGCAGCCCCATCACCCCCACGAGGCCCGGGTTGCCGTTGCCGAAGTACATCGAGTCGGCGCAGACGCGTGTGGTGGTCGAGAGGTTCATGTTGGTCTCTTGAAGGATGGTCGGAAGGACAGGGGGCAACGTCAGGCCGCCGCCGCGGCCAAGGGCGGTATGGCGGCGCGCAGCGCCGCCCGGTGCTGCAGCGCCCAGTGGCGGAAGTCCCGCAGCCCCGGGTGCAGCGCGCGGCTCGCCTCCACCGGCCGTGCGGCGACGTAGGCCGCCGACGCGCGCTGCTTGTACTCGAACATCGCGGCCAGCTCGGCCGCGCCGGGAAAGGGAAGGCCGGCATAGATCGGCAGCGGCACATCGACGTAGCGAACCGGCTCGCCCAGCACCTCGGCCAGCACGGCGGCCATCCGCGCGCCGCCCGGATGCTCCCCGGCGATGCCGAAGCGGCACTGTGCCGGCGGCTGCTCCAGCAATGCGGCCACGACGGGGCCGATGTCGGCCACGGCCAGCCCGGGCAGCGGCGCGGCGCCCAGCGGCAGCGCCAGCTCCAGCACGCCGTCGCCGGCCCGCCGCGGGCCCATGCCGAAGTCGATCAGGTTCTCCCAGAAGAACGAGGTCAGCAGCAGGGTGACCGGCGCGTCCCCGGCCAGGAAGGCCGCGTTCGCCTCGGCCTTGGCATCCAGGTGCGGCACCGCATAGCGCTGGCCGGTCGGCGGCCGCAGCACCGGGCGGGAATCCTCCAGCGTCGACCAGATGCGGTGCGCGGTGGGGCAGGTGGCGGCGATGGCCGCCGCCAGTCCGGTGGCCTGGCGAAGCTCGCGTTGCGCGTCGCCATGCTCCCAGTAGTTGGTCACGCCGAACACCGCATGCGCGCCCTGCAGGGCCGCGGCCAGGGTGGCGGGCGCGTCCAGGTCGGCCGGGCACAGCGCGGCGCCGGCGTCGGCCAGCGCGCGGGCGGCTTCGCTGCCGGTGTGGCGGGTGACCGCCCGCACCTGCCAGCGTCCCTGCGCCAGCAGGGCCCGGGCCACCGCTCCACCCTGGCGCCCGGTGGCGCCGAAGACCACGATCAAGGGGCGTTTCATCGCCGCCTCACCCGGGGAATCGCGCCACCGGCCCCTGCACCGGCTGGCCGCGCGGCACGAAGGCAGGCGCCGGCTGGCCGGCCGGCCCGGCCTGGCGGATGTAGGCGTAGATGGCGCGCAGGTCGGCATCGGTCATGTCGCGCAGGGCGAACCAGGGCATCGGCGGGCGCGCGCGCATCGTGCGTGCCTGCTGCAGCCATTGCGCCTCGGTGAGGCGGCTGAAGTGCAGGCGCAGGTTGGTGGCATAGGTCGTGCCCCAGGGGCCCTGCCAGCCCATGGCGTCGCCCTGCAGCCAGTCCTTCTCCGGGGTCTGGCCACCGGTCTGGGCATAGCCGGCGGTGTGGCAGTCGTTGCAGCCGGCGATCTTCATCAGGTAGCGGCCGCGATCCACCGGCGTGGGCGCCGCGGGGGCGACAGTCTGCGCATGGGCCTGCGCAACCAGCAGGCCGGCGAGGATGGCAAGGGTTCTCATGACGGGAGTCCTTCTTCAGTTGAGGAGCGCGGCAATGCGCGCGAAGTCGAGCGCCGCCACCGCGGCGCGCATGGGAACGTGGTACGCCGGGTTGCGCTCGAGCTGGCCGGCGCACACGGTGATGAGCTGGATGCGGCTGCGGTCGCGCGCGGCGTCCCACGGGAAGCCGGGGTCGAGCTTGAACACCGGCCGGGCCTGCCGCAGGTCGAAGGCCGTTGGCAGGCGGCTTGCTCCGGTGCCCACGACATAGGGCGCCGCTCGATCGCCGGCGCTCATCGATGCCAGCGCCTGACGGAAGCCTTGCGCGTCGTCGGCCAGCCGCTGGCGCTGCGCGCGCAGCGCGGCGTGGGCCGCCGCCTCATGCTTCTTGCGCTCGCGCGCGCCGAGCAGCATCGCGTCGGCCGCCTGGGGGCTCTGGGCCCGCAGTGCTTCGGCCCTGCGCTCCATGGCCGCCAGGTCGAAGGGTTCGAAGGCGCCGGCGTGGCGCTGGTCCCAGTCCGCCAGCTCGCGCTGCTTGCGGCGCTCGAACAGCGCCAGCATCTCGCCCACCGTCACCGCCACCCAGGGCAGACGGCGGTCCGCGCTGACGATGGCGCATTCGCCATAGGTGGGCCAGCCCTGGAACGCCGGCGTGGCGGGCTGGCCCAGGTAGGTGGTGAGCTGCTCGTCGTGCTCCCAGCGGTTGAGCGTGACGGTGGGCGTGTTGATGAAGATCGTCATCCCGGCGCGTGCACGCAGACGTTCAGCGGCCTGCTCATGGATGCCGCAGGGCGTCTTGGTCCAGGTCTTGGGCCCGAAGCCATGGGCATGCAGCACCGCCTCGCGCGGCATGGTCCTGGGGTCGACTGCGCCGTTGACCGCGCGACTCATCCGCAACCGCACCTCGGGCAGCGCCAACAGCCCGGGGTTGGGGCGCAGCAGGGCCTCCAGCACGTCCATGGCGGCATGCAGGGTCTGGTGCCGGGCATGGCGCGTCGGCAGGCCTTCATCGCTGGTGCGTTCCTCGTGGTTCGCAGCCCAGCAGGCGGCTGCCTGCGCGGTGGCTGCAGCGTCCGGCTGCGCCCGCGCGGAGGGCGGGGCCAGCGCCGGCAGCACCGCCACCAGCGGCAGCGCCCACATCAGGATTCGCTTGTTCATGTTGCGTCTTTCAGGCAAGGCATCGCCCATCGCGGCGCGCAGCGGCACCGGCGGGTCCGGGTTGTCGGGCCAGGGCCGGCGCCGGGGCGCCGGCGGGCTCAGGCCGGCTGCAGCTGCAGGGCCTGCGCGAGCTTGGCCCACTCGCCGGCACTCAGGCGCTGGCGGGCCAGCTGCACCGCGCCCTCGAAGGCCGGCGGCGGCGCCATGGCCCGCATGCCGGCGAGCATGCCGGCGCGCTCCTCATGGCTCAGCGCCGGCAGCATCCAGTGCAGGACCTCGCCGGCCTCGGCCGGCTCCAGCCCGGCCAGGATGGCGTCGTGCACCGCAAGCAGATCCTCGTCGGTGCAGCTCGCCCACAGCGCCTCGTTGTGCACGGACTCCTCGTACTCCATGTGCGCCAGGTTCTCGGCCACGAACACGGCCAGCCGTCGGTACAGGCGGTGGCCGGCCACGGCCGACGGCGCGCAGCGGAAGGCCACCAGCCCGGCCTCCAGCGCGTCGATGGCGGCCTGGTGCTCCACATGCTCGGCGGCGATGCGCAGGCTGCGCCCGGCGCAGCGCGCCTCGATCAACGGGTGGACGTAGCGCTCCTCCTTCTGCAGGTGGCCGCGGCACATGTCCAGCAAGGACTGCACCTGCGCGGCCGTGCCCTGGCACGGGCCGGTGTCGGCCACGTCCAGGCTGCCCAGGCGGGCCAGGGTGTCGGCCATCGCCAGGCGCAGTGCCTTGTGGATGGCGGCATAGAGGTCGAAGCGGGCGTCGTTGGTGTCGTGCATGGTGTTGCCTTTCAGTCGGTCGGAGGTTCGGGTTGGCAGGGGTCAGAGCCAGAGCCGCAGCACCGCGAAGTCGCGATTGCGGTCCTGGGCCTCGCCGGCCACGATGGCGCGCACCGCGGGGATGCGGTCATCGGGCTGCAGGGCCAGCGCGCGGCCGAAGTCGGCCTTGGCGCCGGCCACGGCATGGATGGCGACGCCGGCCTGGCCGAACGCGGTGTCCAGGCGGCCGTCGTGGCTCAGGCGGAGCACGGCGACGTCGCCGGCGGTGCTGGTGCCGGCATAGGCCCAGCCGCCCAGCAGCAGCGCGCCGTCGGTCTGCAGGGCCAGCGCGGTGGCCTCGTCCCAGTTGGCGGCGGACACGGCCTGGCGGAAGCGCCCATCGGCCGTGGGGCCGAACCGCGTGTCCAGGCGGCCATCCGGCAGCAGCTGGACCGCGGCGAAGTCGTGGCCCGCATGGCCGGCCACGACGACCTCGCCGCCCGGCCGCACCGCCACCGCGGCGGCCGCGCCGATGCTCACGCCGAACAGGCCGGTGACCTTGCCGCCCTGGCCGAAGCCGGCGTCCAGCGCCCCGGCCGCATTGAACCGCGCGATGGTGAAGTCACCCTCGCCCCCCACGGCCAGCAGCCGCTGCTGGCCATCGACGGCCTGCAGGGCCAGTGCGCGCACACGGTCGCCGGTGCTGCCCGGCAGGATCGGTGCCACGACCTTGCCGCCAGCGCCGAAGCTCGGGTCCAGCCGGCCATCCGGGTGATAGCGGGCCAGCGCGAAATCGACGCCCGTGGTGGCGCGGTTCACGTTGCTCTGGCCGCCAGCCACGATGCGCCCGTCCGGCAGCACCAGCACGGCGCTGGCCCGGTCGCTGTCGCCGCCGAAGTCGGTCAGGACATGCCCGCGCTGGCCGAACGCCGGGTCCGGCCGGCCATCGGCCAGCAGGCGCACCAGCAGGAAATCATGGTCGGCCTGGCGTTGCAGGCTGTGGCCTGCCAGCAGGATGCGGCCGTCCGCCTGCACCGCGATCGCCTGCGCCACGTCCTGGCGCGCGCCAACCATCAGCACGACACGCCCGTTGGAGCCGAACGCCGTGTCCAGCCGGCCGTCGCGCAGGTAGCGCACGACGGCCAGGCCGGTGCCGCCACCGCCGGCGCTGGAGCCGGCCACCAGCACCTTGCCGTCGGCCTGTACCGCCACGGCATGCGCATAGTCCTCCCCCGCGCCCACCGGCGTGAGCTGGGCGCCGCCGGCAAAGCTCGCGTCCAGCGTGCCCGGCGCGCCCGCCACGGTGACCGCCAGCGCGCTGGCGCTGCGCTGCGGCGCTGCCGGACCCGCACCCACCATGGCCCCCACCACCGCCCCGACCGTGGGCAGCGAGTGCGGCGCGGCGGCATCGGCGGTCAGCGCCAGGCTGGTCTCGCTCACACCCGCCGGGACATGGACCGGCGCCGCGCGCACGCCTGCGGGCAGGCCCGTCAGCTCGAGCATCACCGGGCCGTCGAAGTCCGCGGCACGGACGACCCGGGCCCGCAGCGTGGTGGTCCCGCCCTGCACGACGACGGCCTTGTCGGTGGCCACCAGGACCTGGAATCGCCCGGCCGCCGCTGGCGGCGGCGTGCCGCCACTGCCGAAGGCCTGCATCAGGTTGGCCGCCAGCAGTGCGGCCCGGAGGGTGGATCGAAGTCTCATGGTGTCTCCAGCAGGCAAGGCGCCTGGGATGGCGGACCCTGCGTTCCAGGTGCCGGTACGCGACCGGCTGGGTTCACACTGTGGGCGCTGGTCCTGTTCGCTGCCGCTAGGTCTTGGCTAGGACGTCGTTAAGACTTTGCTAAGCCCTCGTCCGCGAACCGGCCAGCGCCGCCCGCATCAGCTGCGCCAGGGCAGCTCCAACGCCTGCCCGTCGGGCAGCTCCACCGCCACGGGCGTGGCGGCGAACACGCCGATCAGCTCCAGGGGCTGCGGCCCGCTGGTGAAGATCTGGTGGAACCGGCCGCGCGGCAGCAGCACGGTGTGGTCCGGGCCGAAGCGCTGCGGCGGCGCGCCGTCCTCGTGCAGCTCGCCCCAGCCGGACAGGCACATCACGACCTCGTCGCAGCTGTGCCGGTGCGGCGGCGTGGCCGCCCCCGGCGCGAGCGTCTGGCGCCAGACGGACAGCTGCTGCAGTCCGTCGCCCGAGCCGGCCCAGGTGCTGTGGGCGACGCCCGGGATCGGGGTGGGCTGCGGGCGTTGTTGTTCGATGACCGGCATGGTGGTTCTCCTTGGATCAAGCACGCCGACGACCGGCGCGGAACGAACTGTGGCGATCCGAGGTTCGGTTGAGAAGTGTCGCGAGCGCCGTAACATTGCCGACACTTGTTCCTCAATCCAGTCCGCCATGCAAGGCCTGCAGCCGCTCATCGCCTTTGCCGCCACCGCGCGGCACGCCAGCTTCGCGGCCGCCGCGCGCGAGCAGGGACAGGCGCCCTCCACGCTGGCCAAGGCCGTGGCCCGCCTGGAGGCCAACCTGGGGCTGCAGCTGTTCCAGCGCACCACGCGCCAGGTGCGGCTGACCGCCGACGGCGAGCGCCTGTACCAGCGCTGCCAACGCGTACTGGACGAGCTGGAGGAGCTGCAGACCATCGCCTCCGGCAGCCGCGCCTCACCCACCGGCGTGCTGCGGGTGGCGATGCCGGTCTTCTACGGCAAGCGCTTCGTGCTGCCGCGCCTGGCCGGGCTGCTGCGCCAGCACCCGCAGCTGCAGCTGGACGCGCGCCTGAGCGACCAGTACGTGGACATCGTGCGCGAAGGGCTGGACCTGGCGGTGCGCATCGGCGAACTGGACGACTCCAGCCTGGTGGCCCGGCGCGTGGACTGGCAGTCGCTGTGCCTGTGCGCCAGCCCCGACTACCTGCGCCGTGCGGGCACGCCGCGACACGTCGAGGACCTGTCGGCCCATGCGGCCGTCCTGTTCCGGCTGCCCTCCTCCGGCCGGGACCGCCCCTGGCAGCTGCGCCAGCGCGGCCAGCCGGTCACGCTGCAGCCGCAGGCCACCCTGCGCATCAACGAGACCGAGGGCGTGCTGGAAGCCCTGCGCCTGGGGCTGGGCATCGCGCAGCTGCCGGACAACGTGGTGGCCGAGGACATCAAGGCCGGGCGGCTGGTGGACCTCCTGCCGGGCCTGCGCCCGCCGCGCATGCCGGTGCACGTGGTGATGCCACCGGGCCGGCTGGTGGCGCCGCGCGTGCGCGCCGCCATGGCCGCGCTGGAGAGCCTGTCCGGGCATTGACTACCATCTGCGCCCATGCCGAAACTGCCACCCGAATGGGCCGCCCATCTGGAAGCCGGGGTCTCGCATCGCGTGGGCAGCAGCCATCCCGATGGCCGGCCCGAGATCAGCCGCGCGCTGGCCGCCTGGGCCTTGCCGGACGGGCCCGTGGAAGTCGTGCTCAACCGCGACGCCGGGTTCGAGCTGCTGGCCGCCGTGCAGGCGAGCCGGCGCATCGCCTACGTGGCCTCGCAGCCCGACAGCAACCGCACGCTGCATGTAAAGGGCGTGGACGCGCAGACCGTCCCGCCGACCGAGGCGCACATGCGGCTGATGGCGCGCTGCGCCCAGCGCTTCGTCGACCGGGTCGAGCGCTTCGGCCACCAGCCGCAGGTCATCCTCGACGCCTGGTTCCGGGTCGGGATCGACCAGGTCGCCGTGCTGCGCTTCACCCCGATGGGCGCCTGGGACCAGAGCCCGGGCCCCGGGGCCGGCCAGGTGATCGACCTGCTGCCATGAGCCCGACGCCGCCCACCGACACCGGCACACCCACGCTGCGCGCGGTGCGCCGCCTGCTCGAGGGGATCATCCCGCCGGCCATGTGCTCGGTGGCGGCCGACGGCATGCCGCATGTGTCCTACCTGTCGCATGCCGAGTTCGTGGACGACACGCATGTCGCGCTGACCTACCAGTTCTTCAACCGCACGCGCGCCAACATCCTGGCCACCGGCCGCGGCGCGCTGATGGTCGAGGACCCGATCACCGGCGTGGGCGTGGTGCTGCAGTTGCGGCACCTGCGCACTGAGACGGTCGGCCCGGTGTTCGAGCGGCTGCGCGCCAAGCTGGCCGGCATCGCGGCCCATACCGGCATGGAGCGGGTGTTCCACCTGCGCGGCGCCGACATCTACCAGGTCGAGTCGCTGCGCCAGATCGACCCGCTGCGCCCGCTGCCGGCCATCGTGCCGCGTTGCGACCTGGCCGCCGGGGTGCGCCGACTGAGCGAGCGTCTGGCCGAGGCCGCCGACCTGCGCGGCCTGCTCCAGGCCTTCTGCGACGGCCTGGCACGCGAGCTGAAGATCGCGCACGCCATCGTCTGGATGCTCGACGAGGCCAAGGCCAACCTGTACACGCTGGCCAGCACCGGCTATGCCGAGGCCGGCACCGGCGCCGAGCTGGCGCTGGCCGACACCGGCCTGGTCGGCGTGGCGGTGCGCGAGAACGTGCCCATCCGGGTGGGCCACATGAGCAACATGGTGTGTTACGGCCTGTCGTGGCGCGTGAAGGTCGAGCAGCTCGGCCTGCAGGGCACGCTGGTGGAGCCGATCGCGCTGCCCGGCCTGGCCCAGCCGCGCAGCCAGCTGGCGGTGCCGCTGCGCGCGCGCGGCCGCACCGTGGGCGCGCTGCTGGTGGAGAGCGAGCACGACCAGTTCTTCAGCTACGACGACGAGGACGCCCTGAGCGCCGTCGGCGCCCAGCTCGCCCAGGGTCTGGCCGCCCTGCATGCCGCCGAGCTGACCGAGGCCTCGACCGCGCCGGCGCTGGCGGCGGCCGTGCCGGCGGCGAACCAGCCGCCCTTGCGCATCCGCCACTACCCGCGCGACCACAGCGTGTTCGTGGGCGAGCAGTACCTGATCAAGGGCGTGGCCGGCGCCATCGTCGCGAAGCTGGTGCGCGACCAGATCGCCACCGGCCGCGACAGCTTCAGCACCCGCGAGCTGCGACTGGCCGCCGACGAGCTGCGCCTGCCCGACGTCCAGGACAACCTGGGCGTGCGCCTGCTGATGCTGGAGCGCCGCCTGGCCGAGCGGGACCTGGGCCTGCGCATCGAGCGCTGCGGGCGCGGACAGTACCGCCTGGTCGCCAGCGGGCCGTTGCAGTTGTCCGTTGGTGGGCCTTAGCGGGCCTTCCACAACCCCGGCCGCACCCCCGCCGCGTTGATCAGCCCATAGGCCGCTGCGCCCAGGGCCACACCGATGAACAGGCCGTCCGGGCCGTGGGTCTGCGCCAGCCAGCCGCCCAGGCCCGCGGCCAGCGCCAGCCGGGTGACGGCCGCCAGCGCCGGTACCTTCAGGCGGCCCGCGCCGAGCGAGGCGAAGTACAACGCCATGCCCAGGCCGAACAGGCCGAAGGAGTATCCGGTCCAGCGCAGGGCCTGGGCCGCGATATCGGCCACCGCGGCGTCGCTGGTGAACAGGCCGGCAGCGGCGCGCGGGGCCAGCGCCACCACCAGGCCCAGGCTGCCGGCGATCACGAACGCAATGGCGCCGCTCATCCAGGCCACCTGCCGCGCCCGGGCCCAGTCGCCCGCACCCACTGCGCGGCCGACCATGGCGGTGGCCGCCGAGCCGACGCCGAAGGCGACCGGGACAACCAGGAACTCCAGCCGCGCCGCGATGCCGAAGGCCGCCACGGCGGCCGGCCCGAAGCGGCCGAGCTGCGCGGTGACGAGCATCAACGACAGGTTGCCGATCAGGGCCAGCGTCGAGGCCACCGCCCCGACGGCCAGGCTGCGCACGAACAGCGCGCGCTGCGGCCGCCGGCGCCATTGCGGCATGAACCCCGCCGCGCCGCGCGCCACCGGCCACCACAGGGCCAGCGCCGCGGCGCTGGCGCACAGGGTGAAGGAGGCGCCCAGGCCG
>JBJXHB010000178.1:0-32244 GCA_046160725.1 Aquabacterium sp.
GGCCGCGTGCTGGTCGTCGTGCCCTGGCTCGGCAAGGTCATCCTCGGCCCCACGGACACGCCGCGCGATGACCTCCCGCGCGAGCCTGCGCCGCTGGCCAGCGACATCGACTTCATCCTCGGCGAGGCCGAGCGCTACCTGGAGCGTGCGCCGCACCGCAGCGACGTGCGCTCGGTCTGGGTCGGCCTGCGTCCGCTGGTGCGTGCCGGCGGTGACGATGAGGCCGACACCGCCGGGCTTAGCCGCGAGCATGTGGTGCGGGTCGGCCGCTCCGGGCTGGTCACGGTCACGGGCGGCAAATGGACCACCTACCGGGCGATGGCCGAGGACGTCCTGGCGCGGTGCATGAGCCGCGGCCTGCTGCCGGACCGGCCGGCGGGCGTCACCGAGCGCCTGCCGCTGGTGGGCGCGGCGCCCGGCCGCCCCATCGCCGAGAGCCCGGGCCCGCACCTGTACGGCAGCGAGGCCACGCGCCTGGCCCGGCTGCCGGGACAAGACCAGTGGCTGTGGCGCGACGGCGGCGGCGGCCTGAACGAGGCCATGGTGCGCTGGGCCGTGCGGCACGAGATGGCGCGCACCGTCGAGGACGTGTTGGCGCGGCGCAGCCGGCTGTTGTTTCTCGATGCCCGGCTGGCCGAAGGCGCGGCCGATGCGGTGGCCGCGATCCTGGCCGACGAGCGCGGCACGGCCGTCGACACCGACGGGCTGGAGCGTTTCAGGACGCTGGCCAGGCGCTACCGCACGCTGCCGCGCTGAGCGCTTTTCGCGGCTGGGTCATGTGGGCCGCCGCACCGCAGTGAGCGCGGTCAGCGGCGTTGCACTTCAGCGGCGCGCCGACAGAAGACGAGTCTGACCGATGGCCAGCGTGAAGAACGCGCGCGCATCCAGGCCAGCGCTGCGCCGTGCCGCCGCCAGCCGCTGCGGTGGTTCGTCCAGCGGCTCGTCGGTCAGCTCGAAGGTGCCCCAGTGCATGCCCAGCGACGCATGGGCGCGCAGGTCACGATGGATGAGCACCGCCTCGTCGGTATCCACATGCTGGTTCGACATGAACCACCGCGGCGCATAGGCGCCGATCGGTACCAGCGCCAGGTCGAAGCCGCCGTCGCTCAGCCGTGACCCCAACCGGGATGCGATGTCGGCGAAGTCCTTCGAGTAACCCGTGTCACCGGCATGGAACCAGTTGAAGCCGGGCGTCAGCACCGCATAGCCGCCCCACAAGGTCCGCATGCGGTCGGTCAGCGTGCGTCCGGACCAATGCTGCACCGGCGTGAGCATGATCTCGGCGGCACCCAGGCGTTGGGACTGCCACCAGTCCAGCTCGACAGCGTTCTGAATGCCCAGGCCCGCCAACCAGGCCTTCAGCCCCAGCGGCACCACGAACAGCGGCGGCCCGCCGGGCTGAGCGTTCAAGGCACGCAGGGACTCGGCATCGCAATGGTCATAGTGGTTGTGCGAGACCACCACCGCATCGATGCGGGGCAGCTGGGCCAGTGACAGCCCCGGCGGCTGGGCGCGGCGCGGACCGACATAGGACAGCGGCGATGCGCGGTCCGAGAAGATCGGGTCGGTCAGGACGTTCAACCCGCCGGCCTGCACCAGGACGGTGGCATGTCCGATCCAGGTCGCCGCAGGCACCATGGCCGTTCCGGCCCGTGCGTTGTCATGGATAAACGACAGGTCGGGCGCGACGACCGGTGTGGGCGTGTTCGGAGGGCG
Source organism: Aquabacterium sp. (assembly GCA_046160725.1). GTDB lineage: Bacteria > Pseudomonadota > Gammaproteobacteria > Burkholderiales > Burkholderiaceae_C > JBJXHB01. The sequence continues at coordinate 1,717 of JBJXHB010000178.1, forward strand.
AGGCAGGCCGTCGCGCATGGCGGCCCACTTCCAGGCCAGCAATTCATCCAGGCCGCGCGGCGTGAAGGCCACATGGTTGTTCTGGAAGCGGTCGCCGCGGTGGTGGGTGCGTGCCGGGTCGGACGCTGCAGGAGGTGTCTGCGCGCAGGCCGACAGCAGCGTCGCCAGCAGCGCCGCAGACAGGATCCGTTTCAACGCCATGGTCGGGATCGGGATGGAGATGCCGACGATTGGACCGTGTCGCCGTATCCCGGACCACTTTCGGGGTCTTGGGGGCATCCCGCCTGTGCGGGCGGTATCCTGGATCGGCGCTGGGCCGAGGCCATGCAGGCAGCTCTTGCGCCGCGTCACGAGCGGCCCAGCGCTAACTCCAGCCATGCCCAACTGCGTCATCCATCCCGCCAGTCGATCAGCAGGCCGCGTCAACGGCGTCGAGGTCTGCCAGCGCTGTACGGACCAGATTGCGCTGGCCGTGCGTGCGGTCGATCGCCACGTCGTGCCCCGGGCCTGCTTCGTCTGGTACGCCAACGCCAGCACTGGTTGGCAGCCGATCACCGGTACCGGCTGTGCCCACTGGCTGGCCCACCACGAGCAGATCCGGCGCTCACGCGGTGCCGGCACCTGCATGTGCGGCAACCCGATACGGGTGCGCGACGTCATCGGCAGCCGGGCACGTGTGCGCAGCCTGTCCGGCGTGCGGGCCGGTGATTTCTATGTCTCGGCCAGCCGGGACCACATCGGGCTGGTGACCCGTGTGCAGGCCGACCGGGCGCATCCGGACACGCCCCGCATCTGGATCCGGCACGACTCCAGCCGGCGCGGCCGCCTGTCGGTCGACGAGTTCGCCGGCTATTTCGAGAGCCGGGGCTACTTCGTGCGTTGAGCGGCCGCCCCAGGGCTGTCACGGAGGCCTCATCGGTATCCCCTACAATGCAGGGTTTGCCGACATCCGTTCCTCACCCCGTATGCCCGCGCGTCTGAACTCCAAAGGCGCCTGGGACGAAGAGGACGACGAGGCAAACCGGCCGGTACGGCGCTGGACCCGCGAGGAGGCCCGGCAATTGTCGGCAACCGACCCGCCACTGTCACCGTGGCGGGTCATCGCGGCGCAAGCTGCGGTCGGTGTGGTCGTCGCCCTGATCGGGTGGGGATTCACCGGCAGGCCGGAGGTGGCGTGGTCCGCGCTGTATGGCGCGGCCACCGTGGTGGTGCCGGGTGCCTTGATGGCACGTGGTATGACCAGCGCACTGTCCAGCATGGCGCCAGCGGCCTCGGCCGTCAGCTTCATGTTGTGGGAGTTCGTGAAGATCGGGGTCTCGGTCGCGATGCTGATGCTGGCGACCTGGATCGTCCAGCCGTTGTCCTGGCCCGCGCTGCTGGCCGGGTTGGTGGCCGGAATCAAGGTGTACTGGCTGGCGCTGCTGTGGCGCCGGCCGCGGACGAAGAACGCATAGATCGGGACTGGACGCGACGTCATGGCAGCACAAGGCCAAGCCCCCACCGCCGGTGAATACATCATCCACCACCTGGGCCACCTCAAGGTGGGCACCGGGTTCTGGGCACTCAACGTCGACTCGCTGTTCTTCTCCATCCTGCTTGGCGTGGTCGGCACCTTTGTGTTGTGGCGCGCCGCCCGTACCTCGACCTCGGGCGTGCCGGGCCGGTTCCAGGCCGCGGTCGAGATCCTGATCGAGATGGTGGAGTCCCAGGCCCGCGGCATCGTGCACAACGCCAACAGCCGCAAGCTGGTCGCGCCGCTGGCGCTGACCATCTTCGTCTGGATCTTCATGATGAATGCGATGGACCTGCTGCCGGTGGACCTGCTGCCCTGGGTCTGGCACCAGGTCGGCCCGGCGCTGGGCATGAAGGACTACATGCGGGTCGTGCCGACCGCCGACCTGTCGATCACCATGGCGATGTCGCTGTCGGTGCTGCTGATCTGCCTGGTCTACAACGTCAAGATCAAGGGCCTGGGCGGCTGGGTGCACGAGCTGTTCTCGGCGCCCTTCGGCGACAAGTGGTTCCTGTACCCCTTCAATTTCATGATGCAGGTGATCGAGTTCGTCGCCAAGACGGTCTCGCACGGCATGCGGCTGTTCGGCAACATGTATGCCGGCGAGCTGATCTTCATGCTCATCGCCCTGATGGGCGGCGCCTGGGCCATGACCGGTACCGGCATCGCGCTGGCCATCGGGCATGTGATCGCCGGCTGGGTGTGGGCGGTGTTCCACATCCTGATCATCACCCTGCAGGCCTTCGTTTTCATGATGCTGACGTTGGTGTACATCGGCCAGGCCCACGACGCGCACTGATCTTGTTTTTCCTTCTGTTCCCTTTCCAACCCTCACCCACAAAAAAGGAGTCACCATGCAACTCATCGGCTTCGTCGCCCTGGCCGCTGGCCTGATCATCGGCCTGGGCGCGCTCGGCGCCTGTATCGGCATCGGCATCATGGGCAGCAAGTACCTCGAGTCGGCCGCGCGCCAGCCCGAGCTGATGGGCGAACTGCAGACCAAGATGTTCCTGCTGGCCGGCCTGATCGACGCGGCGTTCATCATCGGCACCGGTATCGCGCTGTGGTTCGCCACCGCCAACCCGTTCCTCGGCCAGATCGCGGCGGCCGTCGCGGCCGGCGCGAAGTAATCCCCCGGCGACTGCGGGTGCGGCAGGTGGCCCAGTCGGGCTGCCGGGCCGCGCCCCAACCCCCGGGCGGCGGCCGTTCAGGCGGCTTTCCGGGCGGCCTACCTTGACCGAGGCAAGCAAGTGAACATCAATGCCACGCTGATCGTGCAGGCGGTCGTCTTCGGACTGCTGGTCTGGTTCACGATGAAGTACATCTGGCCGCCGATCACCGCGGCGCTGGACGAACGCGCCCGCAAGATTGCCGACGGCCTGTCGGCCGCCGACAAGGCCAAGGCCGACCTGGCGCAGGCGAACACCCGCGTCGAGCAGCAGCTTGCTGCTGCCCGTGACGACGCCGGCAAGCGCATTGCCGACGCCGAGCGGCTGGCGCAGCAGATCGTCGAGGAGGCCAAGGCCAAGGCCGGCGAAGAGGGCGCCAAGCTCATCGCGCAGGCCCGCAATGAGGCCGAGCAGGAGTCCGTCAAGGCCCGCGAGGCCTTGCGCGGCGAGGTCGCCATGCTGGCGGTCAAGGGCGCCGAGGCCATCCTGCGCCGCGAGGTCGATGCCAAGGCGCATGCCGACCTGCTGTCGCGCCTGAAGTCCGAACTTTGAACGCGGCGCAACATGGCTGAACTCGCCACCATTGCCCGGCCCTATGCCGAGGCGCTGTTCAAGGCAGCCGACCCGGCCGCCGCACCGGCCATGACCGCCCAGCTGCAGGCGCTGGCGGCCGTGGCCGCGCATCCGGGCCTGAGCCGCCTGGCCGACAACCCGTCCATCACCATCACCCAGGTGGTGGAGCTGGTCACCACGGCGGCCCGCGGCACGCTGGACGGCCCGTTGGCCAACCTGCTGCGCGTGGTCGTCGAGAACGGCCGCCTGGCCGCGTTGCCTGAGATCGCGGCGCAGTTCAATGCGTTGGTCAAGGCCCGCTCCGGCACCGCCGACGCCACCGTCTACAGCGCATTTGCGCTGACCGATGCCCAGCTGGCCGACTTGCGCGGCACGCTGGAGCGCCGCTTCGGCCGCCAGCTCAACCCGAGCGTGGTGGTCGAGCCCGGGCTGATCGGCGGCGTGCGGGTGGTGGTGGGCGACGAGGTGCTGGACACCTCGGTGAAGGCCCGCCTGGAGTCCATGCGCCAGGTCCTTTCGGCCTGAGCGACGCGCGCAACCACACCCGGTCAACGCACCTACCAACCGAACCTGCCGCTGCGCCAACTGCGCAGCGGTCGTGGAGAACAAGATGCAACTGAACCCCGCTGAAATCTCCGAACTGATCAAGAGCCGCATCGAAGGCCTGGGTCTGTCGGTCGACATCAAGAACCAGGGGACGGTGGTGACCGTCACCGACGGCATCTGCCGCATCCATGGCCTGTCCGACGCGATGCAGGGCGAGATGCTGGAGTTCCCGGCCACCGCTGCGGGCGTGCCCACCTATGGCCTGGCGCTGAACCTCGAGCGCGACTCGGTCGGCGCGGTGATCCTGGGTGAGTACGAGCACATCTCCGAAGGCGATGTGGTCAAGTGCACCGGCCGGATTCTTGAAGTGCCGGTCGGCCCCGAGCTGATCGGCCGCGTCGTCAATGCGCTGGGCGCGCCGATCGACGGCAAGGGCCCGATCAACGCCAAGATGACGGACGTGATCGAGAAGGTCGCCCCGGGCGTGATCGCGCGCCAGTCGGTCAGCCAGCCGGTGCAGACCGGCCTGAAGTCCATCGACTCCATGGTGCCGGTCGGCCGCGGCCAGCGCGAGCTGATCATCGGCGACCGCCAGACCGGCAAGACCGCGGTGGCGATCGACACGATCATCAACCAGAAGGGTCAGAGCATGACCTGCGTCTACGTCGCGATCGGGCAGAAGGCCAGCTCGATCAAGAACGTGGTGCGCACGCTGGAGCAACACGGCGCGATGGACTACACCATCGTCGTCGCGGCCGGCGCTTCCGAGTCGGCGGCCATGCAGTACGTGTCGGCCTATTCCGGCTGCACCATGGGCGAGTACTTCCGCGACCGCGGCCAGGACGCCCTGATCATCTATGACGACCTGTCCAAGCAGGCCGTGGCCTACCGCCAGGTGTCGCTGCTGCTGCGCCGCCCGCCGGGCCGCGAGGCCTACCCCGGCGACGTGTTCTACCTGCACAGCCGCCTGCTGGAGCGCGCCGCGCGCGTGAACCCCGACTATGTCGAGGCCTTCACCAAGGGCGAGGTCAAGGGCAAGACGGGCTCGCTGACCGCGCTGCCGATCATCGAGACCCAGGCCGGCGACGTGTCCGCCTTTGTGCCCACCAACGTGATCTCGATCACCGACGGCCAGATCTTCCTGGAGACGTCGCTGTTCAACAGCGGCATCCGCCCCGCCATCAACGCCGGCATCTCGGTGTCGCGGGTGGGTGGCGCGGCCCAGACCAAGCTGATCAAGAACCTGTCCGGCGGCATCCGGACCGACCTGGCGCAGTACCGCGAGCTGGCGGCCTTCGCGCAGTTTGCGTCCGACCTCGACGCGGCGACCAAGAAGCAGCTGGACCGCGGCGCGCGCGTGACCGAGGTGCTCAAGCAGGCCCAGTACATGCCGCAGTCGATCAGCATGATGGCGGCCACGCTGTTCGCGGTCAACAAGGGCTTCCTGGACGACGTGGAAGTCAAGAAGACGCTGTCTTTCGAGCATGGCCTGCACCAGCACCTGAAGGCCGGCCATGCCGCGCTGATGGCCAAGCTGGAGAGCGACAAGGCGATGGACAAGGCCGCCGAAGAGGAAATGACCGCCGCCATCACGGCGTTCAAGAAGTCCTTCGCTTGACGTCCCCTGACACCCTCTTGAAAGGAGCGTCGTCATGGCGGTAGGCAAAGAGATCCGCGGCAAGATCAAATCGGTGGAGAACACCAAGAAGATCACCAAGGCCATGGAGATGGTGGCCGCGTCCAAGATGCGCAAGGCGCAGGAGCGCATGCGCTCTGCGCGCCCGTACAGCGACAAGATCCGCAACATCACCGCCCACCTCTCGCAGGCCAACCCCGAGTACCGCAGCGCCTACATGCGCGTGGTCGAAGGCGGCGGCAAGAAGGTCGGGATGATCGTGGTCACCACCGACAAGGGCCTGTGCGGCGGCCTCAACACCAACCTGCTGCGCGCGGTGACCAACCGCATCCGCGCGGAGCAGGCGGCGGGCCGCGCCGTGGTCGGCACGGCCATCGGCGGCAAGGGCTTCGGCTTCCTCAACCGCGTCGGTGTGCCGCTGCTGAGCCATGCCATCCAGCTCGGCGATGCGCCGCAGATGGACAAGCTGATCGGCCCGGTCAAGGTCATGCTGGACGCCTTCGTGGCCGGCCAGGTCGACTCGGTGCTGCTGTGCTTCACGCGCTTCATCAACACCATGAAGCAGGAGCCGGTGCTGGAGCAGCTGCTGCCGCTGTCGGCCGAGCGCCTGGCGCAGACCGAGGCCGAGAAGCACGCCTATGCCTGGGACTACCTGTATGAGCCGGATGCCGCCACCGTCATCGACGAGCTGCTGACGCGCTACATCGAGGCGCTGGTCTACCAGGGCGTGGCCGAGAACATGGCCTCCGAGCAATCCGCGCGCATGGTCGCCATGAAGTCCGCGACCGACAACGCAGGCACCCTGATCGGCGAGCTCAAGCTCATCTACAACAAGACGCGCCAGGCTGCGATCACCAAGGAATTGGCTGAGATCGTGAGCGGCGCGGCCGCCGTCTGACGGCAACTGAATCCGGAAATCGAAGGAACGCACATGGCACAAGGCAAGATCGTTCAGTGCATCGGCGCAGTGGTGGACGTGGAGTTCCCGCGCAGTGGCATGCCCCATATCTATGACGCCCTCAAGATGGAGGGCACGGCGCTGACGCTGGAGGTCCAGCAACAGCTGGGCGACGGCGTGGTCCGCACCATCGCGCTGGGTACGTCCGACGGCCTGCGCCGCGGCATGATGGTCACCAACACCGGCAAGGGCATCAGCGTGCCGGTCGGCAAGGCCACGTTGGGCCGCATCATGGACGTGCTGGGCAACCCGATCGACGAGCGCGGCCCGGTCGACCAGACGCTCACCGCCACCATCCACCGCAAGGCGCCGACCTATGACGAGCTGTCGCCGTCGACGGAGCTGCTGGAGACCGGCATCAAGGTGATCGACCTGATCTGCCCGTTCGCCAAGGGCGGCAAGGTCGGCCTGTTCGGCGGCGCCGGCGTCGGCAAGACCGTCAACATGATGGAGCTGATCAACAACATCGCAAAGGCGCACTCCGGCCTGTCGGTGTTTGCCGGTGTCGGCGAGCGCACCCGCGAGGGCAACGATTTCTATCACGAGATGATGGATTCGGGCGTCGTCAACAGCGAGAACCTCAGCGAGTCCAAAGTGGCCATGGTCTACGGCCAGATGAACGAGCCGCCGGGCAACCGCCTGCGCGTGGCGCTGACCGGCCTGACCATTGCCGAGTCGTTCCGCGACGAAGGCCGCGACGTGCTGTTCTTCGTCGACAACATCTACCGCTACACGCTGGCCGGCACCGAGGTGTCAGCGCTGCTGGGCCGCATGCCGTCCGCCGTGGGCTACCAGCCGACGCTGGCCGAGGAGATGGGCCGGCTGCAAGAGCGCATCACCTCGACCAAGGTCGGCTCGATCACGTCGATCCAGGCCGTGTACGTGCCCGCGGACGACCTGACCGACCCGTCGCCGGCGACCACCTTCGCCCACCTGGATGCCACCGTGGTGTTGTCGCGCGACATCGCCGCGCTGGGCATCTACCCCGCCGTGGATCCGCTGGACTCCACCAGTCGCCAGGTCGACCCCAACGTCGTCGGCGAGGAGCACTACAGCACCACCCGCGCCGTGCAGGCCACGCTGCAGCGCTACAAGGAGCTGCGCGACATCATCGCCATCCTGGGCATGGACGAGCTGTCGCCCGAGGACAAGCTGGCCGTGGCGCGCGCGCGCAAGATCCAGCGCTTCCTGTCGCAGCCCTTCCACGTCGCCGAGGTGTTCACCGGCTCGCCGGGCGTGTACGTGCCGCTGAAGGAGACCATCCGCGGCTTCAAGATGATCGTCGCCGGCGAGTGCGACCATCTGCCGGAGCAGGCGTTCTACATGATCGGCACTATCGATCAGGCCTTCGAAAAGGCGAAGAAGCTGCAGTAAGCGGCGCAATCGGGCCTCATGCGTCGTTTCCGTGCTCGCTGTGCTGCTCGCACAGCTGTGCGCGGCGCCTAGCCTGCGGCCCGACTGCTTGCTCCCTGAAGCTTCTTCAAAGTAACAGGAACCGAAATCATGTCCACCATCCACGTCGACGTCGTCAGTGCCGAAGAGCAGATCTTCTCCGGCGAGGCGACCTTCGTCGCGCTGCCGGGCGAGATGGGCGAGCTCGGCATCCACCCGCGCCACACGCCGCTGATCACCCGCATCAGGCCCGGCGCGGTGCGCATCCGCCGTGCCGACAACGGCGAGGAGGAGTTCGTCTTCGTCGCCGGCGGCATCCTGGAGGTGCAGCCCAACGTCGTCACTGTGCTGGCCGACACCGCCATCCGCGGCCATGACCTGGACGAGGCCAAGGCGGCCGAGTCCAAGAAGCGCGCCGAAGAGGCGCTGAAGAACGCCAAGAGCGACATCGACCTGGCCGCCGCCACGAGTGAACTGGCGACCATGGCGGCCCAGTTGGCCGCCATCCAGAAGCTGCGCCGCAAGTAGCCGGCGCGGGCGGCCGCAAGCCCGCCTCCAGCAGCACCGAAGGCCCGCCCCGCGCGGGCCTTTGCACATCCGGCGCTACAACGCTCAACATGAGTCGGCGCGACGGCCGGCATCCCCAGCATTGCAGGGCTGGCCACCATTTCCGGTGACGCGCGCCAGGGGTCGATCTCGAAGAATCCGCCCGTCATCCAAACCCAAGGAGCCCACATGACGCAGCGAGTCCTCACCACCCTGGCCGTATCCCTTGCCCTGTCGGCATCCGCGCAAGCCAACCTGCTGACCAATGGCAGCTTCGAGACAGGCGACCTGTCCGGCTGGACTACCGGCCCGTCACGTCCAGCGAGTGTGGTGGGCGGCATGACCACAACCGATGGTGCGCATGCAGCCTTTCTTGGTGGCGGCTACGGATCGGTGTTCGTCGAGCAAGCCTTCGCCACCGCGGCCAACGCGGTGTACCGCGTCGAGCTGGACCACGGCGTTCGGGCGCCTGGCACCACTGGCAACCGCGACGACTTGCTGACCATCACCGGCGCCGGCGACCTGGTGCTGCTCAGCGTGGCGGTTTCCAGCTACGGTGCGTTCACATCCGATTTCGCGCCGGCCTTCACCCACTACAGCTTCGAGTTCACCGCTGTGGGTGCCGAGTCGGTGCTGCGCTTCGAGACGGTGGGCTACACGCCGTTCCTTGCGACCTTCCTGGACAACGTCAGCGTGGCCGCCGTGACCAGCGTGCCAGAGCCGGGCACCTACGCCCTGATGGCGCTGGGCCTGCTGGCGATCGGTGCCGGCGCCCAGCGGCGCCGACTGAATCAAGACGTTTGAACGCGTGGCGGTCAGACGCTTGAACGCGGCCGGTCGTCACCGCGCCGCCGCCAGGCCAGCAGCGCCGCGCCGCCGCCGAGCAGCAGCAGCGCGCTGGCCGGCTCCGGCACGGGCGTGGCCACCGCCACCGTGGCCGCGTTGATAAAGGCGATGCCGCCGGGATTGCCCAGGTTCAGGCTGGTGAACCGCATCGACACCAGCGTCTCGCTCGCGAAAGCCGAAGGCAGGGTGTAGTTCTGCTGGTCCAGGCGGGCCCAGCCGTCCACGAACGCCTGCACGGCGCTGATACCGTCGATCACGTTGTTGAACACATTGTTCAGGTGGTCGCGGATGTTCTGCCCCTGGATCAAGTCGACCTTGTAGTACGCACTGGTGCCGAAGAACTCCACCGAGCCGTTGTTCGCACCGAAGACACCAAAGGCCGAGTTGATCAGCGTGTAGGCAGACGTGACGCCAAAGACGCCCACCGGAATGTCGAGCACGCCGTCGATGAACGAGGTGTGGCCGGCCTGATTGGTCGAGAGCTGGAACGGCACCCCCGTCCAGTTGTGCAGGCCGGGGAACAGCGGCACATAGGCCGCCCCGCCCAGCGACGCGCGCAGGTCCGCATTCAGCGTTGGCAGCGCAAGCGTGGTGTAGGTGTCGGCCCGGGCCGAGACGGCGCCGGCGAGCAGCGCAACGAGGAGCAGTGGCTTGAACATGGAGACCCGCCTTTGGTTATGGTGCAGTTGCAGACCAGCCAAAGATACGCGGCCACCGCCGTTCGCGGGGGTTCGGGCAGGTGACGTGCCAGTGACATTGTCCTAGGCACCAGAAGTGTTGATCGCGGCGCCGGCCTGGACCAGGTCGCTGCCCGGGTCTAGCGCCGCCGCAGCACCGCCGCCCGTACCAGCGGCAGGCGGTCGTTGCCGAAGTACATGTCGTCGCCACCGACATAGATCGTCGGCGAGCCGAAGCCACCGCGGGCGATCAGCTCGTCGGTGTTGGCCTTCAACTCGGCCTTCACGGTGGGCTGCTGGATGCCCTCCAGCAGCGCGGCCGGGTCCAGGCCCAGGTCGGTGGCGATGCCGGCCAGGACCGCGTCCTGCGAGATGTCCTGGTCCTCGCTCCAGTAGCGCCGGAAGGCCTCGGCCGCGAAGTCCTCCAGCCGGCCCTGTGGCGCCAGCCAGATGCAGGCCCGCATCGCCTTCACGCTGTTGACCGGAAACACGCTCGGCGGCCACAGGATCTCAAGCCCCTCGTGGCGCGCCCAATCCTCCAGGTCCTTGCCGGCATAGGCTTTTTTGGCCGGCACGCCCTTGTCGCGGAACTCGTAGACGCTGGGGTTGACGGCATTGAACACCCCGCCCACCAGGATCGGCCGCCAGGTGACGGGCACGCCGAGCTCGGCCGCCATCGGCCGCAGGCGGTGAAAGGCCAGCCAGGTCCAAGGGCTGGAGCAGTCGAAGAAGCACTCGATCATGGGCAGGTCTCCTCGTGGCATGCGCCCGCCATCGACAACGAGTGGGCAGGTCGGTCGCAAAGCCTACCCGCTCAGCGCACCGATGCGCCGGCCGGTGTCCCGCGGACGCCTGGACCTCAATGCGGGCGCCCGCCACTGCCGAACCCGCGCTATAACCTCGCTGCGGCGGCGGGCGCCGGGAGACCAGCGATGGGCAAGCAGGACAAGGGCAAGAGCAAGGTCGACGCCGACAAGCCGGGGCGCCGCATGGGCAAGTCGGAGTATCTGGAGCAGCTCGCGCCGCTGCACCTGCAGCTCAACGACATGGCACGCTGGCTGCAGCACAGCGGCCGGCGCTTGCTGGTCATCATCGAGGGGCGCGACACCGCCGGCAAGGGTGGCGTCATCTCGGCCATCGCCGAGACGCTGAACCCGCGCCAATGCCATGTCGTGGCATTGCCCAAGCCCAGCGACCGCGAGCGCACGCAGTGGTACTTCCAGCGCTATGCGGTGCACCTGCCGGCCGCTGGCGAGATCGCGCTGTTCGACCGCAGCTGGTACAACCGCGCCGGCGTCGAACAGGTGATGGGCTTCTGCACCGACGACGATGTGCGCGCCTTCCTCAAGGCGGCGCCGGTGTTCGAGCAGTTGCTGGTCGACGACGGCACGCTGCTGTTCAAGTACTGGCTCACGGTCGACCAGGTCCAGCAGGAGGAGCGTTTCGCCGAGCGCGCGGCCGACCCGCTCAAGCGCTGGAAGCTGTCGCCGATCGATCTCAAGGCACGCGAGAAGTACGCCGACTACACCGCCGCGCGCGAGCGCATGCTCAAGGCCACGCACACCCGCGACGCGCCCTGGACGCTGGTGGACTTCAACGACCAGCGGCGGGGCCGCCTGGCGTTGATCCGCCACCTGCTGGCCCACCTGCCGGCACACCAGGTGCCGGAGAACCTGGTGCAGTTTCCGCCGCTGGGCCATGCACCGCTGCGCGAGCGCTTCAAGGCCGGTCTGAAGGCGATCCGTTGAGGTGCCAGCGGTGGGCCTGGGCCCACCGCATCAGCGCAGGTCGACCTGGTCGGGCAGTTCGTTGGGATTGGGCCGCGCCGCGTCGGCCGGGAAGTGCCGCTGCAGCAACGCGCCGACCGCGTCCACCGTCTCGATCAGCCCGGCCTCGTGTCGGCCGGCGCGGAAGGATTCGCCCAGTTGGCGCACCTGGTCCTGCCAGGTCTGCGCCGGCACCTGCCGCGCCAGGCCACGGTCGGCCAGGATCTCGATCGCATGGTCGGCCAGCAGCAGGTAGATCAGAACGCCGCTGTTCTCCTCGGTGTCCCAGACCCGCAACTTGCCGAACAACATGACCGCCCGTTGGCGGGCACGCAGGCCCTTCCACAGGTAGGACCAGGGCAGGCCGGCCTCGACGCAGACGCGTATCTCGCCGCGATGCCGGCTCTCGCTCTGGCGCACATGCTCGGCGATGCGCGCCAGCGCCGACGCGTCGAGTGCGGCACGGGCCTGGCGCTCGGTGCTGAAACCGTGCCGCAGGATGCGCGCCAGGCGCTGCGGCCAGGGCAGGGCTGCGATCTGGGGCATCGTCGTCACCAATCCCCGGAGGCGCCACCGCCACCGAAATCACCGCCGCCGCCGCTGGAGAAGCCGCCGCCGCTGCTGCCTCCACCGCTCCAGCCGCCACCACCACCGCCGCCGAAGATCACCGGGCCGCTGTCGCGCCCGGCGCGCGCCAGGCGTCCCACGCCGCCGCTGACCAGGGCAAAGACAAATGCACCCAGGCCGGCCGCCACCGACAGCATCAGCCCGATGCCCCACCACCAGCCCAGGGCCGCGCCACCCAGGCCCGCGGCCAGCGCACCACCGCCGCGACCGAGCATCGCGCCGGCGCTGCGGCCGATCACCGGCGCGATGAACAGCGCGATGGACGCGGCCAGCGCCCAGCTGAACCAGCTGTCGCCGAAACCGGCCGAACCCTGCTGCGCGGTGCGTCCCGGCGCCGGCAGATGCTCGCCCGCCACACGCGCCTTCAGCGCATCGACGGCCGCGTGCAGGCCGCCTGCGTAGTCGCCCTTCTTGAACGGCGGCGCCATGTGGCGCTCGATGATCTGGCGCGCGGCCAGGTCCGGTACCGCACCTTCCAGCGCTTTGGCCACCTCGATGCGCATGCGGCGGTCGTTCTTGGCCACGACCACCAGCAGCCCGTCGCCCACGTCACGGCGTCCGATCTTCCACTGGTCGGCGACGCGCTGCGCATAGGCGGCGATGTCCTCGCCGTCGGTGGTGGCCAGCATCAGCACCACGATCTGTGGGCCGGCCTCGCGCTCGAAGGCCTCCAGCTTGCCCTCCAGCGCGCTGCGCTGCACCGCGTCCAGCGTGCCGGTGGTGTCGATGACGCGGCCGGTCAGGGCCGGCACCGCCAGCTCGGCACGGGCGGTCGCGGCCCCTGCCAGCAGCAGGCCGATGGTGAGCAACAGCCGGGCGCACCAGGCCCATGCCCCATGCTGGGTCGCATGGGCGGCTTGGGGCGGCCGGCTCGGCGCCATCACCGGCAGGTCAGCGAGACGCTGCCGGTGCGGCCGCCGGGGCCTTGTCGAAGCTCACCGTCGGCGGCGCGCTGACGGCGGCCTCGTTGGCCACCGCGAACGTCGGCTTGACGTCGTAGCTGAACACCATGGCCGTCAGGTTGCTCGGGAAGCTGCGGGTCAGCACGTTGTACTCCTGCACCGCCTTGATGTAGCGGTTGCGGGCCACGGTGATGCGGTTCTCGGTGCCCTCCAGCTGCACGCGCAGGTCCTGGAAGCCCTGGTTGGACTTCAGGTTGGGGTAGGCCTCGGCGACCGCCATCAGGCGGCTGAGCGCGCCGGTCAGCTCGCCCTGGGCGGCCTGGAATTTCTGGAATGCCGCCGGGTCGTTGATCAAGGCCGGCGTGGCCTGGATGCTGGTGGCCCGCGAGCGTGCCTCGACCACCTTGGTCAGCGTTTCCTGCTCGAAGTTGGCCTCGCCCTTGACCGTGTTGACGATGTTGGGGATCAGGTCGGCGCGGCGCTGGTACTGGTTCAGCACCTCGGACCAGCCGGCCTTGACCTGCTCGTCCAGGCGCTGGAAGTCGTTGTAGCCGCAGCCGCTGAGGGCGGCCACGGCGGTGCCGGCCAGGGCCAGGCGGGCGATGCGGGTGGAGCGGCGGGAAGCGGTCATCCGGGGCCTCGGGGCAATGGCGCCAACAGCGGCGCGGTTCGCCAGATGATGCCGCAGGGCCGCCATTCAAGCCCGGCCCCCCCAAGGAGTGAGGAAGCCCGATGCCGAACGGCTGTCCGACTGCATCAAGCCGGCCGGTGGACACGGCACGGATAATCGGGCGATGCCTGCGCCTCTCGTCAACGACAGCTTCCTGCGGGCCTGCCTGCGCCAACCCACCGAGCACACGCCGGTGTGGCTGATGCGCCAGGCCGGGCGCTACCTGCCGGAGTACCGGGCCACGCGGGCCCGCGCCGGCAGCTTCATGGGCCTGGCCACCAACGTCGACCTGGCCACCGAGGTCACGCTGCAGCCGCTGGAGCGCTATGCGCTGGACGCGGCCATCCTGTTCTCCGACATCCTGACCGTGCCCGATGCAATGGGGCTGGGCCTGACGTTTGCCGAGGGTGAAGGCCCGCGCTTCGCGCATCCGGTGCGCGACGAGGCGGCCGTCTCCGCGCTGCAGGTGCCGGACCTGCAGAAGCTGCGCTATGTCTTCGATGCCGTGGCCAGCATCCGCCGGACGCTGCAAGGGCGGGTGCCGCTGATCGGCTTTGCCGGCAGCCCCTGGACCCTGGCCTGCTACATGGTCGAGGGCAGCGGCTCGGACGACTACCGCCGCGTCAAGTCGATGGTCTATGCCCGGCCGGACCTGATGCACCGCATCCTGGCCGTCAATGCCGACGCGGTGGCGGCCTATCTCAATGCCCAGGTCGACGCTGGTGCGCAGGCGCTGATGCTTTTCGACTCCTGGGGTGGCGTGCTGGCGCATGGCGCTTTCGAGACTTTCAGCCTGGCCTACAGCCGGCGCGTCATCGCGCAGCTGCGCCGCGACGCCGATGGCCGCCGGGTGCCGGTGATCCTGTTCACCAAGGGCGGTGGCCTGTGGCTGGAATCGATGGCCGACGCCGGCGCCGATGTGCTGGGCCTGGACTGGACCTGCGACCTCGGCGCGGCGCGCCAGCGCCTGGACGACCGGGTGGCCTTGCAGGGCAACCTGGACCCGACCATCCTGTTCGCGCCAACCGAAGTGGTGGCGGCCGAGGCACGGCAAGTGATCGACCGCTTCGGCGCTGTACAGCGTGCGGATGGGCGTTGCGGCGGGCACATCTTCAACCTGGGCCATGGCATTGCGGTCGGAACACCGGTCGAGTCGGTCCAGGCCCTGGTGGAGGCGGTGCACCAGCACTCGCCGGCGTTCCACAAAAACGCCTGACCAGCGCCGCGCAACCATGCCGCCCGGACGGTAAGTAAGCACTCAGGGCTTGACTTATCCCCAGAAGTTGGGCAGCGGGTGGGCGCTGGGAATGCGTCAGTATGGGGACGTGAAGAATCACGCAGATTCGATGCAAGCCGTTGATTTGAAAGCCATTTTCAGGAAGTTTCCTGAGGGGCGAAACCCCAGGTTCTCCACAGCACCATCCGCGCTTCGGTGATCTGCTGCCCGGTTTCCCACAAAGTTATCCACAGAACGCCGTGTCGTCACGAAAGTGTCATGGAATCAAATACTTAGCGGCTTCCGCTAACGTGGCATGGCATCTGACGCTCGCAACCCCTTGAATGCGGGGGTGGCCGATCGGCTGCTGGAGGTCGCGGTCGAGACGCCCCAACACAGCGGGCTGGGCGCACCGCTGACCTACCGGCATGGGCAGGCACTGCCGGCCGGCACGCTGGTACGCGTCCCGCTGGGCCGGCGCGAGCTGGCCGGCATCGTCTGGACGGCCGGCGCCGAGCCGGGGGCCGGCGTCGCCGCCGCCGACATCAAGCCGCTGAAGGAGGTGCTGTCCGACCTGCCGCCCCTGCCGCCGGACTGGCTGGCCCTGTGCAGCTTCGCCGCGGCCTACTACCAGCGCGGGGTGGGCGAGCTGGCGCTGGCGGTGCTGCCGCCGGAGCTGCGCAAGTTGGACGCCGCCGCCCTGGCCCGCCGGCTGCGGCGCCTGCCCGCGCGGCTGAAGCGCATGGCCGCCACGGCGGCGGCGCAGGCGGCACTGCCGCAGGCGCCACCCGAGCCGACCGATGAACAGCGGCAGGCGCTGGCCGCCATCGAGGCCGAGGCCGGCCAGCCCGCGCCCCGCACCATGCTGCTGCACGGCGTCACCGGCAGCGGCAAGACCGAGGTCTACCTGCGCGCCACGGCCGCCGCGCTGGCCCGAGGCGGGCGGGCCCTGGTGCTGGTGCCGGAGATCAACCTGACGCCGCAGCTGGAGTCGCGCTTCGCGGCTCGCTTCCCCGGGCGCGTGCTCGTCTCGCTGCACAGCGGCCTGACGCCAGCGCAGCGCATCGACCACTGGCTGGCAGCCCATCTCGGGCTGGCCGACATCGTGCTCGGCACGCGGCTGGCAATCTTTGCCTCCCTGCCCGGGCTGGCGCTGATCGTCGTCGACGAGGAGCACGACCCGTCGTACAAGCAGCAGGACAGCGCGCGCTATTCGGCACGCGACCTGGCGGTGTGGCGTGGCCACCGCGAGCGCATCCCGGTGCTGCTGGGCTCGGCCACGCCGTCGCTGGAGACCTGGGCCCATGCGCAGCAGGGGCGTTATCGGCGCCTGGCGCTGGACCAGCGCATCGCCGGCGCCCGGCTGCCGACGGTGCGCGTGGCCGACCTGGGCCGCCTGCCGCGGGTGCAGGGGCAGCCGCCGCCGTTGTTCGCGCCGGCCGTGCTGGCCGCCCTGCAGCTGCGGCTGGCGCGGGGCGAGCAAAGCATCGTGTTCCTCAACCGCCGCGGCTATGCACCGGTGCTGCACTGCCCCGACTGCGGCTGGAAGAGCGAGTGCCCGCACTGCAGCGCCTGGCGCGTGTTCCACAAGGGCGAGCGCGCGCTGCGCTGCCACCACTGCGGCCTGGTCGAGCGCGTGCCGCGGGCCTGCCCGACCTGCGGCAACCTGGACATCCAGCCCATCGGCCGCGGCACGGAGAAGCTGGAGGAGCAGATCGCCGAGCTGCTGCCCACGGCCCGGCTGGCCCGCATCGACGCCGACACGGCGCGCGGCGTCGGCGCGCTGGGCGAGGCCCTGGCCCAGGTGCACGACGGCGAGGTCGACATCCTGGTCGGCACCCAGATGGTGACCAAGGGCCATGACTTCCGGCGCGTGACGCTGGTGGTGGCTGTCAACCCCGACAGCGCGCTGTTTGCCAGCGACTTCCGCGCGCCGGAGCGGCTGTTTGCGCTGTTGATGCAGGCCGCCGGCCGCGCCGGGCGTGCGCCCGCCGCCGACGGTGCCGAGCCCGCACCCGCCGAGATGTGGCTGCAGACCTGGCACCCGCAGCACGGCCTGTACCGCGCGCTGGCGGCGCACGACTACGCCAGCTTTGCCCAGGCCCAGCTGGCCGAGCGGCGCAGTGCCGGCCTGCCGCCCTATGCCCACCTGGCCCTGCTGCGGGCCGAGGCGCGCGACGGTGCGGTGGCCGAGGCCTTCCTGCAGGCCGCGGCACAGGCCGCGGCCGGCGAGGATGCCATCGCGCTCTATCCGCCGGTGCCCCCGACCCTGGCCCGCGTGGCCGGCTTCGAGCGCCGCCAGATGCTGCTGGAGAGCCGATCGCGCAGCGCGCTGCAGCAGGCCCTGGCGGCGCTGCTGCCGCAGCTGCATGTGCTGCGCCGCCAGCACAAGGGCCTGGCGCGCTGGGCGGTGGACGTGGATCCGCAGGCGATCTGAGGTGGGCGGGCTCGGTGCCCGGCCGCTGCGCCATGGGGGATGATCGCGACAGCGGCCGCCTAAACTGCCCCGATGTCCCCCGCGCTGTCGCACCTGGACTGGCTCGAAGCCGAGAGCATCCACATCCTGCGCGAGGTGGTGGCCGGCTGTGAGCGCCCGGTGCTGCTGTATTCCATCGGCAAGGACTCCGCCACGCTGCTGCACCTGGCGCGCAAGGCCTTCCATCCGGCGCCGCTGCCGTTTCCGCTGCTGCATGTGGACACGACCTGGAAGTTCCGCGACATGTATGCCATGCGCGACCGCGTGGCTGCCGAGCCGGGCGTGCGCCTGATCGTGCACACCAACCCGCAGGCGCTGGCGCAGGGCATCAACCCCTTCGACCATGGCTCGCAGCGCCACACCGACATCTGGAAGACCCAGGGCCTGATCCAGGCGCTGGACAGCCATGGATTCGATGCCGCCATCGGCGGCGCGCGGCGCGACGAGGAAAAGAGCCGCGCCAAGGAGCGTGTCTTCTCGCTGCGGTCGGCTGCGCACCGCTGGGACCCGCGCCAGCAGCGGCCCGAGCTCTGGCGCCTGTACAACACCCGGCTGGCCCCGGGCGAGTCGCTGCGGGTGTTTCCGCTGTCCAACTGGACCGAGCTTGACGTCTGGCTCTACGTGCAGCGCGAGGGCATCCCGCTGGTGCCGCTGTACCTGGCCGCCGAGCGGCCGGTGGTGGCGCGCGATGGCATGCTGCTGATGGTCGACGACGGGCGCTTCCGGCTGCGCCCGGGCGAGCATGTCGAGCAGCGCTGGGTGCGCTTCCGCACGCTGGGCTGCTATCCGCTGAGCGGGGCCGTGCCCTCGCGTGCCGCGACGCTGCCCGACATGATCCGGGAGATGACGGCCAGCACCACGTCGGAGCGCCAGGGCCGGCTCATCGACCATGACGGCACGGCGTCGATGGAGCGCAAGAAGCAGGAGGGCTACTTCTGATGCCGGCCGCCGCCGATGTAGCCAAGGGCCTGCTGCGCTTCATCACGTGCGGCAGCGTGGACGACGGCAAGAGCACGCTCATCGGCCGGCTGCTGTGGGAGGCCGGCGCCCTGCACGACGACCAGCGGGCGGCGCTGCAGGCCGATTCCAGGCAGCACGGCACGCGCGGCTCGGAGATCGACTTCGCGTTGCTGCTGGACGGGCTGAGCGCCGAGCGCGAGCAGGGCATCACCATCGACGTGGCCTACCGCCACTTCAGCAGCGCGGGGCGCCGTTTCATCGTCGCCGACACGCCGGGGCACGAGCAGTACACCCGCAACATGGTCACCGGCGCATCGACGGCGGACCTGGCGGTGGTGCTGGTGGATGCCCGCAAGGGCCTGCTGCCGCAGACCCGGCGCCATACCTACCTGGTGGGCCTGCTGGGCGTGCGACACGTGGTGCTGGCCGTCAACAAGATGGACCTGGTCGGCCATGACCGCGCGGTGTTCGAGGCCATTGCGGCGGCCTACCGCGGCTGGGCCAGCGCGCTGGGCCTGGGCACCGTGTGTGCGATACCGGTGGTGGCGGTGGCGGGCGACAACCTGACCGCACCCGGCGCGCACATGCCTTGGTACACCGGGCCGACGCTGCTGCAGCACCTGGTGTCGGTCGACGTCGATACCGGGGCGGCGCAACGCCGCCCGCTGCGCATGCCGGTGCAATGGGTGAACCGGCCGGACGCCGACTTCCGCGGCCTGGCCGGTACGCTGGTGTCGGGCAGCGTCCGGCCGGGGGACGCCGTGCGCATCCAGCCGTCGGGCCAGCGCAGCCGCGTTGCCCGCATCGTCAGCCATGGCGGCGACCTGACGCAGGCGGCGGCGCCCCAGTCGGTCACCCTGGTGCTGGAGGGCGACCTCGACGTCCCGCGCGGCGAGATCGTCTGCAGCGACGCCGAACCGGCCGAGGTGGCGTCGCAGTTCCAGGCCACAGTCGTGTGGATGGACGCGCAGCCGCTGCTGCGCGGGCGCAGCTATCTCATGCGCCTGGGCGCCGCCAGCGCCATCGCGACCGTGATGCCGGTGCGCCACCGCATCGACATCCACACCCTCGCACCGGTGGCCGCCGAGCGGCTGGAGCTCAACGAGATCGGCGAGGTCGAGATCGAGCTCGACCGCAGCGTCGCCTTCGACGCCTACCGCGACAACCGCGAGACCGGCGGCTTCATCCTGATCGACCGCCCGTCCAACCGCACCGTGGGCGCGGGCATGCTGCATTTCGCGTTGCGCCGCGGCGCGAACCTGCGCTGGCAGAACCTGGACGTCGACCGTGCCGCGCGGCGGCAGCTCAACGGCCACGGCAGCGCGGTGGTGTGGCTCACCGGCCTGTCCGGGGCTGGCAAGTCCACCATCGCCAACCTGCTGGCCCAGCGGCTGCATGCGCAGGGCGTGCGCACCTATGTGCTGGACGGCGACAACGTGCGCCATGGCCTGAACAAGGACCTGGGCTTCACCGCGCAGGACCGGGTCGAGAACATCCGGCGGGTGGCCGAGGTGGCCCGCCTGATGGTCGACGCCGGGCTGGTGGTGATCACCGCGCTGATCTCGCCCTTCCGCGCCGAGCGCCGCATGGCGCGCGAGCTGTTCAGCCCCGGCGAGTTCATCGAGGTGCACGTGGACGTGCCCCTGTCCGTGGCCGAGGCGCGCGACCCCAAGGGGCTGTACCGCAAGGCGCGCAGCGGGCTGCTGAAGAACTTCACCGGCATCGACTCGCCCTACGAGGCACCGGAGCAGGCCGAGCTGGTGCTGGATGCCGCGGCGGCCGCGCCCGCGGATGGCGTCGAGCGGATCGTCCGGCGGCTGTCGGCGGCGGGCGTGTTGCGTTAGGACCGATCTGCAGGCCGGGAGCCTCCATTGACCGGCGGACTGGTTCTTGGGCGCGGCGGGGCCGGAAGGGTAGGTCGTGCCCGCCGCTGGCTTTTGCTATTTCAAGAAGATTTCTTGAAACAGCAAGCCGTGGCCGACGACTTCCGACGAACCGACGTGGCGCAGATCGCCGAGGCATTGCGCACCAGCCCGGTCGTGGTCGTGACCAGCCCGCGTCAGGCGGGCAAGACCACCCAGCTGCGTCGACGATGCCTTGACCGCAGCGACGCATCCGTCATTGGTTGGCGCAACCTGGTGCGCGCGGGCTGAACCCCGCACCCTGCTGCCGCAGCCCCAAGCCCCGATCAATGCGGGCGGCCAGCGTATGCGCATCCGGCATGGCGTCGATCTCTGCCCTCAGAACGCGCGCCGCCGTGCCCGGGCCCGGCTCGGCAAGGCAGCGGGTCATCATGGTCGCCAGCGCCGACGGGGAGGGCATGCCGGTATGGCCGTCGGCATCATGCGTGATGGCCGCGCCGCATACTGCAAGCGCATCGGCGTTGCGGAACTGGTCCGCGCCCGTGGGCAGACAGACCTGCGGCAGGCCATGCGCCAGGGCGGCCAGCATCGTGCCGGACCCGCCATGGGACACCACCATGGCGCAATGCGGCAGCACATATTCCTGCGGCACATAGGGTGCGGCCAGCACATGCGCCGGCGTGGTGTCGATCCCGACAAGCCCGCCGGTGGTGACGATGGCCCTGACCTCCATCTGACCCAGGGCGTCAAGCAGGCTGGCGAATGCCGGGCCACCTCGGTTCAGGGTGCCGAATGTGGCATACACCAGCGGCCGTGGGTCCGGACGATGGATGAATGCCAGAAGGGCCGGGTCAATCGCCGGGTTCGGCTCGACGGTCAGGGCTCGCGGCCGCCGCGACAGGACGTTCGCCGCGGTCACAGGCTGCATGCTCGCTGCCAACAGCGAGGGTGGCACGATCTCGATCGTCGTGTCGCCATACAGGCCGCAATCCGCCGGCACGCCCAGCCCCCGGGCGGCCCAGTGCGGCGCCATGGATTCGGCCGCCGCCTGCAGAACGGCGGCCGGGATCGGCAGCCCGAAGGCATGGGTCACCGACGGCACGCCCAGCGCCCGGGCCACCAGCGGTGCTGCCAGTGCGGCCGGCTCGCCGATGATCAGGTCCGGGCGCCAATGCCGTGCGTGGTCGGTCAGCGGCTGAATCATCTGTGATGCCAACACGTCGCCGAAGAGCGTCGAAAAGGCGATCATGGCGTGGCTGCGACCGGGGAGCCGCGCGGCCTCCGGGCGTCTGCGCCCGAACTCCGCCAATGCCGCGCCGAAGGCCGGGCCGGCTTCGACGGTCTGCAGGCCATGGGCCTGCAGCAATGGCCAGCTCTCCCGCGCGGTGGCCCAGGTCACGGCGTGGCCCAGGTCGCGCAAAGCCAGCGCGAGGTGTGCCATGGGCTGTACATGGCCCGCTGCCCCGATCGAGACGAACAGGACCCGCATCGGATCAGCGCTGGAGCCGCACGCCGGCGGCCTGAATCACCGGCGCCCAGCGCTGGGTTTCGCTGCGCACCAGCAGTGCCAGGGTCTCGGGGCTGTCGCCGCCCGGCTGGTTGCCGACCGAGCCAAACCATTTTTCGGCCTCGGGGCTCGCCAACACGGCGCGGATGTCCCGGTACAACCGGTCGATCGTCGCTTGCGGCGTGGCCGCAGGTGCGGCCAGCGCATTCCAGCCGGTCACCTGCAGGTCGGGCAGTCCGGCCTCGCCGACCGTTGGCACGGCGGAGAGGCCACGCAGGCGTTGGGGTCCGGTCACCGCCAAGGCACGAAGCCGTCCGCTGACGACCAGCGGCAACGCCACCGGCGTGCCTTCGAAGAGCCATTGCACCCGACCGGCCATCAGGTCGGCGATCGGCTGGGTCGGGCTGGTGTAGGGGATGTGTGCCGCCCGCACCCGGGCCAGGTGCAGCAGCAATTCGCCGGCCAGGTGTGGCGGCGTACCGATGCCCGGGGATGCGAAGTTCTGCGCGCCAGGCCGGGCCTTGGCGTCGGCCACCAGGTCGGCCAAGGAGATCAGCGCAGACTCTGGTGCCACCAGGAGCAGCAACGGGCCGACGCCGACCCGCGTGATCGACCGAAAGTCGCGCAGCGGGTCATAGCCCAGGCGGTCGTAGACCAGCGGGTTGAACACCAGAAGCCCTACATGCGTCATCACCAGCGTGTGCCCATCCGGCTCGGCCCGCGCCGCCTGCTCCATGGCCGGGATGCCCCCTGCGCCGGGCCGGTTTTCCACCAACACCGGCTGCTTCACCAGCGGTGCCAGGCGCTCGGCCAGCCAGCGTGCCCGCACATCCGGCACTGAGCCGGGGCCCGCGGGCACCAGCAGGCGCAACGGTCTGGTGAACGCTGGAGCCAGATCATCCTGGGCCCGCAGGTCGGCCGCATACGCGGCCAGCAGGCCGTTGACCAGAAGGCGACGGTTGAGCATGGGACGCTGGGGCCGGATGCCAATGGATGTGGGGGCCGAATCTTCACCCAGAGCCCGGACACGCGCCTCGGTGACAAACCTTAAGAGTCCTGAAACCGCGGGCGCCGAGGTCGGCAACGCGCCTGTCCACCACTAGCATGGCGGGACAAGACGCCCTCGACCATGCCACCCGAGACTTCCTACCTCTTCGGCTCCTGGCGGCTGGTGCCCGCCCAGCGCGCGCTGCTGTCGGACGGGCAGGCCATCAAGATCGGCAGCCGCGCGCTGGACGTGCTGCAGACGCTGATCGAACGGCGCGAACGCGTGGTCAGCAAGGATGAACTCATGGCTCTGGCCTGGCCCGGGGTGGTGGTCGAGGAGAACAACCTGCAGGTTCAGGTCGTCACCCTGCGCAAGCTGCTGGGGCATCCGGCCATCGCCACGGTGCCCGGGCGCGGATACCGCTTCACGCTGGCCGTTCAGGTGGACGGCATGGGCGACGCCCCGCCCACAGTACATGCCTGGGCACCGTCGCCGGTGGTGGCAGGTGCCGCTGCCGACCTCGTCGGCCGTGACGAGGACGTTGCTGCGCTGCTGGACCTGGTCCAGCGGCATGCGCTGGTCACGGTGGCGGGCGCGGGCGGCATCGGCAAGACCCGGCTGGCCCAGAGCGTCATGCGGGCAGCCGCACCCGCGATGCCCCATGGAACCTGCTGGGTCGAACTGGCGCCATTGACGGATGTCGGGCAGCTTGTCGGCGCGCTGGCGCGATCGATCGGTCTGTCGGTGGACGGCGCCGCGGATCAGGTCCAGGCGCTGGCCCAGGCCCTGAACGGTCGCACCCTGCTGCTCGTGCTGGACAACGCCGAGCATCTGCTGGAAGGGGTGGTCCCGCTGGTCAATGCGTTGCGCACCGCCGCGCCGAAACTGCGCATGCTGGTGACCAGCCAGGAGGTCCTGCGCTTGCCCGATGAGCATGTCTTCCGGGTCGCACCATTGGGCCTGCCGCTACGGGCGGAGCTGGCCGAAGCGGGTGCCAGTGGTGCTGTGCAGTTGTTCGTGGCGCGCGCCGCGGCCGTGTCGTCCGGATTTCGACTGACCACGGACAACGTCGCCGCGGTGGTGGACATCTGCCGCCGGCTGGACGGCATTCCACTGGCCATCGAACTGGCGGCGGCGCGGGTGCGGCTGTTGGGCGTGGATGGCTTGCGCCGGCGGCTGGATGAGCGCTTCAATGTCCTGACCGGGGGCGCGCGGGTCGCGATGCGCCGGCACCAGACGCTGCGCGCAGCGCTGGAGTGGAGCTACGGCCTGCTGGACGACGCCGAGAAGGCGGTCTTCCGCCAACTGGGCGTCTTCGTGGGCGGCTTCAGCCTGGATGCGGCCCAGGCGGCGGCAGAGACCGACAGCGTCGATCGATGGGATGTCCTGGAGCATCTGGGGTCGCTGGTCGACAAATCCCTGGTCATGGTCCAGGGCAGCAGCCTGCCCCGCTACCACCTGCTGGAGTCGACCCGGCTGTTCCTGCTGGAACGGCTGGCCGAATCGGGAGAGACCGAAGAGGCGCTGCGCCAACATGCCCATGCCATGGTCGATGCCATGGCCGGGCGTGACCGGGGCTGGCAGCGTTGGCTCGATGGTGGCGAGGCGTTTGCGGCCCATGCGGCCGAGGTGGCCAACGCCCGGGTGGCGGTCGAGTGGGCGCGCTCCCGGCAGGACTGGCGACTGGCGATCCAGCTGGCGGCGCGTTGCGGACCCTGCTTCATCCGGGCGGACCGGTGCAACGAGTTCATGGCCCTGGCGGGCCCGCTGCGCGACCACTGGAAGCCCGGTGAGCATCCGGCCGAGGTCAGTGGCCGGTACTGGCTCTTCCTGGCCTTTGCGGGCACCAAGTCCGCCGGCGTCGAGGCCGAGATGGCGGCGCGCCAGGCGCTGGCGGTCTACCGTGGCAGCGATCAGTCCGAGGCGCTGTACGAGGCGTTGGCATGCGCCGTGCTGATTGGTGCCCAACGTGGCGGCGGCCGTGACCTGCAGGCCCTGGTCGACGAGGCGCTGCGGCTGGAGCGACCCGAATGGCCGCCTGCCTTGCGCTCCTTCCTGCGTTGGGCGATGTATCGCTGGCATCGCCACGACGGTCGGCACGAGCAGGCCCTGGCCAGCGCCTCGGAGCAGGCCGAGCTGTGTGCGAAGCGGGACCCGCTGTTCGCGATGCAGGTCTCCGGTACCAACGTGGTCGAGGCCGAGATCTCGCTGGGTCATCCCGACCGCGCGCAGGCCCATGCCCGTGCCATGCTGGCACGCCTGCGCGAGGCCGGTATCGACGACCACCGGGTCGGCGCCATTCATGAGGGTCTGGCGTTGGCGCTGGCGCTGTCGGGCCGGCATGCCGAGGCGCTGGACGCGGCCTCCGATGCCTACCAACGCCTGGCTGCCGACGGCGACGACCTGCGCCTGCTGGAACCGCTGGCGCTGGTGGTCGCCGCCCAAGGTCGGGCTGCGGACGCGGCGCGCATCGTCGGGCATGTCGATGCCGCCCTGGTCGCGAACGGCATCACCCGCTGGCCGGCCGCCAGCCAGCGGCGTGACCAGCTTCAGGCCGCCTTGATGGGGCCGCTGACGGCGGCGGCGTTTCGTGCGGCGCTGGACGATGGAGCCGCCATGGCCCGCGCGCGGGTGTTCGAGCTGGCCTTTGCCAGCCCCGGTTGAGGCTCAACCGAGGCGGCGGCGCGTCAAGTCCGGCGGCGCCGGGCTGCCATGCCGACCAGGCCCAGGCCCACAACCGCCATGGCCCAAGTGCCCGGCTCGGGCACCGGCGTGGCCACGCCCACGGTGCTCATGAATGTTGCACTGGTGACGTGGGCGACGGCATAGGTCAGCTCGCGGAAAGTGGCCGGTCCTGCACTGCCGTTGAAGGCGACCCGCCAGTCGTCGGTGCCCGGCGCCACGAAGGTGGTCGGTCCATGCCCGATGGCGAAGAAGTCCACCGGCTGGCCGTTGAAGACTTTGAAGTACGACAGCACCGGCACCCAGTTGCCCGGCAGGTTGACACCATGGATGCTGACCTCGACGGGGCTGCCATTGGAGACGTCGCCATCCGCCTTGTTGACGAACCCGACGGCATTGTCGAAGCGGTAGCTGACCCGGCCACTCACGGTGGCAAAGGGCGCGCCGGGCG
This sequence comes from Aquabacterium sp., assembly GCA_046160725.1. Classification (GTDB taxonomy): domain Bacteria; phylum Pseudomonadota; class Gammaproteobacteria; order Burkholderiales; family Burkholderiaceae_C; genus JBJXHB01. The sequence goes on from JBJXHB010000178.1 coordinate 27,680, forward strand.
CAAACGGGCCGGCACTGAAGTCAAGCGTGCCGCTGACGACGACGGCCTGCGCGGGCAGCGCCGCAGCGGCCAGGACAGAGGACAGGACGGTCATCCGGGTCAAGGCACCGGGGACGTGTCGGCGATGGGACGAGAGGGACATGTGAGGCTCCTGTTGGTTTCCGCTGCAGTCGCAAGAGAGGTGGATGAGCGGGCGACCAGCATCGCCGGGCCAGGACGGCGCTGTCATGGCCCGCACCTGAAAAGTCCTTAAATCGACTCGAGGCTCGCGTGGCAGTGGCGCCAGAACGATTCAGCCAAGGATTCAGGACGGACCAGACCGCTCAAGGACGCATCAGCAGCATCGGCGGGACAGTGCAGGCCATCGCAACGCACCGACTGGTGCAACCCTCGAAGGAGCCCGACATGAACCCGACCCGTGCAACCCGCCTGATGTCTCTCGCCGCCGCGCTGCTGACCACCTGGTCCATCCTGTCCGCCGTGGTGTCCTTGTCGGAGCCCCAGGCCGACGTTGTCCAGTTGGCCAAGCAGGCATCGACCGGCGTGGTCCGTTGAGTCCGTTCCGGTGTCAGCCCAGCCCCTGCACCCCCAGCCCCCAGGCGATCAGCGTGAAGCTGCCGAAGGCGCCGACGGTGGTGGCCAGGATGATGCGGGCGATGCGGCCGTTGTCCGCGCCGTAGCGCTCGGCCAGGATCGAGACGTTGGCCGCGCTCGGCAGCGCGGCATTGAGCACCAGCACGGTGAACTGCAGCGGCGTCATCGGCGCGCCGGCGGCGGCGGCGATGGCGGCCGCGGCCACCACCAGCAGCGGGTGCAGCAGCCGCTTGATCAGCGTCACCGGCAGCACCTGTGCCAGCGGTGTGCGGCCGTGCGCATGCTGGCCGGCGCGGTACAGCACCGCGCCGATGGTGAACAGCGCCACCGGCGTGGCGGCATCGGCCAGCATGCGGATCACGGTGTCCACCGGGCCGCTGGGCTTGAAGCCCAGCACGCTGCCGGCCGCGCCCAGCGCGATGGCCCAGGGCAGGGGGTTGCCCAGCGTACCCCTGAGCGCGCGCGCCGCGGCGGCGCGCATGCCGCCGCCGCCGCTGCCGGCCTCGGCCAGCGCGATGCACAGCGAGCTGGTGATGAAGATGTCCACCAGGATGCAGCAGATCAGCGGCCCGGCCGCCGGTGCGCCCAGCAGCGCGATCAGCATCGGCACGCCCATGAAGCCGGAGTTGGGGAAGGCGCCCACCATCGCGCCGAAGGCGGCGTCCTTGATGCCGATGCGCCCGCCCAGCGTGATGGCGATGATGAAGAACACCAGCAGCAGCGCGCAGACCAGGTGCACCGCCAGCACCAGCGGGTTGAGCAGTTGCGCAATCGGCGTGGCCAGGCCGAAGCGCAGCAGCATGCACGGCAGCGCGAAATACAGGACGAAGACATTCAGCCCCGGTATGGCCGACTCGGGCAGCACATGCCGGCGTGCCGCCCACCAGCCGGCCAGCACCAGGGCGAAGAACGGCACTGTGACGGCCAGGATGGTCTGCATGTGGCGGGCGCTCGTGTGGTCCGGCGTCAGGCCGACTGCGGTCCGGGCCGGCCGGCCTCGACCGCGAAGCGCGCGTCCACGTCGATGGCGCTGTGGGGGTCGGCGGCGTCGCGCACCGCCATCAGCCGGGCCTGCAGGCGTCGCTCGTCCAGCTCGAAGGCGACGTAGCCGCGCGCATCGCCGCGGGCATGGTGCAGATGCGGGTTCAGGCGCCGCGCCCGGTCGGTGGCGGCGGTGGACGGGCCGCGGCTGGAGATCGACGTGCCGCAGAACTCGCTGCCCAGCACCGGGCCGCGCCGGTCGTCGTGGTCGGCCCGCAGGTCGGCCACATAGTGCGCGTGCACGTCGCCGCCCAGCACGACCAGGTTGCGCGCGCCGGCGCCGGCCGCATCCTGCAGCAGCCGTCGGCGCGCGGCGGGGTAGCCGTCCCAGCCATCGCTCCAGTAGCGCCCGCGGGACGGGCCGTCGGTCGGCTCGCTGGTGCGGCCGGCCATCAGGGTCTGCTGGGCCAGCAGGTTCCAGGGCCGGTCGCGGTCCCAGCCGGCAGCCAGCCAGCGCTCCTGCGCGGCGCCCAGCAGGGTGCGGGCGGGCTCGTCCAGCTCGGGGCACTCGGCCCGGTTGACCTGCCCACTGAGGCTCTTCAGCCCGCTGCGGCAGGCCTGCGGGTCGCGCCACTGCCGGGTGTCGATGGCATGGATGCGCGCCAGCGCGCCCCAGTCCAGCCGGTGGTGGATGGTCAGGTCCGGGCCGTCGGGCCGCCAGGCCTTGGGCACCGGCATGTGCTCCCACCAGGCCCGGTAGGCCGCGGCGCGGCGCCGCGCGAAGTTGACGACCAGCAGCCCGTTGTCCAGCCCGGCATAGTCGTTGGCCACTTCATGGTCGTCCCAGATCGTGACCCACGGCGCCACGGCATGGGCGGCCTGCAGCAGAGGGTCGCTCTTGTACTGGGCATGGCGCTCGCGATAGCCGTCCAGCGTGCTCACCAGGCCGCCCTCGTGGGCCCGCAGCACGCCCGGCGGCGAGGGGTACTCGTAGATGTAGTCGCCCAGGAACAGCACCAGGTCCGGCGCCTCGGCCGCCAGGTGGCGCCAGGCCGCCCAGTGGCCATGGTCCCAGCGCTGGCAGCTGGCAATGGCAAAGCGCAGCACCTGGCCGCGCTGGCCCGGCGCCGGCGCGGTGCGGGTGCGGCCGGTGGCGCTGCGCTGGCCCAGGGCCGTGAAGCGGTACCAGTAGCTGCGGCCCGTCTCCAGGCCCGCGGGCTCGGCATGCACGCTGTGGGCCTCGTCGGCCAGCGCGGTCTCCTCGCCGCGTGCGGCGACCTGGGTGAAGGCCTCGTCGCGCGCCAGCTCCCAGCGCACCGGCACCGCGGGCGGCAGCGCAGCGCCGGTCAGGCGCGTCCACAGCACCACGCTGTCCGGCCGCGGGTTTCCGCTGGCCATGCCGAGCGCAAAGCGCATCTCCCCTGAGGCGCTGGTGCCGCCGGCGGGGATCGACAGCGGCGTGGTGGCCAGGGCTGCCAGCGCATGGCGGCGGTTCAACGTCATGCGCCGATTCGACCATGCCGGTGTGGGCCGCCTCGACGGCCGCACCCGCGCGGGCCGCCGCCGGCGGCGCCGCTAACATCGCCGCCCCTCCTGCCTGCTCACGCCCGCCGCGCATCCGGCCCTGCCGCTGCAGGGCGCCATTCCCCGACCCCGCGCATGGCCGATACCCTGAACCCCGCCCAGCTGCAGGCGGTGCACCACCTCGACGGCGCCTGCCTGGTGCTGGCCGGCGCCGGCTCGGGCAAGACGCGCGTCATCGCGCACAAGGTGGCGCAGCTGCTCAAGGCCGGCCTGGAGCCGGGCGAGATCGCGGCCATCACCTTCACCAACAAGGCCGCGGCCGAGATGCGCGAGCGCATCAAGACCCTGGTCGGCGCCCGCGCGGCCGGGCGCATCGTCGTCAGCACCTTCCACAGCCTGGGCGTGCGCATGCTGCGCGAGGACGGTACCGCCGTCGGCCTGAAGCAGCAGTTCTCCATCCTCGACGCCGACGACGTGCTGGCGCTGCTGCGCGACATCGGCAGCTGCAGCGACAACAAGCAGGCCCGGCAGTGGCAGTGGGCCATCAGCCTGTGGAAGAACCAGGGGCTGGATGCGGACGCCGCCGGTGCCGCCGCTGCCAACGAGACCGAGCGCACAGCCGCGCGGCTGATGGCGGCCTATCACGAGCGCCTGGCGGCCTACCAGGCGGTGGATTTCGACGACCTGATCGGCCTGCCGCTGAAGCTGCTGGACCGCGACGAGGCGGTGCGCGCCAAGTGGCAGGACCGGTTCCGTCATGTGCTGGTGGACGAGGTGCAGGACACCAACGCCGTGCAGTACGAGCTGATGAAGCGCCTGGTGTCCCACCCGGACGAGCGGCGGGCCGGGCGCTTCACCGCCGTGGGCGACGACGACCAGAGCATCTACGGCTGGCGCGGCGCGACGCTGGACAACCTCAAGCGCCTGCAGGCCGACTGGCCGCGCCTGAAGGTGGTCGCGCTGACGCAGAACTACCGCTCCACCGGCCTGATCCTGCGCGCCGCCAACCACCTGATCGCGGCCAACCCCAAGCTGTTCGAGAAGACGTTGTGGAGCGACCTGGGCGACGGCGAGCCGGTGCGCCGCATCGCCTCCGACAACGACGAGCACGAGGCCGAACGCGCGGTGTCGTTCATCCAGTCGCTGCGCGCGGCCGGCGCCGCCGGTGGCGTGCGCTGGGCCGACTTCGCGGTGCTGTACCGCGCCAACCACCAGAGCCGTGCGCTGGAGCAGAAACTGCGCGCCGCGCAGATCCCCTACCGGGTGTCGGGCGGTCAGAGCTTCTTCGACCGGGCCGAGATCAAGGACCTGATGGCCTGGCTGCGCCTGCTGGTCAACGAGGACGACGACCCGGCCTTCCTGCGTGCGGTGACCACGCCCAAGCGCGGCATCGGCCACACCACGCTGCAGCGGCTGGGCGAGTTTGCCGGCGCCCACCGCGTCAGCCTGTTCGAGGCGCTGTTCGC
>JBJXHB010000179.1:0-6065 GCA_046160725.1 Aquabacterium sp.
GACAAACCCACCAGCCAAGACTCACCCTGCATCCACTGCCGCGCCCCGCAACCGCATTTGACGGCCCGCAACGCATCGGCCAGGTGCTTCAGCCGGCCATAAACCGTCTGCCGCCCAGACTCCTAGATGCAGCGCCCGCCGTCCACTTCCATGCACACGCCGGTGACCATGCTGGCCTCGTCGCTGCACAGCCAGCAGGCGGCGTTGCCCAGGTCCTCGGGCTGCGAAAAGCGGCCGATCGGGATGGTGGACAGGAACTTGGCGCGCATCTCGGGCGTGTCCTCGCCCATGAAGCTCTTGAGCAGCGGCGTCTCGCCAGCCACCGGGTTGAGCGCGCAGACGCGAATGCCGTGCGGCGCCAGCTCGACCGCGTTGGCGCGGGTGGCGGTGATGACCCATCCCTTGCTGGCGTTGTACCAACCCAGGCGCGGGCGCGGACTGACGCCGGCGGTGGAGGCGATGTTGAGCACCGCGCCGCGGATGCCGAGCGCGCCTGGGGCATTGCCCTTCATGCGCGGCACGGCCAGGCGCATGGCGCGCCAGATGGCCTTCATGTTGACCGCCACGATGCGGTCGAAGTCGTCCTCGTCCACGTCCTCCAGTGGCATTGGCAAATGGGTGACGCCGGCGTTGTTGACCAGGATGTCGAGCCGGCCGAAGAGCGCATCGGCCTCGTCGAACAGGCGCTGCATGTCCTCGGCCCGCGTGACATCGCAAGCCACGGCACGGGCGGCGGCACCGAGCGTAGCGGCGGCACGTGCCGCGCCCTCGGCGTCGCGGTCGGCGACGATGACGCGGGCGCCTTCGGCGACGAACTTCGTGGCGATGCCCAGGCCGAAGCCGGATGCGGCGCCGGTGACGATGGCGGTCTTGTGGGCGAGGCGCAGGGTCATGGTGGTGAGGCGAGGTTGTGGTGCGAACAGTGGGTGGTTATGGTCGCCGGACTGGCCGGCTCAGTCGTGCTTGATGGCGACCGTCTTGAGCTGCGAGAAGCCGTATAGCGCCTCGAAACCCTTCTCGCGGCCGTGGCCGCTGGAACGCACGCCGCCGAAGGGCAGCTCGACCCCGCCACCAGCACCGTAGTTGTTGATGAAGACCTGGCCGCATCGGAGCCTGCGCGCCAGGCGCAGCGCCCGTGCGCCGTCGCGGGTCCAGACGCCGGCCACCAGGCCATAGGCCGTGCCGTTGGCGATTCGCAGCGCATCGGCCTCGTCGTCGAACGGGATCACCACCTGCACCGGGCCGAAGATCTCCTGCTGCGCCAGCCGGTGGTCCGGCGCCACCGGCGCCAGCAGGGTCGGCGGCACGAAGCAGCCGCCGGCCGGCAGCCCGGGCGGCAGCGCGGCTTGGGCCGCCACGGTCAGCCCGGTCTCGCGGGCATGGTCCAGGAAGCCCTGCACGATGTCGCGTTGGCGGGCCGAGATCAGCGGCCCCACGTCCAGGTCGTCGATGGCCCGGCCCACGCGCAGCGCACGGTAGCGCTCGCCCATGTGCGCGACCACGTCGTCGAAGCGCGTTCGTTGCACCAGGATGCGTGACGCCGCCGAGCAGGTCTGGCCGGCGTTCTGGATGCCGGCGTTGACCAGGAAGGGCAGCGCGGCATCCATGTCGGCGTCATCGAAGACGATCTGCGGGCTCTTGCCGCCCAGCTCCAGCGTCACCGGTATGGTGTTCAGCGCCGCCGCCGCCTGCACCTTGATGCCGGTGGCCACTGAGCCGGTGAAGGACAGGTGAGCCACGCCGCGGTGGGCGGTGAGGGCCGCGCCGGCCTCTGAACCGAGCCCGGGCACGATGTTCAGGGCCCCGGCCGGCAGCCCGGCGGCACACGCGATGCGGCCGAAGGCCAGCGCCGTCAGGCAGGCTTCCTCCGCCGGCTTGAGCACGCAGGCGTTGCCCATGGCCAGGGCCGCACCGACCGAGCGGCCGATGATCTGCATCGGGTAGTTCCAGGGCACGATGTGGCCGGTGACGCCATGCGGCTCGCGCAGCGTCAGCGCCAGGTAGCCCTCGGCAAAGGGCAGGGTCTGGCCGGCGATCTTGTCGGCCGCGCCGGCATAGAACTCCAGGTAGCGCGCCAGCGCCACCGCATCGGCGCGGCCCTGCCGCAGCGGCTTGCCGACATCGCGCGCCTCCAGCAGGGCCAGCGCGTCGGCCTGCTCCAGCACCAGGGCCGACATGCGCATCAGCAGGCGGCCGCGCTCGGCGGCGGTCATGCGGCCCCAGGGGCCGTCCAGTGCGGCCTGGGCCGCGTCGACGGCGGCGTCGATGTCGGCGCCGCCGCCGCGCGCGATCGGCGCCAGCGGGCTGCCGTCGCTGGGGTCGGTCAGCAGCAGGGTGCGGCCGTCGGCGGCCTGGCACCAGCGGCTGCCGATCAGCATCTCGTCGGTGGGAAATTCGAATGCAGGCATGGGGAGGCCCCGCAGGGGGCGGTGACGTGGCTTGGGGCATCATAGTTTCGTGAGCGTCTTCCTCGCCAAACGGCTGCTGACCTTCCTGCTGACGCTGGCGGCGGCGTCCGCGCTGGTGTTTGCGGTGCTGGAGCTGCTGCCCGGCAACGTGGCCCAGGTGATGCTGGGCGAGACGGCGACACCGGAGTCGATCGCGTCGCTCGAGAAGAAGCTCGGCCTGGACCGGCCGCCGGGCGAGCGCTACCTGTCCTGGGTCGGCGGGCTGCTGCAGGGCCAGACCGCCCACTCGGTGTCCTACGACACGCCGACGGCTGAGCTGATCGTCGAGCGGCTGCGGGTCAGCGTGCCGCTGGCGCTGCTGGCGATGGTGCTGACCACCGCGCTGGCGCTGACGCTGGGCATCTATGCGGCGTCACGCCACAACCGCGCCGGCGACGTGGGCGTGATGGCGCTGTCGCAGCTGGGCATCGCGGTGCCCAGCTTCTGGTTCGCCATCCTGCTGATCCTGCTCTTCGCCGTGAAGCTGCAGTGGGTGTCGGCGGGCGGCTTCCCGGGCTGGACCGAGGACGACGGCGGCGGCCTGCTGGAGGGCCTGGCCGCGCTGGCCTTGCCGGCGCTGGCGCTGGCGCTGGTGCAGGCGGCGATCCTGGCGCGGGTGACGCGCTCGGCGGTGCTGGAGACCATGCGCGAGGACTATGTGCGCACCGCGCGCGCCAAGGGCCTGACCCGGCGCCAGGTGCTGTGGAGGCACGTGCTGCGCAACGCCATGATCCCGGTGCTGACGATCATGGGGCTGCAGTTCGCCAACCTGATCGCCGGCACCATCGTGATCGAGCAGGTGTTCGTGCTGCCGGGCATCGGGCGGCTGGTGTTCCAGGCCATTGCCAACCGCGACCTGGTGGTGGTGCGCGACGTGGTGATGCTGCTGGTGGCGGTGGTGGTGGTCGTCAACTTCGCGGTGGACGTGCTGTATGCGCTGGTCGACCCGCGGCTGAGGCCCAGCGATGCCTGAGGGCCGGGCGGTGGCGGACCTGCCGGGCTTTGCGGCGCGGGCGCGGCGGCACCCGTCGTTCATGGTCGGCGCCGTGCTGTCGGCGCTGCTGGGGCTGGCGGCGCTGGTGTCGCTGGTGTGGTCGCCCTATCCGCCGGCGGACATCGACATACCGAGCAAGCTGCTGGCGCCGAGCGCGACGCACTGGTTCGGCACCGACAGCCTGGGCCGCGACATCGCCTCGCAGCTGCTGGTCGGGGCGCAGAACAGCATCGTGGTCGGCGTCATCGCCGTGGGCATCGGGCTGTCGGTCGGCGTGTTGCTGGGCTGCATCGCCGCGGCCCGGCGCGGCTGGGCGGAGGAGCTGATCATGCGGGCAGCGGACTTCACCTTCGCCTTCCCGGCGCTGCTGTCGGCCATCATGCTGGGCGCGATCGTCGGGCCGGGGCTGGTCACCGGCATCGTGGCCATCGGCATCTTCAACATTCCGGTTTTCGTGCGCATCACGCGCGGCGCGGCCAACGCGGTCTGGGCGCGCGAGTACGTGCTGGCCGCCCGCGCGGCCGGCTTCGGCGCCCGGCGCATCACGCTGGACCATGTGCTGCCCAACATCGCCAGCGTGCTGGTGGTGCAGGCCACGATCTCGTTTGCGACGGCCATCCTGGCCGAGGCCGCACTGTCCTATCTGGGCCTGGGTACGCAGCCGCCGCAGCCCAGCTGGGGCCGCATGCTCAACGAGGCCCAGACCCAGCTGTTCCAGGCGCCGATGCTGGCGGTGTATCCCGGCGCGGCCATCGCGCTGGCCGTGCTGGGCCTGACCCTCATGGGCGACGGCCTGCGCGACCTGCTCGACCCCAAGCTGGCACGCCAGCGCTGACATCCACCGACCCGACTTGCAAGGACACCACATGACCCCGATCCGCATCGATTTCGTCTCCGACGTGGCCTGCCCCTGGTGCGCCGTCGGCCTGAACGCGCTGGAGGCGGCGCTGGACAAGCTGGACGGCGAGGTGGCGGTGGAGATCGCCTTCCAGCCCTACGAGCTGAACCCGGACATGCCGGCCGAGGGCGCCGACACGGTGCAGTACCTGGGTGCCAAGTACGGCATCGACGCGGCCCAGATCGCGCGCAACCAGGCCGCCATCCGCGAGCGCGGCGCCGAGGTCGGCTTCACTTTCGGCACCCGCTCGCGGGTGTGGAACACCTTCGACGCGCATCGGCTGCTGCACTGGGCCGGCCTGCAGTCGCCGGCGGCGCAGCGGGCGCTGAAGCATGGCCTGCTGAAGGCCTATCACGGCGAGGGCCGCAACCCCGGCGCGGCCGACGTGCTGGTGGCGGTCGCGTCCGCGGTGGGCCTGGACGCCCAGGCGGCGCGCGCCGTGCTGGACAGCGGCCAGTTCACCGACGAGGTGCGCGCGGCCGAGCAGCGCTGGCACCAGGCCGGCATCTCGGCCGTGCCGTCGGTGGTGATCAACGACGAATACCTGATCCAGGGTGGCCAGCCGGCCGACACCTTCGAGCGCGCGCTGCGCCAGATCGCGTCGGAGATGGTGGGCGGCCCGGGCGCAGCGGCCTGAGCGGCACAGGCGCATGCCGCGCAACATCGAGATCAAGGCCCGGCTGCGCGACGCCGCCGAGCTGGCGGCCGTGGCGCAGCGCGCGGCGGCGCTGGCCACTGCGCCGCCGGCCTGGCTGGACCAGGACGACACCTTCTTCGCCGTGCCGCACGGCCGGCTGAAGCTGCGCCGCTTTGCCGACGGCACGGCCGAGCTGATCCACTACCACCGCGACGACGACCCGGCCTCGCGCGCCTCGGACTATGTGCGGGTGGCGGTGCCGGATGCCGATGCGCTGCAGGCGGCGCTGGCACGCGGCTGCGGCCTGGCCGGACGGGTGCGCAAGCGCCGGCAGCTGTTCCTGGCCGGGGCGACGCGCATCCACCTGGACATGGTCGAGGGCCTGGGGCCGTTCCTGGAGCTGGAGGTGGTGCTGGCCGACGGCCAGGACGACGCCAGCGGCCATGCCGAGGCCGGGCGCGTGCTGGCCGCACTGGGCGCGGCGCAGGCGCCGCGGGTGGCCGTGGCCTACCGCGACCTGCTGGCCGGGATGGTGGCGTGATGGTGGCTGCCGCCGCGTCCGCCGCACCCCTGCTGGAGGTGCGCGGCCTGGGTGTCACGCTGCAGACGGCGCGCGGCCCGGCCGACGCCCTGCGCGACGTGTCCTTCACGCTGCCGCGCGGCCGCACGCTGGGGCTGATCGGCGAGTCCGGCTGCGGCAAGAGCATCACCGCGCTGGCGCTGATGGGCCTGCTGCCGGACGGCGCCCGGGTGCGCGGCTCGATCCGCTTCGACGGCCGCGAGCTGGTGGGTGTGGACGAGGCGCAGTGGTGCACGCTGCGCGGCGACCGCATCGGCATGGTGTTCCAGGAGCCGATGACGGCGCTGAACCCGCTGCACCCCATCGGCCGCCAGATCGGCGAGAGCCTTCGCCTGCACCGCGGCCTGGACGCCGGCGCGGCGCGCGCGCAGGCGCTGCGGCTGCTGGAGCGGGTGCAGCTGCCGCAGGCCGCACGGCGGCTGGACGCCTATCCGCACCAGCTCAGCGGCGGCCAGCGCCAGCGCGTGGTCATCGCCATTGCCCTGGCCTGCGGGCCGGACCTGCTGATC
>JBJXHB010000180.1:0-12063 GCA_046160725.1 Aquabacterium sp.
TTGCGAGTGCGTCGAGCCCTGCAGCATCCGGCGCGGCGGCGCATCCGACCGCTTGACGAGGCCGGGCGGCAGCCCCGCCGCCGCAACGGATCAAGGCTGCGTGACGGCATCGATGCGATCGATGCGCACCGTGATCTTCGAGCCCTGAGGGCCGCGCAGCTCGACCACGCCACCGGCGTCGATCTTCACCACCGCGCCGCCGATGGTCTGCCCGCCGACGCTGAGCGTGATGCCGCGCTTGGTCTCCTGTGCCGCGGCCAATGCCGCCTCGATGCCGGCCTGCGGCGGCGCGGCGTAGGTGTCGTGGGCCACGGCCATCAGCAGGACGGCGCACAGGACGATGGCAAGGCGGTGGGATGTGGTGGTCATGGTCAGGTCCGCTAGGGGTAGCCGCGCAGGTCCGGGATGGCCGGCGCATGGCGCGCAGTGTCGACCGCGGTGGTTTCATGTCCGTGTGTCGCAGGCGGCCGACTTGTTTCATTTGTAGGCCGGGCATGGCCGGCCGGCGTGCGGCGGTCCGTGCTCCGTCGGGCACCCGTCGCCTCGAGGCATGGCCCAGGACACGGTTCAGATGACCGCCTGCTCCACATAGCGCCGGCCCTGTGCCAGCCGCAGCGGCGATAGCGCCGACAGGTCCAGGCTGACATACCGCCCCTGCACGATCCACTCGGCCACGCCGCGGCCGGCGCCGGCCGCGTGCTGCAGGCCATGGCCGGAGAAGCCGTTGCAGAGGATGAAGTTGGCGCAGGCCGGGTGCGGGCCGATCAGCGCGTTGTGGTCGGCGGGGTGCACCTCGTAGTAGCCGTCCCAGGCCCGGGTCCGGCGCAGCGCCTCGAAGGCCGGCACGCGGTGGGCCAGGGCCGGCCACAGGCGTTCGTCGAACTGCTGCAGGTCGGGCTGGTCCAGCGGCAGGCCGTCCGGGTCGGCGTCGCCAGGGCCCGGCGACCAGCCGCCGATGAAGCCGGCACCTTCGCTGCGAAACCAGCAACCTGATGGATCGACCACCAGCGGTGTCGGCCCGGGCAGTGCCGTCGGGCAGCTGAACGCGAACACCGTGCGGCGCCGGCCGTGCACCGGCACCGGCAGGCCCGCCAGTACGCCGACTGCACCGGCCCAGGGCCCGGCAGCGTTGACGAAGACATCGGCGCCGAGCAGGCTGCCGTCGCTCAGCCGCGCCGCCTGCAGCTGGCCGCCGGCGGTGTCGAAGCCGGCCACCCGTGCGCGCCGCCAGACGGCGCCGGCGGCGCGTGCGCTCGCGGCCATGGCGCGCGCAAAGGCATAGCCGTCGAACCAGCCTTCGCTGCCTTCGCCCAGGCTGGCCAGTGCCACATCTTCCACCCGCAGCCAGGGCAGGCGGTGGGCCAGCACATCCGCGCTCAGCAGGACCACCGGCGCACCCTCGGCCCGCTGCACCGCATGGTTGTCGCACAGCACCTGCGCGCCGGCGGCGGTGGTGGCCAGGAACAGATAGCCGGACTCGACAAAGCCGAGGTCCGGCACCTCGCCGCCCAGGCCCAGCCAGGGCGCCGGGTCTCGCAGCAGCGCCAGGCCGAAGCGCGACAGCTGCACGTTCAACGGCGTCGAGAACTGCTGCAGGATCGACGCCGCCGAGCGGGCTGATGAGGCCAGCGCCAAGCCGGGGTCCGGCTCGACGACGGTGACATCCACCGTGGCATCGAGCCGGCGCAGGAACAGCGCCACCGCGGCGCCGATGGCGCCGCCGCCGATGACCAGCACCCGCATCGCGATGTGTGCCCTAGGCTGCCAGGAGTTGACGCAGCACGTACGGCAGGATGCCGCCATGCTGCAGGTAGTCGACTTCGATCGGCGTGTCCACGCGCAGGGTCAGGGTCACGTCGCGCCGGCTGCCGTCGGCGCCGTGGATGACCAGGGTGGCATCGGCCTGTGGCCGGATGGCATCGCCCAGCTCGATGTCGATGGTCTCGATGCCGGTCAGGCCCAGGCCCTGCCAGGTGGTGCCGGGCTTGAACTGCAGCGGCAGCACGCCCATGCCGACCAGGTTGCTGCGGTGGATGCGCTCGAAGCTGGCCGCGACCACGGCGCGGATGCCCAGCAGCCGCGTGCCCTTGGCCGCCCAGTCGCGGCTGGAGCCCGTGCCGTACTCCTCGCCACCGAACACCACCGTGGGCACGCCGTCGGCCACGTAGCGCATGGCGGCATCGTAGATCGGCAGCCGCTCGCCACTGGGCTGGTGCAGGGTCAGGCCGCCCTCGTCGCGGCTGCCGTCGTCGCGCAGCGGCAGCATCAGGTTGCGCACCCGCACGTTGGCAAAGGTGCCGCGCATCATCACCTCGTGGTGGCCGCGGCGCGCGCCGTAGCTGTTGAAGTCGGCCTTGGCCACGCCGCGCTGGGCCAGCCACTGGCCGGCGGGCGTGGTCTCGCGGAAGCTGCCGGCCGGGCTGATGTGGTCGGTGGTGATGCTGTCGCCGAACAGCGCCATCACCCGCGCGCCGCGGATGCCCGGGGCGCCGGACTCGGCCGCCGGTGGCTGCAGCGTGAAGCCGTCGAAGAACGGCGGCCTGGCGATGTAGGTGCTGGCGGGCCAGTCGTAGACCAGGCCCTGGCTGCCCTGGATGGCCTGCCACAGCTTGCCGGGCTTGGCGGCGACGCGGTCGTAGTTGGCGCGATAGGCCTTGGGGTTCATCGCCAGCTTCATCAGGCGGTGGATCTCGTCGCTGGTCGGCCAGATGTCGCCCAGGTAGACCGGCTTGCCGCCCTTGCCGGTGCCGACCGGTTGCGTCATCAGGTCGACCATGACATTGCCGGCGATGGCATAGGCCACCACCAGTGGCGGGCTGGCCAGGAAGTTGGCCTTCAGGTTGGGGTGGATGCGGGCCTCGAAGTTGCGGTTGCCCGACAGCACCGCGGCGCAGACCAGGTCGTTCGTGGTGATGGCCTGGTTGATCTCCGGCGTCAGGTCGCCGGCGTTGCCGATGCAGGTGGTGCAGCCGTAGGCCGCGACCGCGAAGCCCAGCTTCTCCAGGTACGGCAGCAGGCCGGCGCGCTCCAGGTACTCGGTGACGATTCGCGAGCCCGGCGCCAGCGAGGTCTTGATGTGCGGCGCGACCTTGAGCCCGGCCTTGACGGCCTTCTTCGCCAGCAGGCCGGCGGCCAGCAGCACGCCCGGGTTGCTGGTGTTGGTGCAGGAGGTGATGGCCGCGATCAGCACGTCGCCATTGCGGATGTCCAGCCCCGATGCGGTGCGCACCGGCGCGGCCAGCTTGTCGGCCGGCTGGCCGAAGCCGTTGTCCGCCTGCGGCGCGCTGTATAGCTGCGCGAAGCGTGAGGCCAGGTGCGTGATCTCGACGCGGTCCTGCGGGCGCTTGGGCCCGGCCAGGCTGGGCACCACGGTGCTCAGGTCCAGCGTCACCACGCGGCTGTAGTCGATGTCGCCGCGGCGCGGCACGCCGAACAGGCCCTGGGCGCGGAAGTAGGCCTCGAAGGCCTCGATCTCGCTGCGCTTGCGGCCGGTGCCGCGCAGGTAGTCCAGCGTGCGCTCGTCGACCGGGAAGAAGCCCATGGTCGCGCCGTACTCCGGCGCCATGTTGGCAATGGTGGCGCGGTCGGGCAGGGCCAGCGAGGCGGTGCCCTCGCCGAAGAACTCGACAAAGCTGCCCACCACCTTGTGCTGGCGCAGGATCTCGGTGACCGTCAGCACCAGGTCGGTGGCGGTGACGCCCTCGCGCAGCTGGCCCGTGAACTCGAAGCCGACCACGTCCGGCGTCAGGAAGTACACCGGCTGGCCCAGCATTGCCGCCTCGGCCTCGATGCCGCCGACACCCCAGCCCACCACGCCGATGCCGTTGATCATGGTGGTGTGGCTGTCGGTGCCGACCAGCGTGTCGGGGTAGTACAGCCGGGGCGCCCTGGTGCCGGGCGCCGCCGCGAAGCCCGCCGGCGCCGCCGCCTTGTGCACGCCGCGGGCCAGGTATTCCAGGTTCACCTGGTGCACGATGCCGAAGCCCGGGGGCACCACGCCGAAGGTCTTGAAGGCCTGCATGCCCCACTTCATGAACTGATAGCGCTCACGGTTGCGCTGGAACTCCAGCTTCATGTTCAGGTCCAGCGCCTTGGGGCTGCCGTAGTGGTCGACCATGACCGAATGGTCCACCACCAGGTCCACCGGCACCAGGGGCTCGATGGCGCCGGGGTTGCGGCCCAGGTCGGCGGCGGTGTTGCGCATGGCAGCCAGGTCGGCCAGCAAGGGCACGCCGGTGAAGTCCTGCAGCACCACGCGGGCCACGGTGAACGGGATCTCCGCGCTGCGCTCGGCCACCGGCCGCCACTGCGCCAACTCGGCCACATGCGCCGGCGTGATGCGCCGCCCGTCGCAGTGGCGCAGCACGCTCTCCAGCACGATGCGCAGGCTGACCGGCAGCCGCCGGATGCCGGGATGGGTGCGGGCCAGGGCCGGCAGCGAGTACAGCAGCCCGGTCTTGCCGGACGCGGTGGTGAACGGCTTCAGCGTCCGCGCAAAGGGGTGGCGCGGTACGGCCGGGCTTGAACGGGCAGGGGTGGGCATGCGGTCTCTCCAGGGGCCAACGGGCCGATGGCCCATTGTGTGGGTGCCGGGGCGTCGGCATATGACAGGACGCGAAACGCAGTGCGGGGCCGGGCCGACAATCGTGCTCCCCTTTCGTGGAGCCCGCCCATGTCCGATCGAGTCCGCATCGAGGTCGATGCCCGCGGCATCGCCGATGTCTGCCTGGTGCGCGCCGACAAGATGAACGCGCTGGACGCGGCCATGTTCCAGGCCCTGCTGGACGCCGTCGCGGCCATCAAAGCCCGCGGCGACGTGCGGGTGGTGGTGCTGCGCGGCGAGGGCCGGGCCTTCTGCGCCGGGCTGGACATGGGCCGCATGCAGGCCCTGCGCGACGGCGCGGCCGGCGGCAGCCGCGACCTGCGGCCGCGCAGCCACGGCATTGCCAACTCGGCGCAGGCCGTGGCCATGGGCTGGCGCGAGTTGGCGGTGCCGGTGATCGCGGCCGTGCACGGCGTGGCCTTCGGCGGCGGCCTGCAGCTGGCCCTGGGCGCCGACCTGCGCTACATCGACGCCGCCACCCGCATGAGCGTGATGGAGGTCAAGTGGGGCCTGGTGCCCGACATGGCCGGCCTGGTGCTGATGCGCCGCCTGCTGCGCGACGACGTGCTGCGCGAGCTGACCTTCACCGGCCGCATCGTCACCGGCGCCGAGGCCGTGGCCTGCGGCCTGGCCACCGCCGTGGTCGAAGACCCGCTGGCCCATGCGCGCGCGCTGGCCGCCGAGCTGGTCGGCAAGAGCCCGGCCGCGCTGGCCGCCGCAAAGCGGCTGATGAACCAGGCCAATGCCGTCCTGGACGGCGACGCGCAGGCGCTGCTGCAGGCCGAGAGCGACGAGCAGGTGGCCTTGATGGGCAGCCCGCATCAGCTGGAGGCGGTGCGGGCGGGGCTTGAGAAGCGCGAGGCGCGGTTCGGGTAGGCCAGCGCCGGGGCAGGCTGGCCCAGAAGCACCCCCGGCGCGGTCGGCGGCTTGGCCGCTTTTCCAGCGGCCCGGTGCGCGGCGCCTTGCTTGCCTCTGGGGCGACTCGGCAAGCTCGCGGGTTTGGACAGGCGCATGGAGCGCCGGCACGCGCCAGACCCGACGTGACGCTTGCGTGACGGCGGTGGTCGCAAAGTCCCCATCAGCCGCAGCGCGATGCGCCCTCCTGCCGGTGGGAGCCCGCTGCGCGCCTGACCACAACCGGCGCCGATGCGCGTCTCAAGGAGCCTCCATGAACACCCTGCGCAAGACCCTGGCAGTCCTCTGCCTCACAGCCGCTGCCGTGGCAGCGCATGCCGACGTGCTGCGCGTGTCGATGACTTCAAACTTCACGCTACCGTCGATGGTGGATGGCGTTGGCAGCTTGTCTGTCGCGTTCGAGCTGCCGGAGCCCCTGGTCGGTGTCATGCCGGAGGGCGACTTTGCCTTCCTGTTGCGCAACATCGGCGTCGATGCCGTCTTCAACGGCAGTGCGGTCCGCAGCACGGTCAATACTCTTGGCTGGTTCAACTACGCCGACTTCAACTACTTTGGTCTGGATGTCAGGCTGCGCGACCTGCTGGTGCCCGGGGACTTGATGCAGATGATCCTGGTCACGCCACAGGTGCTGTACAGCGGCTCGACCGTCGCGCCGACCCTGGAACGGCTGAGCCTGGATGGCCTGGCCGGCGCCATCTGTTACTACGGCACGGGTACCGGCGCCTGTACAGCCGAGGGCTGGCTGTCGGCTGGCACCTATGACGTCACGGCCGTGCCGGAGCCGGCGGTGGCCTTGATGCTGCCGCTGGGCCTGGCGCTGCGGGCGCTGCGTCGCCAGAATCGGCAGGCCTGAGGCTGGCCGCCGGGGCAGTACCGCCGTGATGGCCAGGCTTCGGCCTGTTGCAGGTGCCAATTTGGGTGATCATCGAATGATGAGCGACCCTGCACCCGCCGACCTGCCGCGGCTTCGCCTGCTGGGCGACCCGGCCGTCCTCCTGCCGGCGGGCGGTGCGGTGCCCCTGGAGCGGCGCGCCGCTGCCTTGCTGGCGTTGGCCGTGCTGGAGCCCGGCCTCAGCCGGCAGCGCGCCGCGACGATGCTCTGGCCCGACTCGGATGATCCGCGTCGCAACCTTCGGCAGCAGTTGCTGCGCTTCAGGCAGACCTTTGGTCATGCCTTGATCGACGGCGCGCAGACGCTGGCCTTGATGCCCGACCTGCGGCACGACATCGACGGTGATGGGCCGGACAGCCTGCTGGGCCCGCTCGACTATGCCGACTGTGAGGCGTTCGAGACCTGGTTGGCGGCGCAGCGCCATGCGCGGCGGGCGAGCTTGGCGGCCGCGTTGCGCCAACGCCTGACCCGCGCCGAGGCTGCGGCCGACCTCGACCAGGCCCGCACTGCCGCCGAGGGCCTGGTCGCCGTTGACCCCGGCAACGAAGCGCACCACCGCGAACTGATGCGCGTGCTCTACCTGCGCGGCGAGGCGGACCAGGCGTTGGCCCAGTTCGCACAGTTGCAGCAGATGTTGTCGCGCGACCTGGATGCCCAGCCGGATGCCCAGACCCTGGCCCTGGTGCGGCTGGTCCGCCAGGCGCAGGCCGCGGCATCGGTGCCATCGGGTCTGGCGCCTATGCCCACCGCCCTGCAGCGGCCACCGTCGCTGGCCGGGCGCGATGCCGAACTGCAGGGGCTTCTCGGTCAGCTGCAGCAGCGCGCAACAGTGCTGCTGGTGGGCGAAGCCGGCATGGGCAAGACGCGCCTGATGGACGCCGCCCGGCAGGGTCTGCCGGGCACGGCCGTTCTCGCGGTGGCTGCCCGGCCCGGTGACCGGGGCGTCCCATACGCGCTGGCCACCCGCTGGTTGCGCGAGCTGGCGGCCCGCGATGCGCAGCCGCCCGATGCCCGGACCCGTTCGGCACTGGCGCTGTTGCTGCCCGAGTGGGGCGATGCGGCTGTGCCACGGCCGACTAGCCAAGTCACACGGCTGCGTGCAGGCGCCCAGCGCCTGCTGGCCGGCGCGCAACGCCATGGCCTGACGGTGTTGATGCTGGATGACCTGCACTATGCCGACAGTGCCAGCATCGAGCTGCTGCAAGGTCTGACGGGTGGCCCAGCCTGCGCCTGGTTGCTGGCCTTGCGGCCGGGCGCGGGCGAGCCTGCGCTGCAGGCCTGGGTCGGAGGCCTGCAACAGGCGGCCACCACGTTCCAACTGGCGCTCGGGCCGCTGGACGCCGCCGGCATGATGCGCCTGCTGGAGTCGGTCGGCGCCACGCCTTGGGCCAGCCCGGAGCAGGCACACCGGTTGATTCGCCACACCGGCGGGAACCCGCTGTTTGTGCTGGAAACGCTGAAGTCGCTGCCCGCCGGGCAGCCAGCGTCGATGGCCCTGCCGGCCGCGCCCACGGTGGTTCGCCTGGTCCAGCTTCGGCTGGCGCGCTTGAGCCCGCCTGCGGTGCAGGTTGCCCGCTGCATGGCGGTGTTGGGCCAGGACGGCACGGCGTCGCTGGTGGCCCGGGTGCTGGGCCAGCGCCCGCTGCAGCTGGCCGATGCCTGGGCCGAGCTGGAAGCGGCGCAGGTGGTCAGCGGCGACCGCTTCGCGCACGACCTTATCGCGCAGGCCGCGCGCGACACACTGCCGCAGGCCATTGCCCGGTTGCTGCACGCGGAGGTGGCGGCGTTGCTGGCGCACGATGGGGGAGAGCCCGTCCGGGTCGCCGAGCACTGGCTGGCGGCGGGCATGCCTTTGCCGGCCGCGCCCCTGCTGCTGCAGGCGGGCCGCCGGGCGGCGGCCTTGGGCCGGCTGCAGGAGGCGGCACGGCTATACGAACGCAGTGCCGACATCCAGCAGCGGCACGGCCACCGGCACGACGCCTTCAATGCCTGGTTGCGAGCGGCCGACGGCTACACCGAGATCGAGGACTTCGGCGCCACGAAGCGTTGCGAACAGTCCCTGCTGGCGCTGGCCGACAACGACGGCGAGATGGCCAGTGCGGCCTGTGTCACCTTCTACCTGCTCTTCCACGCACGAAACTTCGACCAGGCCCGGCGGGTGGCTGAAGCGGCGCTGGCACAGGCACGCCGGGCCGACCTGGCCGAGATCGAGGTGGAATTGCTGTGGGATCTGTGCGTCGTCGCCTGGAACGAGCAGGCCGAACGGCCGGCCACGGACTATGCCGAGCGCGCGCTCATCCGACTCGATGCGGTCGACCCGCAGACGGCACGCCTGGACCCTGTCACGCGCCGCTTCCGGATCACGGAGGCATTGGGCCTGTTCGCCAGCAGCTGGGGTCATATGGATCAGGGGCGCATCCGCATCGCGCAGTCCTTCGATCTGGCGCAGCAGATGGGGCGCACCCATTCGGCGCTCAGTGCGGCGGCCACGCTGGCGCCGCTGGCGCTGGAGTTCGGCGACGCCCAGGCCACGCGGACATGGCACCAACACACGAAGTCGACCCACGCCCGTCTGGAGGACGAGGACGACCTCGCCGCGCAGGCTTGGGTGTGGCAGGTTTCGCTGCAGGTCCTGGCCCCCTTGGGCGACCTGGGCGCCGCGCTGGCCGCAAGCGAGCAGATGCAGTCCCTTTGCCAACGACACGCGACGTCGGAGTCGGTGTGGATGGAGTTGATGTGCCTGCAGTTTCAGCACGAGCTGGGGCGGCCCGACCTGGCCTTGAAGGGCGCGCGCGCCCTGTCGACGCGTGACGACCTGCGGCCTGCCGAACGTGCCCGGCTGACGGCTCTGCTGCTGTCGCTGGGCGGGCCGGCAGCCAGCGACGCGCTGCTGGACGTGTGCGGCGAAGGGGCTCGCCTGCGGCAGCGGGCGCACCTGCTGTGTCAGGCCCAGCCGGGCCTGCCCGCGGCGACGGTGCTGCCCCTGTTGTCGCTGGCCGCAAGCGAGGCACAGGCCCAGGGCGCACAAGGCCTGTGGCTGATGTTGCAGGCCAGCCGCCTCTCGGCACTGCACCGGCTGGGCCCCTCGGCCGCCGATCCACCCCAACGTGCGCAGACTCAGGCCCTTGAGTTGTGGGCCCGGCTGGACCAGGGATTGATCGCCCCCGTGATGTTCCCCACCCTCGCCGCAGCCTTGTGTGCGACCCTGGCGCCGTCGCATCCGGACCTCACCCAGACCATTGCCCTGCGGGCGGGGGCCTGGATGCTCAATGCCGCGGCCACGTTGCCGGCAGCCTGGCGTCAGACCTACCTGACGCGCGCGCCGCTGCTGCAGGCACTGCCGCCGCGCGAGCGCGGCTTGCTGTTCGGCCTGGCCCGTTGACGATCGCGGCCGCCGCAGCGGCCCGACGCGAGCCAGAAGCGCAAGGGCCCGCCGAAGCGGGCCCCTGAACCATGCCGCCTGCGCTCAGGGCTCGAAGCTTATGCCGCCCGTCAGGGCCAGGGTCGTCGGGTAGACGCCATTGGCGGCGACCGACAGGTTGGCACCAGTGGTCCTGCCATTCACCGGCGGCAGCGCCGCACCACCACCCGCGGCCTGGAAGGCGACCTCCGACACCGGCGACGAGGCCAGCGCCGCTGTCACGGTGTTGATGCCGGAGTTGCAGGCCTGGATGATCTGGAACGAGCTCAACGGCACGGCATAGGCCGTGGCGGCGCCGTTGTTCAGCGGCGTCACGACCGCCAGCAGCTTGATGTTGCAGGGCGTGACGCCCGGGCCGCCGTCCAGGTCATAGAACTTGCCCAGCGTCAGCAGGACGCCGAAGTTGTTGGTGCCGCTGGATTGCCACTCCGGGTTGTTGTTGAAGGTGAAGTTGACCGTGGTCTGGGTGGTCAGCTGCACGCCCGCGGTGTTGCCCGTGCCGCTGACCGCCGTCACCCCGGGCGCCAGGACGCTGATGCCGTTATAGAGGGCCGTGGCGGCCGACGGCGTCTGGTAGTAGGCAAAGAAGAAGCTGGTCGGGCCGGTGCCGCCGTCGCCGCTGCCGCACCAGCCCGGGCCGCCGGTGCAGTTGAAGCCGTCCAGGTTGCTGCCGCTGTAGGAGAAGTAGGCGCCGCCCTCGGGCGTGCGGTTGCCGCCGGCAAAGCCGGTGGAGAAGCTGACCCGGGGGGCGGGCGGTGCGCCGAACTTGATGCCGCCGGTCAGCGCCAAGGTGGTCGGATACACCCCGTTGGCCACCACCGAGAGATTGGCGCCGGTCGTCAGGCCGTTGACCGGGGGAAGGGCGGCGCCGCCGCCGGCGGCCTGGAAAGCCACCTCGGACACCGGTGCCGAGGCCAGGGCCGCTGCCACCGTGTTGATGCCGGAGTTGCAGGCCTGGATGATCTGGAACGAGCTCAGGTTCAGCCGGTACAGCGTGGCCGCACCGTTGTTGAGCGGTGTCACCACGGCCAGCAGCTTGATGTTGCAGGGCTGCACGCCCGGGCCGCCGTCCAGGTCATAGAACTTGCCCAGGGTCAGCAGCACGCCGAAGTTGTTCGTGCCGCTGGACTGCCACTCGGGATTGTTGTTGAAGGTGAACTCCAGCGTGGTCTGGCCGTTGACCTGCACGCCGCCGGTGTCACCGGTTGCGCTGACCGTGGTCACGCCGGGGGCCAGCACGCTGATGCCGTTGTACAGGGCCGTGGCGGCAGAGGGTGTCTGGTAGTAGGAGAAGTAGAAGCTGGTCGGGCCGGTGCCACCGTCACCGCTGCCGCACCAGCCCGGGGCGCCGGTGCAGTTGAAGCCGTCCAGGTTGCTGCCGCTGTAGGAGAAATAGGCGCCGCCCTCCGGCGTGCGGTTGCCGCCGGCGAAGCCGGTGGAGAACACCAGGTCGACCGGCACGCCACCGCTGACGGTGAAAGTCCGGATCACCGGGTCCGCCGGACCGTAGGTCGAGTCGCCGGCCTGGCTGGCCGTCAGGCTGCAACTGCCGCCGGAGACCAGGGTCAACACCCTGCCGCTGACCGTGCAGACCGACGTGGTGGTCGAGACGATCGTGACCGGCAGGTTCGAACTGGACGTGGCCACCAGGGCCGGCGGCATCACGCCGATGGTCTGGTTGCCGGGTGAGGCGAAGGTGATGGTCTGGGATGCGATGTAGTCCTTGGTCGCGCTCGCCGCCGCGGCATTCGCATTGCCGGCGATGTCGCTGAAGCGCCCGGCCGCCACGCTGACACTCAACTGGCCGGCCATGCCGGGCGTGGGCGTGACCACCAGCGTCGCCTGGCGGCCGTCGACGCGGGCGAAGCCGCCCGCCGTGCCGCCTGCCACCACCACGTCGCCAGCTTCGAAGCTCACGCCGACGTCCTCGCTGAAGACGAAGGTGAAGGTCACCGGCCCGTTGGCCACCGGGCCCGGCACGTTGTTGGCGATCTGCACCGTCGGCGGCGTGGTGTCGGGTGCACTGGGCCGGTTGCCGATGGGCGGCGGCGGTGCTTCGGCATCGCCACCGCCACAGCCGACGAGAGTGGCGCCGGCCAGCAAGCAGGCGGCCAGCAGGGAGAGGGGGGCTCGGTTCGACATGAGACGGGGTCTCCGTGGAGTTCGGTGGCGTGAAAGACGTGAAAGCGCTTTCACAAGCTTAGTGTTGAATGCCCCGGCAAGGCAAGAGGC
>JBJXHB010000181.1:0-4975 GCA_046160725.1 Aquabacterium sp.
GGCCACCTGACCAAGGGCGACCGCGAGATGATCGTGGTCGCCACTTCGGCGGCCAACCAGTGCCTGTATTGCGTGGTGGCCCATGGCGCCATCCTGCGCATCTATGAGAAAAAGCCGCTGGTGGCCGACCAGGTGGCGGTCAACTACCGCAAGGCCGACATCGCGCCGCGCCAGCGGGCCATGCTCGACTTCGCGCTGAAGGTCTGCCAGCGCTCGCACGAGTTGGCCGATGCCGACTTCGCGGCCCTGCACGCTCATGGCCTGGACGACGAGGATGCCTGGGACATTGCCGCGATCACGGCCTTTTTTGGCATGTCCAACCGGCTGGCCAATGCCACCGGCTTCCTGCCCAATGCCGAGTTCTACCTGATGGGCCGGCTGCCGCGCGAGAAGAAGCCGGGCTGAGCCACGCCACCCACGAACAGGGGTGGCCTTCCGGCGCCGGGCATGTCATCGTGCGCGCATGAGGCCCGCCCTGTTCCACCGAACCTGGCCCGGCGCGCGGGGTCGGGTCCGACGCCTGCGGGACTGGCTGTTGGCCTCGATCGTGGCACTGGGCCTTTGGGCACCGTTTGCAGGCGCAGCGGAAACCGCGCCGAGCGGAGAGGCAGCCTTCTCGACCCGCATCGGCGACCCGCACCTTCTGCTGAAGGCGGACCTCGCGATCGTCGACAGCGCGGTGCCGCCACCGCCCGGGGCGGCCTGGACACCGGTGACGCTGCCGGAAAACTGGCGCGCCGCAGCGCGCTGGCAGCAGGGCATCAACGGCTGGTACCGGTTCAAGCTGCCCGGGGGGGCGCCACCAGAGCCGCAGGCGCTTTACTTGTGGCGCTTCAGCATGAACGCGGCGGTGTGGTTCAACGGCGAGCTGATCGGCGACGGCGGAAGCTTCGTCGAGCCTGTGGCACGACACTGGAACCGTCCGCTGCTGGTACGGCTGCCGGCGCCGATGTGGCGCGCCGATGCCAACGAACTGATGGTGCGTTTGCGGGTCTACCCCGGCTTCGGGCATCTGTTTCCGCCAGCGCTCGGACCGGCGCGGCTGTTGATGCCGGACTACGAGGACCGCCTGCTGTCCCAGGTGACCCTGTCGCAGGTGGCCACCGGGGTCACGCTGCTGACCATCCTGGCCGGGCTGGCGCTGTGGGCCACCGACCGCCGCAGCGAGCATGCCTGGTTCGTGGTGTTGGCCAGCCTGTGGCTGACCTATTCGCTGAACAACCATCTGCGCGACATACCGGTGTCCGCCGGCACCTGGTGGTGGCTGGTCCACAGCAGCGTGGACGCCTTCTATGTCGCCCTGTTCGGCCTGCTGCACCGGCTGCTCGGCGTGCGCCGGCCGCGTGTCGAGATGCTGGTCGGCAGCGCCGCAGCGGTTTGCGTGGTCACTTATGCGGTGATCGATTTGCCGCAGCTGTCCCGGATCAACCCCGTGCTGCACGGGCTGATGTCGCTGTTCGGGGTGTACGCGGTCGCCTGGACGGCGCGGCACGGCTGGCGGCACCGCGACGCGACCTCGGCGGTGTTCGTGGTCAGCTTCGGGCTGGTGCTGGCCAGCGGCGTGCACGACCAACTGCTGAACGCGCTGGTGCTGCCGGTCTGGTGGAGCGACCGCTACTACCTGGCGCACCTGACAGTGCCGGTGATGTTCCTGGTGTTCCTGGTGCACCTGTCCCAGCGCCTGGCGCGCGGCGTGGCCGCCGTGCGGCAGGCCAACGAGGCGCTGGAGGCGCGTGTCGCCGCCGCCGGCGCCGAGATTGACCGTGCCTGGGGCGAGCGCCACGTGTTGTTGGCACAGGCCAGCGCGGCGCAGGAGCGCGACCGCATCTACCGCGACCTGCACGACAACCTGGGCGCGCGCCTGCTGTCGCTGGTCTATGGCGCGCGCGACGAGCAGCAGGCCAACCTCGCCCGCCAGGCCCTGGCCGACATGCGCACGCTGATCGCCACCAGCCAGGTCGAGGGCGGCGCACTGGCGGCCCTGGCCGACGATTGGCGGGTCGAGGCCGAGCTGCGCTGCGAGGATGCCGGCTACCAGCTGGACTGGTCGCTGCAGGGCGACACGCCGATCTCAGGGCGTCAGCGCTACCAGCTGGAGCGCATACAGCGCGAGCTGCTGTCCAACGCCATCGAGCATTCCCGCGGCAAGCGAATCGAGATGGCCTGGCGCGCGGGCAACGATCTCCTGACACTGCAGGTGCGCGACGACGGCATCGGCTGCACCGTCGAGGCGGGCCAGGGCATCGACAACGTCAAGGCGCGCGCTGCCGATATCGGCGGGCGCGCGCGCTGGCTGCCCGGCGCCCCGAGCGGCACCTGCGTGGACGTGCAGGTGCCACTCAGCCCCGACCCGTTGCGCGCGCTGCCGCCCACCGCCCAAGGAGCATGAACATGCCGTCCATTCGTCGCATCGAATCGGTCCTGGTGCTGGACGACCATCCCCAGGTCGGCCACTGGTTGGCCCAGGCCGCGGCCCAGGCCTTCCCGGGCGTGGCGGTGCGGCGCGCCGCCAGCCTGCGCGAGGCCATGGCCGCGCTGGACGAGGGCCTGCCGGACCTGGCGCTCGTGGACCTGGATCTGCCGGACGGCTCGGGCATCACCTTGATCGAGCAGCTGGCCCGCAGCCCGCAGCGCCCGCTGAGCGTGGTGACGACGGTGTTCGCCGACGACCAGCATCTGTTCCCCGCATTGCGCGCCGGTGCGGCCGGCTATCTGCTCAAGGACGGTCGCATCGAGGACCTGGTCGACGCGCTGCGCGGCATCGCTGCAGGCTCGCCGGCCCTGTCGGCGCCGATTGCCCGGCGGCTGCTGGGCTATTTCCACGAGCCCGATGCCACCCGCGTCAGCACGCTGAGTCCACGCGAGCAGGACGTGCTGCGGCTGCTGGCCCGAGGCCTCACCATCGCCGAGACCGGCCAGGCCCTGGGCCTGACCAGCCACACCGTGGCCAGCTATGCCAAGACGCTGTACCGCAAGTTGGATGTGACCAACCGGGCCGAGGCCGTGCTGGAGGCCGGCCGCCTGGGCCTGCTGTAGCGGGCGCTGCCGGCCGCCTCAGGCCTGGCGCCGAAACAGCCGGGTCACCGCCGTCACGCCGGCCAGCACGATGGCGCCGGCCACGATGCCGACCAGCGCGTCGGCCAGCATCGGCCCAATGGCCGACCACAGGCCGACCAACCAGCCTGCGCCGGCAGCGGCGGTGCCACCGGTGGCGGCCTGCACCGCATGATGCAAGGCCGGCCAGCCGTGCACCAGGATGCTGCCACCGACCAGGAACATCGCGGCCGTACCGGCCACGGACAGGAACTTCATCAGCCATGGCGCAAACGCCAGCAGGCCACGCCCCAACGCCTGCGCGGCGCCATTGGCGCGCCGGCTCAGCGCCAGGCCGGCGTCGTCGATCTTGACGATGCCGACCACCAGGCCGTAGACGCCCACGGTCATCAGGACCGCCACGCCGACCAGGGTCAGCACCTGGGTGACCAGCGGCTTGTCGGCCACCGTGCCGAGCGCGATGACGATGATCTCGGCCGAGAGGATGAAGTCGGTGCGGACTGCGCCCTTGATCTTGTCGCGCTCGAAGGTCACCATGTCCACCGCCGGGTCCTCGAAGGCCTTGACCAGCGCAGCCTCCTCGGCGGCATCCTCCTCTTGGCTGTGCAGCAGCTTGTGGGCCAGCTTCTCCACCCCTTCGAAGCACAGGTAGGCGCCGCCGATCATCAGCAGCGGCGTCACCAGCCAGGACGCGAAGGCACTGATGGCCAGCGCCAGCGGCACCAGGATGACCTTGTTGATGCTGGAGCCCTTGGCCACGGCCCACACCACCGGCAGCTCTCGGTCGGCCTGGACGCCGGCCACCTGCTGGGCATTCAGGGCCAGGTCGTCGCCCAGCACGCCGGCGGTCTTCTTGGCCGCCACCTTGGTCATCACCGCCACGTCGTCCAGCACGGTGGCGATGTCGTCGAGCAGGGCAAGCAGGCTGGTGGCCATGGCGGGGCGGTGCGGGTGCGCGCAGGTGGTGAAGGCGCGGATGGTAGAGGGTGCCGCACTGCCCTACATTGAGGCGTCGCCCACCTCGGTCGCGCGACGCCCCTCATGGACAACCCCGTCACCCTGCCCCTGTGGCTGGCCATCGCCATCGGCGCTCTGGCCGCCTGGGCGCTGCTCGACCGGCTGCTTGTGCCCTCGGTGCGCTGGTTCCTGCGCAACCGCGCGGACCGGGTGCTGGACGAGGTGTCCAGCCGGTTGAAGATCCAGATCCGGCCGTTCCAGCAGGTGCGGCGGCAGGTGTTGATCGACCGGTTGGTGTTCGACGACAAGGTGCAGCAGGCGCTGCGCGACGCGGCCGACACGCAGGGCATCCCACGCGAGGTGGCCATGCAGCGCGTCCAGCGCTATGCCCGCGAGATCGTGCCGGCCTTCAACGCCTATGCCTACTTCAGGATTGGCTACTGGTTGGGCAAGAAGGTCTCGCGCAGCCTGTACCGGGTGCGCATCGGCACCACGGATGATGCCGGCCTGAACGCGATACCCGAGGATGCGACGGTGGTGTTCGTGATGAACCATCGCAGCAACATGGACTACATCATCGCGTCGTACCTGGCGGCCGAGCGCGCGGCGCTGTCGTATGCGGTGGGCGAATGGGCCCAGGTCTGGGGCCTGCAGCAGCTGATCCGCTCGATGGGCGCGTACTTCGTGCGCCGCAACTCCAAGGACGACCTGTACCGTCGGGTGCTGGAGCGCTACATCACCATGGCCACCGAGGCCGGTGTCACGCAGGCGGTGTTTCCGGAGGGCGGCCTGACGCGCGACGGCGCGCTGCGCGACGCGGCCGACACGCAGGGCATCCCGCGCGAGGTGGCCATGCAGCGCGTCCAGCGCTATGCCCGCGAGATCGTGCCGGCCTTCAATGCCTATGCCTACTTCAGGATTGGCTACTGGTTGGGCAAGAAGGTCTCGCGCAGCCTGTACCGGG
>JBJXHB010000182.1:0-6069 GCA_046160725.1 Aquabacterium sp.
CCTCAGGCCCGACGAGCAGATCGAGCGCATCGGCTCGGTCGGGCGCGAGTGGGCCGGATCGGGCGCGATCCGGCTGCTCGACCCCGAAGGCCACGAGGTTGCGGACGGCGAGGTCGGCGAGTTGTACTCGCGCACCGCGTACACGTTCGACGGCTACTGGCGCAACCCGGAGAAGACCGCCGAGGCCTTCGACGGCGAGTGGTGCTCGGTGGGCGACCTGGCGCGGCGCGACGCCGACGGCTACCTGCACCTGGTCGACCGCAAGAGCAACATGATCATCAGCGGCGGCGAGAACATCTATCCGTCGGAGGTGGAGGCCGTGTTGGCCGCGCACCCGGCGGTGCAGGATGTGGCCGTGGTCGGCATGCCCGACGCCAAATGGGGCGAGACGGTGCTGGCGGTGGTGGTGGTGCGCAGCCTGCAGCCGGCCGACGCGGCGACGACGCCACTGGCCGACCAGCTTGGCGCCTGGTGCCGCGAGCGGCTGGCGGGCTTCAAGCGGCCACGGCGCTTCCAGTTCATCACCGAGGCCCAGTTGCCGCGGACGGCCACGGGCAAGATCCAGCACCGCGCACTGCGCGACCGCCTGCTGGCGCAGCAACAGACCGGTCCCGGATGACCTGCCGCGGCGCGGCGCGCCCTTCCGCGCCGCCGCCGCCCGGCCGGATGGGCCGGCAACCCTTGCGGCGACTCCGGATGGGCAGGACAGCGGCGGGCGCTACATTGCCCGGCCATGCGCATCCTGATTCTGGGCAGCGGCGTCATCGGCGCCACCACCGCCTACTACCTGGCCCGTGCCGGCCATGAGGTCACCGTGCTGGAGCGCCAGGCCGGCCCGGCCCTGGAGACCAGCTTTGCCAACGCGGGCGAGGTGTCGCCGGGCTACTCGGCGCCCTGGGCCTCGCCCGGGCTGTGGGTCAAGGCCGTCAAGTGGCTGCTGATGACCCACACACCGCTGGTCATCAAGCCCATGCTGGACCCGGGCATGTGGCGCTGGGCCATGGCGCTGCTGGCCAACTGCACCGAGGCCCGCTATGCGGTCAACAAGGCGCGCATGGTGCGGCTGGCCGAGTACAGCCGCGACTGCATGATCGCGCTGCGGCGCGACACCGGCATGGCGTACGACGAGCGCATGCAGGGCACGCTGCAGCTGTTCCGCACCCAGGCCCAGCTGGACGGCGTGGGCAAGGATGTCGAGGTGCTGCAGCAGTACGGCGTGCCCTACCAAGTGCTGGACCGCGCCGGCTTCCTGCAGTACGAGCCGGCGCTCAAGGACACCCAGCACAAGTTCGTCGGCGCCTTGCGCCTGCCCAACGACGAGACTGGCGACTGCTTCCTGTTCACCAACCGCATCGCCGAGCTGGCGCAGCGGGCGGGCGCGACGTTCCGCTTCGGCACCTCGGTGCAGCGCCTGCTGCGCGACGCGAAGGGCGCCGTGACCGGCGTGCTCACCGACGCCGGCGAGCTGCGGGCCGACCGTGTGCTGCTGGCCCTGGGCAGCTATTCGCCGATGCTGTTGGCGCCGCTGGGCCTGCGGCTGCCGGTGTACCCGGTCAAGGGCTTCTCGATCACGGTGCCGATCACCGATGCAAGCGCGGCGCCGGAATCCACCATCATGGACGAGACCCACAAGGTGGCCGTCACCCGGCTCGGCGACCGCATCCGCGTCGGTGGCACGGCCCAGCTCAGCGGCTACGACCTGGCGCTGAGCCCGCGCCGCCGGGGCACGCTGGAGCATGTGGTGACCGACCTGTTCCCGCGCGGCGGCGATGTATCCAAGGCCAGCTTCTGGACCGGCCTGCGCCCGATGACACCCGACGGCACGCCCGTGGTGGGGCCGAGCCCCGTGCCCAACCTGTGGCTGGCCACCGGCCACGGCACGCTGGGCTGGACCATGGCCGCCGGCACTGGCGCGCTGTTGGCCGACTGGAGGAGCGGCCGCACGACGACCATCGACACCGAAGGATTGACCCTTGACCGCTACAACAGCTGATCTCGCCAACTCGCCCCAGCGCCTGGGCCAGGCGCCGGCCGGCACCACGCCCGGCTCCACCGCCGCCGCGCCCGGCCACACCGGGGCCGACCTGTTGTGCGAGACCCTGCTGGCGCACGGGGTGGATCACTGCTTTGCCAACCCGGGTACGTCGGAGATGCACTTCGTGGCCGCGCTGGACCGCCAGCCGGGCATGCGCTGCGTGCTGGGCCTGAGCGAGGGCGTGGTCGCCGGCGCCGCCGACGGCTATGCCCGCATGGCCGACAAGCCGGCCAGCACGCTTTTCCACACCGGGCCGGGTCTGGCCAACGCGGGCGCCAACCTGCACAACGCGCGCCGCGCCCGCACGCCCATGGTCAACGTGGTCGGCGACCATGCGGCCTGGCACCTGCATGCCGACGCGCCGCTGACATCCGACATCGAGAGCCTGGCCCGGCCGGTGTCGGACTGGGTGCACCGCATCGCCAGCGCCGACGCCATCGGCGACGACACCGCGCGGGCCGTGCGCGAGGCCCGTGCCGCCCCCGGCCGCGTGGCCACCCTGATCCTGCCGGCCGATCATGCCTGGGGCCCGACCCGCGGCCAGGTGCCGCCGCTGCTGCCCGCCGTTGCGCCGGCCGCGCCGGATGTGGCCTTGGTGGGCCGCCTGGCCGACGCCCTGCGCCAGCGCGGGCCGCACGGCGGCACCGTGCTTCTGCTGGCCGGCCGCGCGCTGCGTGACGAGGGCCTGGGCTATGCCGCGCGCATCGCGGCGGCCACCGGCTGCCGGCTGCTGACCCAGCAGGCCAATGCGCGCGTCCAGCGCGGCCTGGGCCGGCTCAAGCTGGACCGCGTGGCCTATGTGGTGGACGTGGCGCTGAAGCGGCTGTCCGACATCCAGCGCCTGGTGCTGGTGGGGGCCAAGGCGCCGGTGGGCTTCTTCGGCTACCCGGACCGGCCCAGCAGCATGCTGCCGGCGGGCTGCGACGTGGTCACGCTGACCACGCCCCAGCAGGACGGCGTGGCCGCGCTGCGCGAGCTGGCCGCGGCGGTGGACCCGCACGGCACCGCGGACACCTCCGGGCTGGTGGCGCAGCGGCAGGACCTGCCCGGGCCCGCCACCGGCACGCTCACCGCCAGCGCCATCTCGCGCAGCGTCGTGGCGCTGATGCCCGAGCAGGCCATCATCTGCGACGAGAGCGTCAGCAACGGCCGCGACTTCTTCCCCGGCAGCTGGCACGCCGCGCCGCACGACTACCTGCAGCTCACCGGCGGCGCCATCGGCCTGGGCATACCGCTGGCAACCGGCGCTGCCATCGCCGCACCCGGGCGCAAGGTGATCGGTCTGCAGGCCGATGGCAGCGCGATGTACACCCTGCAGGGCCTGTGGACCCAGGCCCGCGAGCGGCTGGACGTGGTGACCATCGTCTATGCCAACCGCGGCTATGCCATCCTGCACGGCGAGCTGACGGCGGTGGGCGCGGGTGCTCCGGGCCGCAATGCGCGGCGCATGCTGGACATCGACGACCCGGCGCTGGACTTCGTGCAGCTGGCGCGCGGCATGGGCGTGGCGGCCGAGCGGGCCGACACGGCGGAGCGCTTCCACGACCTGCTGGCCGCGGCGGTGCGCACGCCCGGGCCGATGGTCATCGAGGCGGTGATCTGAGCGTGCGGCCGGGGCGGTGTCGGGCCGGTGCCGGCAGGGCCGGCGGTGACGGCGACGGGAAGTGGACTATCCTGCCCCACACCCGCGTGAACGGGGCCGACACCGGGGTGTGCCCCGGGCCCTTCGGCGCGCTGGTCTCCTCACGCTCGAAAGGCTCCCATGTGGATGCTGGTTTCGGTCGTCAAGGGCAGTCGCCATTTCGAGAACGAGTCGCCCGTGGGCAACAAGATCCTGATCTCGGACAACAGCGACATGGTCATCTCGGGCCGTGCCGACGGCAACGAGATCTATCGCTTCGAGATCCGGCGCGGCAACGAGACCTTCATCGTCAACGAGTTCCGAGGCGTGCTGAACCCGGCGCTGCTGGCATCGCGCTTCCAGTCCATGGCGCGGCAGCTGGGCGCGGTGATCGTCACCACCGAGGCGGTGGCCTGACAGCCAAGGCGTCATGAGCGGCATCACCGTCCGCCAGGCCGTCCTGGCCGACCTGGACCTGGTGGCGGACCTGCTGAACCAGTTCCGTGTCCACCAGGGCCGTGCCAGCGATCTGGCCGCGGTGCGCGCCTTTCTGCTGGCGCGTTTCGACCATGGCGAGTCGGTGGTGTACCTGGCGCTCGATGGCGCCGAGCCGCTGGGCTTTGCGCAGCTCTACCCGAGCTTCTCGTCGACGGCACTGGCGCGGGTGATGATCCTCAACGACCTCTTCGTGACCGACGCCGGCCGCCGCCGGGGCGTGGCCAGCCGGTTGCTGGCGGCGGTGGAGGCCCATGCCTGGTGCCATGGCTCGACGCGGGTGACGCTGAACGTCATGCGGACCAACACGGCCGGGCAGGCGCTGTACGAGGCGCGTGGCTGGAAGCAGGACGCCGACTTCTTCATGTATCACCGTTTCCCGGACCCGTCTTGAGCCCGTGCCGGCCGCGCCCGGCACCACGGCGGCCCTGGGCTCAAGTTGTATGATGACCTGATGAATTCGGGCCGCGCGCCTGCTCATCGCCGGCGCCTTCATCGCCCCCTCCGCCGAGACCCAAGGTGACCGCATCACGCCCCGCTTTCCCGCCCACCCGGGCGACTGTTGGTGTCGTCGGCCTCGGCGCCATGGGCGCCGGCATGGCGCAGTCGCTGTGCCGCGCCGGCTTCGGGCCGCGGCTGTACGACGTGCGGCCCGGGGTGGCGCAGGGTCTGGCGGCCGCCGGCGGCGTGCCCTGCGGCACGTTGGCCGAGCTGGCGGCGACCAGTGACGTGGTGGTGTCGGTGGTGGTGAACGCGGCACAGACGGAGTCGGTGCTGTTCGGCGACGCCACCACGCCCGGCTGTGCCGCCGCCATGCGGCCCGGCAGCGTCTTCGTGATGTGCTCCACCGTCGACCCGAACTGGTCGGTGGCGCTCGAGGCCCGGCTGGAGGCCATGGGCCTGCGCTATATCGACGCGCCGATCTCCGGCGGCGCGGCCAAGGCCGCCAGCGGCCAGATGACGATGATGACGGCCGGCCGGCCCGAGGCCTTTGGCATCGCACAGCCGGCGCTGGACGCGATGGCGGCCAAGGTCTACCGGCTGGGCGACCGGGCCGGCGCCGGCAGCCAGGTGAAGATCATCAACCAGCTGTTGGCCGGCGTGCACATCGCCGCGGCGGCCGAGGCCATGGCCCTGGGCCTGCGCGAGGGCGTCGACCCGGCCGCGCTCTACGAGGTCATCACCCACAGCGCGGGCAACAGCTGGATGTTCGAGAACCGAATGGCCCATGTCCTGGCCGGCGACTACACACCGCTGTCGGCGGTGGACATCTTCGTCAAGGACCTCGGCCTGGTGCTGGACATGGCCCGGGCCAGCAAGTTCCCGCTGCCGCTGTCGAGCACCGCGCACCAGATGTTCATGCAGGCCAGCACGGCCGGCTTTGCGCGCGAGGACGACAGCGCCGTGATCAAGATCTTTCCGGGCATCAAGCTGCCGGCCGGCACCGGGACACCCAAGCCATGAAGCCGGTCCTGCTGGGCTGCATCGCCGACGACTTCACCGGCGCGACCGACCTGGCCAACAACCTGGTGCGCGCCGGCATGCGCGTCGTGCAGTGCAACGGCGTGCCCGTCGGGCCGCTGTCGGCCGAGGCCGATGCGGTGGTGGTGGCGCTGAAATCCCGCACCATCGCGCCGCATGACGCGGTGGCGCAGTCTCTGGCCGCCCTGGCCTGGCTGCAGGCGCAGGGCGCGCAGCAGGTCTACTTCAAGGTCTGCTCGACCTTCGACAGCACGCCGGCCGGCAACATCGGCCCCGTGACCGAGGCGCTGATGGACGCGCTGCAGGCGCCGTTCTGCGTCGTGACGCCGGCCTTCCCGGACAACGGCCGCACTGTGTTCAAGGGTCATCTGTTCGTCGGCGACGTACTGCTCAGCGACAGCGGCATGCGCGACCACCCGCTGACGCCCATGACCGA
>JBJXHB010000183.1:0-9555 GCA_046160725.1 Aquabacterium sp.
CCTGACCTCCCTGACCTCCACATGGCCCCGGCTCTCCGGCACCGTCGTCGGCACCTGGCTGAACCACCGCCCCGCGCTGGCCGCGCTGGGTGACGCCGCCTCGGCGCCGCCGTACAAGGCGCCACCCCAGGCGCCGGTGCTGTATGTCAAGCCCCGCAACACGCAGGTGCGCGACGGCGCGCTGGTGCATCTGCCGCCGGGCGAGTCTGTCCAGGTGGCCGCCTGCCTCGGCCTTGTCGTCGGCGCCACGGCCTGCCGGGTGTCGGTGGATGCGGCGCGTGGCTGCATCGCCGGCGCGGTGGTGGTGGCCGACCTGAGCCTGCCGCATGCGTCCTTCTACCGGCCGTCGCTGCGCTTCAAGGTGCGCGATGGCTTCTGCCCGATGGGCGATGTCGTGGCCATGCCCGCCGCCGGGCCGGGCGCGTTGGGCATGCGGGTGTTCATCGACGGCCAGCTGGCGCACGACGCCGATACGGGTGATCGCATCCGCGACGCCGCGCAGCTGGTGGCCGACATCAGCGGCTTCATGACCCTGCACCCGGGCGACGTGGTGCTGACGGGCGCGTCGCACGGGGCGCCGCTGGCCCGTGCCGGGCAGGCGGTGCGCATCGAGATCGACGGCCTGCCGGCGCTGGGCTTCCGCCTGGCGGCCGAGGAGGTGGTGGCATGAGGACCGCACGCGTGGCCTATGGCGGCGCGGTGCACACCGCCACGCCGCACGGCGCCGGGCTGCGCCTGGCGGATGGCCGCAGCGTCGCTGCGGCTGAGGTGGTGTGGCTGCCGCCTTTTGCGGTGGGCACCATCATCGCGGTGGGCGTCAACTATGCCGAGCACCGCAAAGAGCTGGCCCGCGAGCTGGCCTCCGGCAAGGCGGCGGAGGACGAGCCGCTGGTCTTTTTGAAGACGCCGTCGTCGCTGATCGGGCACAACGGTGCCACGCGCCGGCCGGCGGGCGTGGCCTTCATGCACTACGAGTGCGAGCTGGCGGTGGTGATGGGCCGCACCGCTCGGCGCGTGGCCGCGGCCGACGCGTTGGCTTACGTCGCCGGCTACACCGTGGCCAACGACTATGCGGTGCGCGACTACCTGGAAAACTGGTACCGCCCCAACCTGCGCGTCAAGAACCGCGACGGCGGCACCGTGCTCGGCCCCTGGCTGGTCAGCGCCGACGAGGTGCCCGACCCCCAGACGTTGCGGCTGGAGACCCGCGTCAACGGCGTCGTCACCCAGGCCGGCCACACCGGCGACATGGTGCACTCGGTCGCCGCGCTCATCGAGTACCTCAGCGGCTTCATGACGCTGGCGCCCGGCGATGTCATCCTGACCGGCACGCCCGAGGGCGTGGTCAACGTCAGCGAGGGCGACCTCGTCGAGTGCGAGGTCCAGGGACTGGGCGTGCTAGCCAACCGCATCGTGGGTGATGCGGCCTTCGGCATCGGTCCCGCACCCGGCCCTGCCTGACCGGCCGCGGCGCGCATGCGCCGCGGTGCGCCAGCGACATCGCCGCTACGATCGCGGCCTGCCCCCACAGGAGTCCGCCATGCCGCGTCTCGCCATCCTGCTCGCTGCCCTGGCTTTGGGGCATGCCGGCCCGGCGGCCGCCTCGGCGCTGGACGGCACCTGGGCCGTGACCATGGTGTGCCCGCCGCACCAGGCCGCCAGCGACGATGCGCTGGGCTACACGCACCGGTTCAAGGGCCAGGTCGCCGGCCGGCAGTTCAGCGCGACGTATGGCACCGAGAACCAGCCCGGCTGGCATCACCTGCGGGGCCGCATCGCCGACGACGGCAGCGCCACGCTGCGGCTGGACGGCATCGTCGACAACGCCAGGCATGCCATCAACGGCGCCCAGCGCGGCAAGCCCTACACCTACCGGGTCAAGGCGCAGTTCGATGCCAGGGCCGGCACGGGGCAGCGGCTGACCGGCCGCCGGTGCGACTTCCAGTTCGACCGCCAGGACCCCTGACCGCCGGCACCGCGCCTGCGGGCTTGGTGTGTCCGGTACAGCGTGTGCCGGCTGCCGGCGCCCATCGTCTATCCTTCGCGCCGTGCCGCGTTGCAGGCACGACAGGCCCGCGCCCGGTGCGCCGGGCCGCCGCCCGCCCGACGACCCGCCCGCCATCCGCCACCCCCCATGCGCATCGACCACCTGATCGCCGGCCAGCCGCGCTCCAGCGCCGAGAGTTTTTCCACCGTCAACCCGGCGACGCAGGCCGTGCTGGCCGAGGTCAGCGCCGGCGGTGCCGACGAGGTGGCCGCCGCGGTGGCCGCAGCCAAGGCGGCGTTTCCGGCCTGGGCCGGGCTGCCGGCCACCGACCGGGCGCGGCTGATGCGGCGCCTGGGCGAGCTGATTGCGAAGCACGTACCCGAGATCGCCCGCACCGAGACCTGCGACACCGGCCAGGTCATCGCACAGACAGGCAAGCAGCTGGTGCCGCGCGCGGCCGACAACTTCCACTACTTTGCCGAGATGTGCGTGCGGGTCGACGGCCACACCTACCCGACGCCCACGCACCTGAACTACACGCTGTTCCACCCCGTCGGCGTGTGCGCGCTGATCAGCCCGTGGAACGTGCCCTTCATGACCGCGACCTGGAAGGTGGCGCCCTGCCTGGCCTTCGGCAACACCGCGGTGCTGAAGATGAGCGAGCTGTCGCCGATGAGCGCGGCGCGCCTGGGCGAGCTGGCGCTGGAGGCGGGCATACCGGCCGGCGTGCTGAACATCGTGCACGGCTATGGCAAGACGGCCGGCGAGCCGCTGTGCGCGCATCCGGACGTGCGGGCCATCTCCTTCACCGGCTCCACCGCCACCGGCAACCGCATCGTGCAGGCCGCGGGCCTGAAGAAGTTCAGCATGGAGCTGGGCGGCAAGAGCCCGTTCGTGGTCTTCGACGACGCGGACTTCGAGCGCGCGCTCGACGCCGCGGTGTTCATGATCTTCAGCAACAACGGCGAGCGCTGCACCGCCGGCAGCCGCATCCTGGTGCAGCGGTCGATCTATGCGCGCTTCGTCGACCGTTTCGTGGAGCGGGCACGGCGCATCCGCGTCGGCGACCCGCTGGACGAGCAGACCATCGTCGGCCCCATGATCAGCCCGCAGCACCTGGCCAAGGTGCGCCACTACATCGAGCTGGGCCCGAAGGAGGGCGCGCAGATGCTGTGCGGCGGCATCGACCGGCCGTCTTATGCGCCGGAGCTGCCGGCGGCCATGCAGCGCGGCAACTTCGTCTGGCCGACGGTGTTTGCGGATGTCGACAACCGCATGCAGATCGCGCAGGACGAGATCTTCGGCCCGGTGGCCTGCCTGATCCCGTTTGCCGACGAGGCCGATGCCATCCGCATCGCCAACGACATCGCCTACGGCCTGTCCAGCTATGTCTGGACCGAGAACCTGGGCCGCGCGCACCGGGTGGCTGCGGCCATCGAGGCGGGCATGTGCTTCGTCAACAGCCAGAACGTGCGCGACCTGCGCCAGCCCTTCGGCGGCACCAAGGCCAGCGGCACCGGGCGCGAGGGCGGCACCTGGAGCTACGAGGTGTTTTTGGAGCCCAAGAACATCGCCGTCAGCCTGGGCGGCCACCACATCCCGCACTGGGGCGTGTGACCCCGGCCTGACGCCCCACACATCAACGGAGACAACGCATGACCCTGGCCCCCGGACAGTCCGCCATCCTCTACCCCGTGGCCGCGCTGGCGCTGCTGACGGTCGTCGTCATGGGCCTGATGCTGCGCGAGCGCATCGCCGAGATGAAGGAGCGCCGCATCCACCCGCAGAAGATGCCCAGCAGCTCGCAGATGGCCGCCGTTCTGCAGAACACCCGCGGCGCGGACAACTACAAAAACCTGTTCGAGATGCCGGTGCTCTTTTACGTGCTGGCGCTGGCGCTGCTGGCCACCGGCAGCGTCACGCCGCTGCAGCTGGGCCTGGCCTGGGGCTATGTGGCGCTGCGCGTGGTGCACAGCTTCATCCACGTCGGCTACAACAAGGTGATGCACCGCTTCCAGGTGTTTGCGCTCAGCGGCCTGGTGCTGGGCGTGATGTGGGTGCTGTTCGTGGTGCGCCTGGCCGGCACGCCCTGACGCGGCGGCGCCGCCTACAGAACGGAGACCTGCCATGGGCCGTGTCGCACTCGCCGCCAAGATCACCCACGTGCCGTCGATGTACCTGAGCGAGCTGGACGGCCCGCGCAAGGGCACGCGCCAGGACGCCATCGACGGCCACGTGGAGATCGCCCGCCGCTGCCGCGCCGAGGGCGTGGACACCATCGTGGTCTTCGACACGCACTGGCTGGTCAATGCCAGCTACCACCTCAATTGCGCGCCGCACTTCAAGGGTGTCTACACCAGCAACGAGCTGCCGCACTTCATCAGCAACATGCCCTACGAGATACCGGGCAACCCGGCGCTGGGCCAGCTGCTGGCGCAGGTGTGCAACGAGCACGGCGTGGACACCATGGCCCACCATGCCACCACGCTGGGGCCGGAGTACGGCACGCTGGTGCCGATGCGCTACATGAACGCCGACCTGGGTTTCAAGGCGGTGTCGGTCTCGGCGCTGTGCACGGCCCACTACCTGAACGACAGCGTGCGCCTGGGCTGGGCCATGCGCCGCGCAGTGGAGCAGCACTACGACGGCACGGTGGCCTTCTTCGCCAGCGGCTCGCTCAGCCACCGCTTTGCGCAGAACGGCCTGGCGCCGGAATATGCCTTTCGCATCTGGAGCCCTTTCCTGGAGACGCTGGACCGTCGCGTGGTGCAGATGTGGGAGCAGGGCGAGTGGGCCGACTTCTGCGCCATGCTGCCGGAGTACGCGGCCAAGGGCCATGGCGAGGGCTTCATGCACGACACCGCGATGCTGCTGGGCGTGCTCGGCTGGAGCGCCTATGACGGCCGGGCCGAGGTCATCACGCCGTACTTCGGTGCCAGCGGCACCGGGCAGATCAACGTGGTGTTTCCGGTCACGCCGCAGGACGGCGCGGCCATACCCGCGGCCCAGGCCAGCGCGGCGCTGGGCTTCCAGGCGGTGAGCCGGCTCTGATCAACTTTCCGACAGCAGCAGTGCGCAAGCCATGCCCCACCTGGTGATCCTCTACACCCCGCAGCTCGACGCCGAGTGCGACATGACGGCCCTGTGCCGCGCGCTGGCGTCCACCATGCAGGGCTGCCTTGACGAGGCCGGCAAGCCGGTGTTTCCGGTCGGCGGCATCCGCGTGCTGGCCTATCCGGCGGCGCACCATGCGGTGGGCGACGGCAGCGCGGACATGGCCTTCTGCTGGCTGAACCTGCGCATGGGCCGTGGCCGCAGCCCTGCCGTGCACCAGGGCGTCGGCCAGGCGCTGACCGAGACCGCGCGGGCGCACCTGGCGCCGCTGCTGGCGCGCCGCCTGCTGGGCATGACGCTTCAGGTCGACGAGGGCCCGGAGACCTTCGATGCCAAGGTCGGCAACCTGCATGCGCACTTTGCGGCGCGGGCCGTGCCGGCCGGTACCCAGCCGACTGATGCCCCGACCACGGCCGCCGGTCCGAAACCAGACCCGAACCCCCACCCGACATGACACCGCCCCTGACCCTGACCCCCGCCACCATCGATACCCTGGCCCGCGAGCTGTACGACGCCCGCAAGAGCCGCCAGGCGGTGCGCCATTTCTCGCAGCGCCATCCCGGCATGACGGTCTCCGACGGCTATGCGGTGCAGCGCGCCTGGGTGGCGCTGGAGCTGGCCGACGGCCACACCATCCGCGGCCGCAAGATCGGCCTGACCTCGCGGGCCATGCAGCAGGCCAGCCAGATCGACGAGCCGGACTATGCGCCGCTGATGAGCGACATGTTCTTCGCGCCCGGCACCGACATCCCGATCGACCGCTTCATCGCGCCGCGCGTCGAGGTGGAGTTCGCCTTCATCCTGGGCCGGCCGTTGAAGGGCCCGGGCCTGATGCTTGCCGATGTGCTGGCCGCCACCGAGTACGTGCAGCCGGCCATCGAGATCATCGACGCGCGCATCGAGCAGTTCGACCGCGACACGCGCGTCATGCGCAAGGTGGCCGACACCATCAGCGACTACGCGGCCAACGCCGGCATCGTGCTGGGCGGCCGGCCGGTCAAGCCCGACAGCATCGACCTGCGCTGGGCCGGCGCCATGCTCTACAAGAACGGCGTCATCGAGGAGACGGGCCTGGGCGCCGCGGTGCTGGGCCATCCCGCCACCGGCTGCGCCTGGCTGGCCAACAAGATCGCGCCGCACGGCGAGCAGCTGAACGCCGGCGACGTGGTGCTGGCCGGCTCGTTCACCCGGCCGGTCAACGCGGCGCGCGGCGACACCTTCCATGCGGACTACGGGCCGCTGGGGTCGGTGGCCTTCCGCTTCATGTAGCCACGCTGCGGGATGCCCCGGCCGGTGGCCCGTGGCGGCTGCGGCACACTGGGGTCGTGACCATCCCGCCTGCCTTCGCGATGCCCACGCAGCCGGCCCCTGCGGCCCCATTTGCCCAGGCGGCCCTGGCGACCGGCCGGGGGCATGCGCACCTGTCGACGATGCGGGCGCGGCTGGCCCGGCTGCTGCGGGTGGTCGCCATCGGCGCCGGCCTGCTGCCGGCGGCCGCCATGGCCTGCAGCGGCAGCGTGGTGCGCATCATCGTGCCGGTGGTGCCCGGCGGGCCGATGGACAGCCTGGCCCGCAACCTGGCCCATGCGCTGGAGCAGGACAGCGGCAAGCCCCATGTGGTCGAGAACCGCTCCGGCGGCATGACCATCCCGGCCTGGGACGCCGTGGCCAAGGCCGCGCCCGACGGCTGCACCCTGCTGGTGGCCAGCACCAGCGGCCGCACCGTGCTGCCCTGGCAGGTGGCCCGCCTGCCACTGGACCCGGCGCGCGACCTGGTGCCGGTGACGCCGCTGGCCGACGTGCCGCAGGTGTTCGTGGCGCATCCGGCGACGGGCATCCGCTCGCTGGCCGACCTGGTGCAGCGGGCCCGGCGCGAGCCGGGTGGCGTGTCCATCGCCATACCCACACCGGGCGCGCTGACGCACCTGGCCGCGCTGGCCTTGCAGCGCGAGGCCGGCATCCGGCTGAACGAGGTGCCCTACCGCGGCGGCGTGCCGGCCGCCCTGGCGGTGCGCAGCGGCGAGGTGGCGCTGATGTCGGCCGACGTGGGCGCCGTGCTGCCGCTGGTGCGCGCGGGCGAGCTGGTCGCCGTGGCCACAGCCGGTGCGCGGCGCCTGCCGCAGTTGCCGGACGTGCCCACGGTGGCCGAAGCCGGCTTCGGCGATCTGCAGGCCGTCAATGTGTATGCGCTGTTCGCGCCGGTCCGGCTGCCGACAGCGCAGCTGCTGTCCCTGCAGCAGCGCGTGGCCACCGCGCTGCAGCTGCCGGCGCTGGCCCTGCCGCTGCGACACATCGGCATGGTGCCGCGCACGGCGACGCCGGCGGGCTTCGAGGCCGAGCTGCGCGCGGAAGAGGCGCGCCTGGCACCACTGGCACGCGCCGCGGCCAACCTGGCGCCGTGACCACCGCCCGGCGCCGCCTGGCCGTCGCCCGCTTCTGGTTCGAGGGCAACAGCTTCGCACCGCGCCCGACCACGCAAGCGCAGTTCCAGGCCCGCGAGTGGCAGGCCGGCGCCGCCGCACTTCAGGCGGCCGAGGGCACCGATGCCGAGCTGGCCG
This sequence comes from Aquabacterium sp., assembly GCA_046160725.1. Lineage (GTDB taxonomy): Bacteria > Pseudomonadota > Gammaproteobacteria > Burkholderiales > Burkholderiaceae_C > JBJXHB01. The sequence goes on from JBJXHB010000183.1 coordinate 7,660, forward strand.
CCGTCGCCGCGTTCGCACGCGCGCAGCCGGACTGGACCGTCAGCGTCAGCCACGCCTGCTCGGCCCACCCCGGCGGGCCGGTGCCGCGGGCGGACTTCGAAGACATCGTGACGCGCATCGTGGCGCCGTTGCGCGGCCCGGCCTGGGACGCGGTCTACCTGTCGCTGCACGGCGCGGCCGTGGTGGACGGCGTGGTGGAGCCGGAGCGGCAGCTGGTCCAGGCCGTGCGCGATGCGGTCGGCCCCGCGGTGCCCATCGGCGCCAGCTTCGACCTGCATGCCAACGCACCGCCCTGGGACCTGCTGCAGGCGGCATCGGTCTACCGCACCTATCCGCATGTGGACATGGCCGACACCGCCCGGCGGGTGCTGGCCCAGCTGGCGCGCATCGCGGCCGGCGCGCCCTGGCCGCGGGCGCTGCTGCGGCCGCTTCAGCTGCGCCTGCCGAGCTTCCAGATGCGCACCGCGGCCGGACCGATGGCGGACTTGCTGGCGCTGGCCGCGCGCCTGCAGGCCGCGCAGCCGGAGGCGCTGTGGGACCTGGCGGTGTTTGGCGGCTTCCCGTATGCGGACGTGCCGCAGGCCGGCGCCAGCGTGGCGGCCATCGGGCCCGGCAGCGCGGCGCTGCTGGAGGCCGCCGTGGCGACGCTGGCCGGTGCGCTGCAGGCCAGGGCAGGGGACTTCGACGTGCGGCTGCCCGATGCCCGTGCCGGCCTGCTGCAGGCCCTTGCCGCGCCACCGGGGCTGGTGGCGGTGACCGATCCGGCCGACAACCCGTATTCCGGCGGCGCGGCCGACACCCCCGGCCTGCTGGCCGCGCTGCTGCAATGGCGGGCCGACGAGCCTGCCGCGCGCGTACCGACGCTGCTGGCCTACCTGGCCGACCCGGCCGCCGTGGCTGCCGCGCACAGCGCTGGCACCGGCTCCCGCCTGGAGCTGTCACTGGGCGGCCACACCAGCACCCGCTTCGGCGCGCCGGTGGCGGTATCCGCCCAAGTGCTGCGCCTGTGCCAGGCCCGCTTCACCCACCGCGGCCCGATGGAGCAGGGCCAGACCTTCGACCTGGGCCGCAGCGCGGCGCTGGACATCGACGGCCTGCAGCTCATCGTCACCGAGCAGGCCGGCCCGGCCAACGACCCGGCCTTCTTCGATGCCCATGACATCGCCCTGGGTGAGCTGCGGCTGCTGTGCGTCAAGGCCAAGAACCACTTCCGTGCGGCCTTCGAGCCCCTATGCAGCGCCATCGTCGACGTCGACCTGCCGGGGCCGGCGATGGCCGACCTCGGGCAGCTGCCTTTTCGGCATCGGCCGGATGCTCCCGCCTGACAGGCCCGCGCGCTGCCGGCAGGCCGACGTCTTCGGGCTCTTTGCGGACGATGGACCCCGCTGCTCGCCCTTGATTGCGCGCGGCAAGGCTGGGGCCGACGGGCTGGGCGGCCAGAATGAGGCGCCTGTCCCTGCGGGCCACACGGTCGCGCTTGCAAGCGCGACCTTCTTCCGCGCGGCTGGCAGCCCGCAGGGGCTGCCAGCTGTTCGCGCTCCAGCCTGCGCTCCTCGCGAAACGGGGCGGCTGCGATCGCTCCGGGCTGCGCCTGAACGGCGCAGCCCATAGATCGTTCTCGCCGGCCCGCCCTGCGGGCGGGCTGCCCCCGTGTCGCTCCGGTGCTCGGCGCCTCACCACAGGCCGCCCAGCCCGTCGGCCCCAGCCTTGTGGGTGCGCAGGAGGCACTTGGAACGTCGAACACCGCACGCCCCAACTGCGCCCAGCAACCAGCACCGTGTTTGTCATCGGCCGCGCCCACCACTGCTCCAGCAAGGTCGGGGCTGGCGGGCTGGGTGGCCTGTGGTGAGGCGCCGAGTACCGCAAGCGCCGGGGCCCGCGCGCGTACCCGCGCGC
>JBJXHB010000184.1:0-3667 GCA_046160725.1 Aquabacterium sp.
CAGGGGCCGCGCCGGCGCGGCAATGCCGGTGGCCGGGGAGGACAGTCCCGTGCCCGGCTCGCCCAGCAGCGCCGCATACGGCCGCACCGCGCGTACCACCCGGCCGATGCGCTGGCTGTCCAGGCCGGCCTCGCCCAGGGCGGCGGTCATGGCACTTGTGTCGGCCAGCGCGCCCTCGGTCAGGCCGACCAGGGCGGCCGCCACCACGCAGGTGTCCAGCGGATCCTCCATGCAGATCACCCGGTCGCCAAGCAGCTCGCGCCAGCGCTTCTCGCAGCGGCCGCGCCGCTGCAGGTCGGGAATCAGGAAAAACAGGTGGTAGTTCTCGGCGGCCGCGGCGATGACCTCCTCGATCGGGATGTCCTCGTCCAGCGTCTCGCCGATCAGCGCGTCCACCTGGTGCCGGGAGACCACCGGAAACGGCAGCTCGTCGCCGGTCATGAACAGGTAGCCGCGCTTGCTGCGCTGGTTGACGCAGTCCAGGTCGGTGTGTTGTGCGGCGACGTAGAAGCCCAGCTCATAGCTCTCACTGCCGTTGCCGCCGCCGCCGCCCTCCAGCCAGCTCCAGGTCAGCCATTGGTCCATCAGCGCTGCCGTGGACTCGAACTGCCCGACCTGCAACGGTGCCTGGTCGCCATGGGCGTCGCCGATGGCCATGAACAGGATCTGCGGGTCGGCGATGTGGCAGGCCCCCAGCAGCTTCATGAACTGTGGCAGCTCGCTGCTGGCCAGCTGGCGCGGTATGACACCCATCGAGCCGGTGACGTCCAGTGCGAAGACGATGCCCAGCGAGGCCGGATGGTCGGCGCTGTCGCGGGACTCCCTCACCTTGAGCCCGCGCGGGTTCATCAGCGCATGGCAGCCGCGCTGGTTGAACACCTCGTGGTCGGCCTTGGTGGACCGATCCGCCAGCAGCGCGGCATGCGCCGCCTGTGAGTAGTTGCCATGTCCCATGGTGGTCGGGGCGTGCAGCCCGGTTGGTGTGCGGCTCAGGCCCGCTCGGGGTTGAAGGGAATGAACCGCGCCGGCCCGAAGGCCTGCGCCGCGGCCGCGACGAGTTGCTGGTCGACCTGCGCGGCGCTGTGCCGCGCACACCAGTCCGGGTCCTCGCTGGCCCGGCGCAGGAGGTGGGACAGCCCGGGCGGCAGGCCCGGCGCCATGGCCGGTGCGCCGTCGCCGGCTGGCGCCAAGGCCTGGCGCAGGGCCCAGGCCGACTGCATCAGGTCGCGGGCGCGGTCGCCGCCCCGGCGAGCCGAAGCCCAGCCCATCAGCAGCACCCCATGGTCGGCGGGATGGATCAGCCAGTGCGCCGGCAGCAGGTCTCCATGCGTCCAGCCCTGCTGATGCAGCCAGCCCAGCACATCCAGCACGCGCCGCCACAGCCACACCGCATGCCGGACATCCTGCAGGCCCTGGGAATGATGGGCCGACACCTGGGCCAGGCTGCCCCAGTAGCCCGGCGGCCGGCGCAGCACCAGCGCCTGCACGGGCCGGCCGCGGAAGCTGCCGGTGCCATGGCGCTCCACCTGGGGCAGGCGCTGGCTGTAGTAGGCCGCGCCGGGGCCGGCCGACGCCTGCAGCGCGATCAACTGGCGGCCGTGCTGCAGCAGCGCCAGGTCGCCAGGCTCGGCCATCAGGACCATGACCTGCGCGGCCGCCGCACCGGCGCGGTACCCGCGCCACAGCGCAGCATCCGTCGTGCCGCCCCAGGCCGACTGCAGGCCGTAGGCGACGCCATCCAGATCCAGGCGTTCGCCAGTGGCGGGCATGGCAGCCGCTCGGGCCAGCGCCTGCTGGAAGGCCACCCGCTGCACCACCCGTGCCGCCCGCGTCACCACCGATCGGCAGTAGGGGCAGGCCACCATCCGCCAGGCCGCCTGCCGGGGCAGGGTGCCACCGCACTGCGGGCAGGTCAGGGCAAGGTGCTGGGGCGCGGACACGTCATCAGGCTTCAAGGGCAGGGCGCATTCTGACCACAATGCGGCGATGACGAAGATGCCGCACCTTCACCTTGCGTCACCGCGGTCACGGCCTTCACGTCGCACATGGCTGGGCGCCCTGGCGTCGACGCCCTGGGCCTGGGCCGCTTCTGCGCAGACACCGGCGCGGTTTCCGGACCGTCCGATCACCTTGGTGGTGCCGTTTGCGCCGGGCGGCATCGCCGACCTCACCGCGCGCGCCGTGGCCGACGCCATGGGACGTACGCTGGGCCTGGCGGTGGTGGTGGACAACCGGCCCGGCGCCGGCAGCATCGCCGCAACCCAGGCCGTGCTGTCGGCGCGGCCGGACGGCCACACGCTGCTGCTGCTGAGCAACGGCCACGCCGTCAGCGTCGGCCTGTTCAAACGCCTGCCCTACGACCCGCTGCGCGACCTGGCACCGATCAGCACGCTGGGCATGTTCGACCTCGGCGTCTTCGCGCCGGTTGGGGGGCGTCACGCCACACTGGCGGCGGCGTTGGCCTGGGCCCGCACACACCCGGGCCAGCTCAACATCGCCACCATCAACGCCGGCAGCACGCAGCACCTGGCGGCCAAGATGCTGGAGACCCAGGCCGGCATCGATGCCACGGTGGTGCCCTACAAGGGCACGCCCGCCGTGGTGGCGGCGCTGCGGTCGGGCGAGGTGGACCTGGCGGTGGAGATCGTCGGACCGCTGCTGCCGCAGGTTGGTGCCGGCGCCGTGCGCGCGCTGGCCGTCAGCTCGACGCAGCGGCATCCGGCGCTGCCCGACGTGCCGACCGTGCAGCAGGCCGGGGTTGCCGGCTACGACGTGTCGTCCTGGAACGCCCTGGCCGCACCGGCCGGCACACCAGCCGAGGTGCTGGCGCAGCTCAACCAGGCCGTCCGCGACGCGCTGCAGTCGCCCGCCGTGCGGGACCGGCTGCAACCCAGCGGCATGCGGCTGGCGGCCAGCAGCCCGGTCGAGGCCCGCGCCTTGCTGGAGCGCGAGATCCGGCGCTGGGGCGATGTCATCCGCGCCGCCCGCATCGAGCCGGAATAGCCCTGAGTCCCGGCGCCGTGTCGAGAAGGCATCATGCCGGCCTGATGACCGATTCACCCGCTCTCGCTGCCCTGCGCGACCAGGCGCCCGGGTTCACGCCCCGCATCGCCGTGGTGCTGGGCAGCGGCTGGGGCGCGCTGGCGGACCGCGTGGCCCAGCCGCAGCGCTTGCCGTATGCCGGCCTGCCGGGCTTTCCGCAGCCCAGCGTGGCCGGCCATGGCGGCACGCTGGTGTGTGGGCAGATCGGCCCCAACCCGGTGGCCTTGATGAGCGGCCGCAGCCATGCCTATGAGACCGGCGAGCCCAGCGGCATGAAGCTGGCCCTGCGGGCGCTGTGCGCCTGGGGCGCGCAGGTGCTGGTGCTGACCAATGCCGCCGGCAGCCTGCGCCCCGACATGCCGCCCGGCAGCCTGATGGCGCTGAGCGACCACCTGAACCTGCCGCAGCGCTCGCCGCTGACGGGGGAGGGCGGCGCCGAGCGCTTCGTCGACATGAGCGCGGCCTACGACGCCACGCTGCGCCGCGCCGCGCAGGCTGCCGCTGCGCGCCTGGGCCAGGTGCTGCACGAGGGCGTCTATGCCTGGGTTGCCGGCCCCCAGTTCGAGACCCCGGCCGAGATCCGCATGCTGCGCGTGCTGGGGGCCGACGCGGTGGGCATGAGCAC
>JBJXHB010000185.1:0-14624 GCA_046160725.1 Aquabacterium sp.
CTCGCGCCAGGCAACGGGTCGCGGGGCTGTCCCGATCCCGCATCCTGGTTTCATGTCTGAGGTCTCGTCGATGAATCAACCCGCGCTGGAAGGCTTGCGCTTGAACATCCCTGCCTATGTGCGCCATGCCAAGCTGATTGACTGGGTGGCCGAGGTCGCCGCGCTGACCGAGGCCGCCGATGTCTGCTGGTGCGACGGCTCCCAGGCCGAGTACGACCGGCTGTGCGACCAGCTGGTGGCCGCCGGCACGCTGCGCCGGCTGGACCCGGTGCGCCGGCCGCGCAGCTTCCTGGCGTTGAGCGACCCCAGCGACGTGGCTCGCGTCGAGGATCGGACCTACATCTGCAGCCGGCTCCAGGACGATGCCGGCCCGACCAACAACTGGATCGAGCCGGCCCAGATGCGCCAGACGCTGCAGACCGGCCCGAACGCGCTGTTCCGCGGCGCCATGAAGGGCCGCACGCTGTTTGTGGTGCCGTTCTCGATGGGGCCGCTGGGCTCGCCGATTGCCCATATCGGCGTCGAGTTGACCGACAGCCCCTACGTGGCGGTGAGCATGCGCACCATGACGCGCATGGGCCGGGGCGCACTGGACGTGCTGGGCGAGGCCGGCGAGTTCGTGCCCTGCGTGCATACCGTGGGCGCGCCGCTGCAACCCGGCCAGGCCGATGTGGCATGGCCCTGCAATGCCACCAAATACATCGTCCACTATCCCGAGAGCCGGGAGATCTGGAGCTACGGCTCCGGCTACGGCGGCAACGCCCTGCTGGGCAAGAAGTGCTTTGCCCTGCGCATCGCCTCGACCATGGGGCGTGACCAGGGCTGGCTGGCCGAGCACATGCTGATCCTGGGTGTCACCTCGCCGGCCGGGCGCAAGTACCACGTCGCGGCGGCCTTCCCCAGCGCCTGCGGCAAGACCAATTTCGCGATGCTGGTGCCCCCGGCCAGCTTTGCCGGCTGGAAGGTCACCACCATCGGCGACGACATCGCCTGGATCAAGCCGGGTTCGGATGGGCGCCTTTACGCGATCAACCCCGAGGCCGGATATTTCGGCGTGGCCCCGGGCACCAACGACAAGACCAACCCGAACTGCATGGCCTCGCTCAAGAGCGACGTCATCTTCACCAATGTCGCGTTGACCGACGACGGCGATGTCTGGTGGGAGGGCATGACCCCGACCGCGCCCGCGCACCTGATCGACTGGCAAGGCCGGGACTGGACACCCGAGATCGGCCAGGCGACCGGCGCCAAAGCCGCGCACCCGAATGCCCGCTTCACCGTCGCGGCCACGCTGAACCCGGTGCTGGACGCGCAGTGGGACGACCCGGCCGGCGTGCCCATCGACGCGTTCATCTTCGGCGGCCGCCGCTCCACCACCGTGCCGCTGGTGACCGAGGCGCGCGACTGGACCGAGGGCGTCTACATGGCCGCCACCATGGGCAGCGAGACCACCGCTGCCGCCGCCGGTGCCCAGGGCGTGGTGCGGCGCGACCCGTTCGCGATGCTGCCTTTCATGGGCTACCACATGGGCGACCACTTCCAGCACTGGCTGAAGCTGGGCGGCCGCCTGGCGGCCACTGGCGCCACGCTGCCGCGCATCTATTGCGTCAACTGGTTCCGCAAGGGCGAGGACGGCAAGTTCATCTGGCCCGGCTACGGCGAGAACATGCGCGTGCTGCGCTGGATGCTGGAGCGGGTGGACGGCAGCGCCGGTGGCGTCGAGCATGCCTTTGGCGTCTCGCCGCGCTATGAGGACCTGGACTGGACCGGGCTGGACTTCACGCGCGCGCAGTACGCCGCTGTGACGGCCATCAGCACCGTGGCCTGGCAGCAGGAGCTGACCCTGCATGCTGAGCTCTTCGGCATGCTGGGCGCGCGGCTGCCACAGGACCTGCTGGCGACCAAGCGCCGCATCGAGGAACGGCTGGCCGCCTGATGCGCAGGCGCGGCCTCGACCGCAGGCACGGCCGTTGATGAAGCTGCAGCTGCTGTCGGACCTGCACCTGGAGTCCGAGAGCCATGCTGTGGCGGCGGCCCCGGGCGCCGAGCTGCTGGTGCTGGCCGGCGACATCGACGCCACCTGGGTCGGCCTGGACCGCTTTGCCGGCTGGCCGGTACCGGTGCTGGTGGTCGCCGGCAACCATGAGTTCGACGGCCGCGATATCGACGCCGCATGGGCTGGCCTGCGCCAGCGCTGCGAGCAACTCGGACTGCGGCTGCTGCAGCGGCAGTCGGTGGTGCTGCCGGCTGCGGACGGCCGGCGTATTCGCTTCGTCGGCTGCACGCGCTGGTCGGACTTCGACCTGTTCGGCCCGGCTGGGCGGGAGCGGGCGATGCGTTCTGCGCGCTACTTTCTGCAGCTGATGGACGCGCAGCGCCATGGCTTGCCCTTCGACGCCGAGGCGTTGCGCGCCGAGGGCCTGGCCTGCCGCGCCTGGCTGGAGACCGAGCTGAGCCAGCCGCCACAAGGGCGTTGGGATACCACAGTCGCCATCACCCACTTCGGCCCCAGCCTGCGCAGCGCCGACCCGCGCTACGGCGCGACGCCAAGCACGGCCAGCTTCTGCAGTGCGGACGACGACCTGATCCCGCGGGCCGACCTGTGGCTGCACGGCCATCTGCACTGCCGCCATGACTACCGCGTGGATCGCCCCGGGCGGCGGCCCAGCCGGGTGGTCTGCAACGCGGCCGGGCTGGCGGCCAAGGGCGAGAGCGAGGGCTGGGACGGGATGCGGCTGATCGAGGTCTGACGCGCGCCGGCTGCGCAGGCCACGCACGCGCCGCCGCGGCCTCAGCGGACGGCCAGGCCGTCGAAGCTGGCGCTCAGGACAATCTCGACGATGCGCTCGTCGCTGTACTGGCCGGTGGCCTTCAGGAAGCCGGGCACCGGGTCGCAGGCGCGTGAGAACAGGTTGTACAGAACCGCCTCAGGCGGCAGCGCCGGGTTCAACGTGCCGGCAGCCTGAGCGGCCAGGATCCACTCGCCCAAAAGGTCGGACAGGCGCATCAGGCGGTCCAGGTAGCCGTGGTGGGCCAACAGCGTGGCGCGCAGGCGTGAGTTCTCGGCCGGCAGCAACGGCATCCGGCCGGACAGCAGCGTCTGCAAGGCCCAACGCGTCATGGCACGCAGTTGGTCCAATGCGGGCATGCCGGCCTGGGCGCGCTGGGCGTCGACCTGGGCCAGCGCCTGGTCCATCACCTGCACCATCGCGGCCGCAGCCAGGGCTTCCTTGGACGGGAAGTGCTTGTAGAGGCTGGCCTTGGCAATGCCGACATCGGCGGCCACCTCGTCGACCGTCATCAGGTCGAAACCCTTTTCCGCCAACAGGCGGTTGACGCTGGCCACGATCGCATCTTCGCGGGCCTGGTGCACGCGCTCGCGGAAACTGGGGCGGGCCGCCACATCGGTGGCTGGTGACTTTGTGCGCACAGGTGCGCTGGTTGCTGCAGACATCGCTCGATTCTAGGCGCCACGTCTGCGTGGCAGCCGGATCGGTCGCAGTGCGACCGGTCAGTTCACGCGGCGGCTGGGCAGCAGATGGGCCAGCCAGGCGAACGGGCCACTGGGTGCCGCTGCAGCAGGGTCGGTCTCCGGCTGGTCCAGCGACTGCTCCAGGCCAAAGGCCGTGCCCATGTCGGCAGGCTCCTGCTCGCGCACGCTGCGGTCTTGCCGCGTCAGGCGCTCCAGGAAGGTCGGTCGGTGCAGGTGGGCCATGGCAGTCTCGACAGTGTGAGGCACTGTGCGGCCGGTGCACCAGATCCGGTCGGATGAACAGGACCTGTTCTGCCGCATAGTCCACGAACCGTGGCGAGGCTGCTACAAACGCGCCCGTGCGCTGCGGCCTGCATCCGCCGGCTGGCGCCCCACCACATCCCGGAGTGAAGCCCCATGGACATGGCATCCATTCAACAGTTCCTGGGCACGACCGTGTCCGACCTGATCGTCAAGATCGGCGCCGCGATCGCCTTCTGGATCGTTGGCCGCTGGCTGATCGGCCGCGGTGTCGCGCTGATGCAGGCGGCGATGAACCGCAACCGGATCGACCCGACGCTGACCAAGTACCTGGGCTCGATCATCGTGATCGCGCTGAACATCGCGCTGGTCCTGGGCATCCTGGGTTACTTCGGCTTCCAGACCACCTCCTTCGCGGCGCTGCTGGCTGGTGCCGGTGTGGCCATCGGTGCGGCCTGGAGCGGCCTGCTCGGCAACTTCGCGGCCGGCGCCTTCATGCTGGTGCTGCGGCCAATCAAGGTGGGCGATTTCGTGACCATTGCGGGCGTCACCGGCACGGTGCGTGAGCTGGGCTTGTTCGGCACCCAGCTGATCACGCCGGACAACGTGCTGACCACGGTGGGCAACGGCAAGGTCTTCGGCGACACGATCCAGAACTTCTCGGCCCTGCCGGTGCGACGGGTCGAGCGCACGGCGCAGATCGCCGGCGGTGTCAACCCGCTGGATGCCATCGCCTTGCTGCGTGAAGCGGTATCGGCGATCGAGCATGTGGCCACCGACCCGGCGCCGGAGGTGAACCTGCTGGACTTCAATCCGATGGGCTCGGTCATCGCGGTGCGCACCTATACCCATACCGACCACTACTGGAGCGTCTATTTCGCGATGAACGAGGCGATCGCCCGTGTCGGCGCCCAAGCCGGATGGCCGGCGCCGGCCACCAGCCACAAGGTTCTGCAGTAGATGGCGAGTGCGGCCCGGCGCGCCGGCTTTTGCGCCATCGACTTCGGCACGTCCAACTCCGGCATCGCGCTGCCGCAGGGCGACGGCGTCGCCCTGGTGCCGCTGGAGCCCGGGCAGCCAACGATGCCGACGGCCGTCTTCTACCAGGTGGAGGGCCTGGCCGCACACGAGGCGCCGCGCCGCCACTACGGCCGCGGCGCCATCGCGGCCTATGTCGACGGCGTCGAAGGCAGGCTGATGCGCTCGATGAAAAGCGTGCTCGGCTCGTCGCTGGTCGACCAGTCGACCGAAGTCGGAGCCGGCCATGCGGTGCGCTATCTCGATGTGGTGTCGCACTACCTGCGCCACCTGAAGGAACGTGCCGAGACGGCAGCCGCAGCACCGCTGCGACGTGTAGTGCTGGGGCGGCCGGTCTTCTTCGTCGACGACGACCCGGTACGCGATGCCGCGGCGCAGGCCGCGCTCGAGCGCGCTGCGCGCTCGGTCGGCTTCGATGAGGTGCGTTTCCAATACGAACCCATTGCCGCGGCACTGGACCATGAGGCCCGCATCGACGCCGAACAGATCGTGCTGGTGGCCGACATCGGCGGCGGCACGTCGGACTTCTCGCTCCTGCGCCTATCGCCGGCTGGCCGGCTGCGCACCGATCGGCGCAACGACATACTGGCCAGCCACGGGGTCCATGTCGCCGGCACCGACTTCGACCGCCACCTGGAGTTGTCCCAGGTGCTGCCGCCCCTGGGCTATGGCGGGCGCGGACCGCAGCGGGCCGACCGCACCACGCGCGAGGTGCCGTCCCGGGTCTACCACGACCTGGCGACCTGGCACCTGATCAACACCGTCTATGCGCCGGCCCGGGTGGCCGAACTCCGCGGCATGCGCGACTTCTACGGCGACATCCGCCAGCACCAGCGCCTGATGACCGCCGTGCAAGGGCGCCTTGGACATGCGTTGATCGCGCGGGCCGAGGCCGCCAAGATCGGCCTGACCGATGCGGCGCAGGTTCGCATCGATCTCGGCGCGGTCGAAGCCGGCCTTGACGCGACACTGGATGAGGCCACGGCGATGGCGGCGCTGGAGCCCGACCTGGCCCGCATCGACGCCGCCGCTCTGGAGACCTTGCGACTGGCCGGATGGGATGCCGCCCGGGTGGACACGCTGTACCTGACCGGCGGCTCCACCGGGCTGAAACGGCTGGCCGCACGGCTGTCGGCCCTGATGCCGGGCGCGCGCAGGGTGCAGGGCGACCGCTTCGCCAGCGTGGCCCAGGGGCTGGGCCTGTACGCGCGCCGGTTGTTCGGCCAGCGCTCCTAGCCTGGATCTGCTCGACCTCACTGCGGACCGGGTTGCCGGGGTGCCGCCGCGGCGGCAGCGGCTGCCGCAGGCCCGGTCAGGACGGCACGTGCTTGTTGCCGTTGGCCTTGAAGCGCGCCACGGCCTTCTTCAGGTCGTCGTACTCCTCGCACGGCAGCAGGCACAGCTTGTCCAGCGCTGCCAGGTGGCCCTCGGCCGACTTCAGGTCGCCGCGCATCAGGTACAGCTCGCCGATGTACTCATGCGCGCCGCGGTGCTTGGGGTCCAGCCGCAACGCCTCCTTGTAGTGGCGCTCGGCGGTATCCAGGTCGGGCGTGCGCTGTTTGCGCAGGGTGTAGCCCATCAGGTTGTTCCAGTTGGCCGATGCGCTGTCGTTGACGCGGCGCAGCTCGGCCAGGGCGCCGGCCCAGTCCTTGGATGCGATCTGGCTGCGCGCGGCACCCAGCGGGTCGTTGGCGGCAGGCGCCGGGCTCGGTGAATCGGCGGCCTGGACGGCGGCAGCACCGAGCAGAACGCCCAGCGTCAACAGTCTTAGCCGGCGCAGGCGGTGGGGGGATCCGGTCATGGGGGCACTCCTGGGTTGAGGGGTGGCGGGATGCTAGGGCCGGCGCCCCGGGGCCGCCAAGGGACGGCAGTCCCGACCCTGGCGTCGGGATGCGATTGCCGTCAGCGGCGCGGTGGCCGCTTCGCACCCGGCCGCTGCGCTGCCCGGGGCGCACCGGACCGCGGAGTCGGCCGGCGCGGGTGCGGGCGGGCCGGGGCCAGCGGTCGCGTCAGATCGGCCAGCAGCAGCGTGGCGCGCACCAGGTCCTCTACGGCCTCGGCCAACTCCGCCGGTGGCTCGAGCTGGTCGATCTCCTCCAGCAGGGCGTCTGCGTCTTCCAGGTCGTCCGGGTCGAGGTGCCGGTACAACGCGGCCAGGGGTTCGATGGCGGCCGCGCTGTCCAGCGCCGGCAGGGCCGGCAGCTCGTTGACGGCCAGGCTGAAGCCGGCCACCCAGGGCATCACCACCTCCGATGGGTCGGCCGCCTCGTCGAGCTCGAAGACCCAAGGGTCGAACCAGCGCCGGGCGGCGATGGCCTGCGCCAGCTCGGCATGGCGCCGCAGCACCAGCGCGTCCAGGCCCGCACGGTCGAAGCGGGCCGGCGGCGGGCGCCGCTCGACATCGCACACCAGTGGCAGCCAGGCCGTGGCCGGCAGTGCGTGCGGCTGCAGCAGCACGCCGCAAAGGAAGCCGTCCAGCATCACCACGTCCAGCGGCTCCAGCGGCGCCGGCAGGCTGTCCAGCAGGCCTTGCAGCGTGTCGATGTCCTGCTCCGTCAAGGCGGCGGGCGGCACCGGCTGGGGCGCTGCGGCAGCGCGGGCGGAGGGCTGGTTTCGGGGTGTCGGCACGGCGGGATTGTCCAGCCTTCCGTTCTAGGGGTGTTCAGCAGCCCGGCCAGGCGGCACATTACGGCGCATACCCGGGGGCGATGCCTACGGGCGGCCCGGCGGCCATGACCCAAGCAGCAGCCGCCGGACCGGACGGTCCCAACGACGTCCTTTCGAGGACTTGCAAGGCCCGCCGAGCAATCGGCGGGCTTCTTTTTTGGGTGGCCCGGCGTCCGGTCCCCGCCTGGCCCTGCCGCCCCTGCGCAAGCGCGACTAGACTTTGCGTCCCGCACCCCGGCCCGGGGTGCCGCACGGCCGCTGCCAGCCGCACAGGACCCGCCATGAACGCTCCCCAAGCCTTTGCCGCCACCACCGATGTCGGCCACCATATCGGCGGCCGTGCCGTCCCCGGTACCAGCGGCCGCACGCTGCCGATCTACAACCCGGCCACCGGGCGCGTCGCGCGTCAGGTCACGCTGGCCAGCGAGGCCGAGGTGGCCACGGCCGTGGCCGCCGCCAAGGCGGCGCAGCCGGCCTGGGGCGATACGCCGCCGATCCGCCGCGCCCGCGTGCTCAATGCCTTCCTGGCGCTGCTCAACCAGCACCGCGACACGCTGGCCGCGATGATCACGGCCGAGCACGGCAAGGTGTTCACTGACGCCCAGGGCGAGGTCACGCGCGGCATCGACGTGGTGGAGTTCGCCTGCGGCGCGCCGCAGCTGCTGAAGGGCGACTACACCGAGCAGGTGTCCACCGACATCGACAACTGGGTGATGCGTCAGCCGCTGGGCGTGGTGGCCGGCATCACGCCGTTCAACTTCCCGTGCATGGTGCCGTGCTGGATGTTCCCGATCGCGCTCGCGGCCGGCAATGCCTTCATCCTGAAGCCCAGCGAACGCGACCCCAGCCCCAGCTTGTTCATGGCCGAGCTGCTCAAGCAGGCCGGCCTGCCCGACGGCGTGTTCAACGTGGTGCAGGGCGACAAGGTCGCGGTCGATGCGCTGCTGACGCATCCGGATGTCAAGGCCATCAGCTTTGTCGGCTCGACCCCGATCGCGCAGTACATCTACGAGACCGGCGCGCGCCATGGCAAGCGGGTGCAGGCCCTGGGCGGCGCCAAGAACCACATGGTGGTGATGCCCGACGCCGACCTGGACCAGGCGGTGGACGCCCTGATCGGCAGCGCCTACGGCAGCGCCGGCGAGCGCTGCATGGCCATCAGCGTGGCGGTGCTGGTGGGCGACGTGGGCGAGCGCATCGTGCCGCGCCTGGCCGAGCGTGCGCGCAGCCTCAAGGTCAAGGACCCGATGGCGCTGGACGCCGAGATGGGCCCGATCGTCACCAACGTGGCGCGCGAGCGCATCGAAAACTACATCGGCATCGGTGTGCAGGAGGGCGCGACGCTGGTGGTGGACGGCCGTGGCCATCAGGTGGCCGGGCTGGAGGGCGGCTTCTTTACCGGCGGCACGCTGTTCGACCATGTGACCGCCGCCATGCGCATCTACCAGGAGGAGATCTTCGGCCCGGTGCTGGTGTGCGTGCGCGTGCCGGATGTGGCCCGGGCGGTCGAGCTGGTCAACGGCCACGAATACGGCAACGGCTGCGCCCTGTTCACCAGCGACGGCCACACGGCGCGCGAGTTCGCGCGGCGCATCAACATCGGCATGGTCGGCATCAACGTGCCGATCCCGGTGCCCATGGCCTGGCACGGTTTCGGCGGCTGGAAGAAGAGCCTGTTCGGCGACATGCATGCCTATGGCGAGGAGGGCATCCGCTTCTACACCCGCCAGAAGAGCGTGATGCAGCGCTGGCCCGACACCATCGCCCGAGGCGCCGAATTCACGATGCCGGTGGCGCGCTGAGCGCAGCAGCCCAGACCCGGCATGGACCGGCGACGGCGGCAATGGATGAGCGCCATCGCGGCTGGCTGCGCCTGGCCGCCGCTGGCGCAGGCGCAGGCGCAGACCGCCGCACTCCAGCCGGTCGGTCCCTTGACTGCTGATCTGGACATCGCACGGCGGCTGCGCGACGCGGCCCTGCAGGGCGCTGCCGCGGACAGCCTGGCCTATCGGCTGGTGGCATCGTTGACGCAGGAGGTCGGCGCGCGGCCGGCCGGCTCGCCAGCCGATGAACGGGCGGTGCAGTGGGCCTTGCGGCAGGCGCAGGCGGTTGGCCTGAGCCAGGCCCGGGCCGAGCGTTTCGACTTGCGGGTCTGGCAGCGCGGCCCGGCGGCCGCCTTTGTGCTGCCGGGTGCTGATGCCGCCCCCGGCACACCATCCCAGCGGCTGAACCTGCTGGCCGTGGGCAACAGCGTGCCGACCGCACCCGGTGGCATCGAGGCCGAGCTGGCCTGGTTTGCCGACATCGCCGCGCTGCGCGCCCTGCCGGCCGAGGGGCAACCGCTGGCGGGGCGCATCGTCTTCATCGACCAGCGCACGGAGCGCACACGCGATGGCACGGGCTATGGCCGGGCCGTGCCGGCGCGCACCCAGGGTGCGATAGAGGCCGCACGGCGGGGTGCGCTGGCCATGGTGGTGCGCTCGATCGGCACCGATGACTCCTCAGCCGCGCACACCGGTGCCATGAGCTATGACCTGCGGGTGCCGGCCATCCCGGCGGCAACGCTGGCGGTGGCCGACGCCCAGGCGCTGGCGGCCCGGCACGCAGCCGGCGAGCGGCTGCGGATGCGGCTGGACATCGCCGCACGGCGCGACGTGGCGGCGGCGTCAGCCAACGTGCTGGCCGATCTGCCCGGGCGCGAGCCCGAGGCAGGCATCGTGCTGCTGGGCGCCCATCTGGACAGCTGGGACGTCGGCGAAGGGGCACTGGACGACGCGGCCGGCGTGGGCATCGCACTGGCCAGCGTCAGCCTGCTGGCCCGCATCGCACCGCAGCCGCGGCGCAGCGTGCGCGTGGTGCTGTTCGGCAACGAGGAGAACGGTTTTGACGGCGCGCGCGACTATGCGCGGCGCCACGCCGACGAGCCGCACCAGCTGGTGGCCGAGAGTGACTTCGGCGACGGCGCGCCCTGGCGTCTGGACAGCCGGGTGCACGAGCAGGCGCTGCCGGTGATCGATGCGCTGGCCGGCTTGCTGGCACCGCTGGGCGTGGCACGCGGCAGCCTGACCGGATCGGCCGGCCCGGATGCGGCTTTTCTGATGCGCAGCCGCGGCTGGCCGGCGCTGAACCTGATGCAGGACGGCAGCCGCTACTTCGACCTGCACCACACCGAGCGCGACGTGCTGGCCGCGGTAGACCCGCAGGCCCTGCGCACCAGTGTCGCCTGCTGGGCGCCGGCGCTCTGGCTGGCGGCGCAGGCGCCGCTGTCCTTCGGACCGATCCGGCTGTAGCGGCCGCGGCAGCGGCTCTTGAAGGGCCGCTTGACACGCTTCAAATGGTAAGCATATGTTTACGGAAATCAAATGCTTACCGATTGAACGGGCGTCTCGGACCTACGGCCGCAGCTCCACCGACGGACGCCGGAAATCCCGCAACCGACCCTCCGCAGCCGACCATGGCCGCCACCCGCCCCAGCACCGACGACTTGGCCATGCAGGCACGCTGTTTTGCAGCCCTGGGCGACCCGACCCGCCTGTCGGTCTTCCGCCTGGTGGCACGGCAACCGATGTCGGTGGCCGAGGTCGCGCAGCAGCTGCCCGTCAGCCGCCCCGCCGTATCGCAGCACCTGCGGGTGCTGGCCGACGCCGGGCTGGTGTCGCACGAGGTGCAGGGCACGCGCCACCTGTACCGGCCCGAGGCCGCCGCTGTGGCCGGGCTGCGCGCGGCGCTGGACAGCCTCTGGGACGTGGCCCTGGCGCGCTTCGCCGCCGAGGCCGAGCGTGCTGCGCGCGTAGCCGCGCCGTCGTCCCGCCGCGCTGGCCCATCAACCGTCACCCAACGGCCCGGCCCGGCGCCGGCCCGAACCCGCCGAAAGGAAACTCGATGACCACCACCACTTTCCCTGGCGCGGCCACCGTCGCGCCGGTGCGCAAATCCGTCACCGTGGCCGCGCCGCAGGCCCTGGCCATCGAGGTCTTCACCGCCGCCTAGAGGCCTATGGCGAGCACGCGCTGGCCATGCAGCAGACCTTCTCGTCGCCCAACGGCTGGACCGGCATGCTGGCCGACTGCGCCCGTGTCTCGGGCGCGCTGGCAGCGGGCTGAGCCCTGCGCGGGCCGGCCGGCGCCCGGCGCAACAATGCCGGCATGACCGCCGCCGACTTTCCGCCCCCACCCGCCCTGGTCCCGATGTGCCGCGTGCGCTGCCGGGTCGAGCCCATCGTCACGCTCGGCGCTGCGCCGCTGGGCGAGCGGCGTTACGTGGCGCTGCTGGGCGGCCCGGTCGACGGGCCGGAGCTCAACGGCGAGGTGCTGCCCTTCGGCGCGGATTGGCAGATCAACCGCGCCGACGGCACGCTGGAGATCGCCGCGCACTATGTGATCCGCACCACCGATGGTGCGCTGGTCGAGGTGCACAGCGACGGCCTGCGTCACGGCCCGCCCGAGGTGCTGGCGCGCCTCATGCGGGGCGAGGCGGTCGACCCGTCGGCCTACTTCTTCCGCACCATCATCCGCTTCACCACCGGCGCGCCGGCCTGGGCGCACCTGAACAAGACCCTGGCCATTGCCCGCGGCCAGCGTGACCAGGACGCGGTGCTGCTGCACTACTACCGCATCACCTGAATGAGCCCGCGGTCGCACTCGGCGCGACCACGGGGATGACGGGCAGGTGGCGGACGACGAGCGACATGCCGACGTCCAATCATGCCGCCTGATCTGTCCACTGTCGTCGGACGACATGAAGCCAACAGCGCCTTCGCCCCCGCGCCTGCTGACCATCGCTGCGCCGCTCTATGCGGAACTGGTGCTGACCATTGCCGTCGGGCTGGCCGGCACCGCGTTGGCAGCGCGGCAGTCCGATGCGGCGGCGGCGGGCTTTGCGATGGCGCACCATGTGCTGGCGCTGCTGATGTTGCTGTTCCGGGTGGTCGGCGCCGGCATCTCGGTGGTGGTGGCCCAGGCCCTGGGCGCGCGGCGGCCGGACCAGGCCGATGCGGTGGCGCGGGCCTGCGTCGGCGCCGCCAGCTGGTTCGGTGGCGGTGCGGCCGTGCTGGCGTTGGCTGGCGCGGCGCCGCTGCTGGGCCTGTTGAACACGCCACCGGAGGTGCTGGCGCATGCGCTGCCGCTGCTGCGCCAGCTGGCACCGGTGCTGCTGCTGGACGCCTGGTTTGCCTGCGGCGCCAGCGTGCTGCGCGCGCACCTGCTGGTGCGTCAGACGCTCGTTCTGATCCGGGCCATGCAGGGGCTGCATCTGGGCCTTGCGCTGGCGCTGATGCCGGACCTTGGCCTGGGCGGCTATACCGTGGCGCTGGCCATCAGCCGGGTGGCCGGCCTGGCTGCGCTGGCCTGGGTGGCGGCCAACCGGTTGGGGCTGCGGCTGCGGCTGGCCGACCTGCTGCAGTGGCGCGGCGCGACCCTGGCGCCGGTTTTGCGCATCGGCGCCCCGGGCGCGGCCGAGAACCTGGGCTGGCGCCTGGCCTACCTGGCCAGCCTGGCGGCGGTGGGCCGGCTCGGTGCCGCGGCGCTGGCGGTACAAGCCTATGTGAACCAGATGGCCCACCTGGTGTTGCTGAGCGCGCTGGCCGGTGCGCTGGCCGCCGAGGTGCTGGTCGGCCACCACATCGGCGCCGGCCGGCTGCGCGACGCGGACCGCCTGGTGCGCCGCACGCTGACCGCCTGCCTGGCCCTGGCCGCCGTGGCAGCGCTGGTGGTGGCCCTGGCTGGCCTGCCACTGATGCGCCTTTTCACCGCCGACCCGGCGTTGGCGACCGCCGCCGCGGCGCTGCTGTGGTGGCTGCTGCCGCTGGAGACCGGCCGCACCTTCAACCTGGTGGTGATCAATGCCTTGCGGGCCGCCGGTGATGCGCGGTTTCCGGTGCTGGCTGGCGCGGCATCGATGCTGCTGGTACTGGCCGGCGGCAGCTGGCTGCTGGGCGTGCACCTGGGCCTGGGCCTGGCCGGTGTCTGGCTGGCCTATGCCGCCGACGAATGGCTGCGCGGCCTGATCATGTGGTGGCGCTGGCGCGGCCTGCACTGGGTGCCGCATGCGCGCGCGGCGCGGCGCCGGCTGCGCCGCGGGCCGTCAACAACGCCTGACGCGGCAACTCACCCCAACACCGATCCGACCCGAAGCCCGACAGCGTCTTAGCATCAGCACCCCGGCGCAGGCACGACGCCGGCGCCTTTGCGGAGCCTGACCATGAGCTATTCAGCCTTGCAGACCCATGCCCGCAGCCTGCCCGGCTGCACCGAGGACATCAAGTGGGAGGTGGACTGGGTGGCCAGCGTCGGCGGCCGCATGTTCCTGGTCGGCGGCCCGCAGCCCGGCCCCTGGCGCGGCTGCTCGTTCAAGGTGGACGACCACCGATTCCTGGAGCTCACCGGTCTGCCGGGCTTTGTGCCGGCGCCCTACCTGGCCCGCGCCAAGTGGGTCAAGCTGGCCGACCCGAAGGCCTTGCCCCTGGCCGACCTCAAGGCACTGGTGACCCGCTCCCACGCCCTGGTCCTGGCCAAGTGCACCAAGGCCGAGCAGCGGCGCATCCTGGGCGCCGCTACGGCGCCATGAGCCTCTGGTCCAGCGCCGCGGCTGCACCGCCCAGGGCGGCCAGGGTGTCGGTGATCACCGCTGTCGGTATGGCCTGCATGTAGGGCCGGAAGCGGCCCTTGGCCTCGAAGCGCTCGCGGAAGGCGCTGGCAAAGAAGAAGTCGCCCAGCCGCGGCACGATGCCCCCGCCGATGAACACGCCGCCACGCGCGCCCAGCGTCAGCGCCACGTTGCCGGCAAAGCCGCCCAGCAGCGCGCAGAACAGGTCCAGCGTGCGGCGCGCCGTGGCGTCGCCGTCCAGGCCGCGCTGCACCAGCTCTTCAGTGGCCAGGCTCGCGCCCGCCGTGCCCTGCACCGCGCCCAGCGCATCGTGCAGCAGCGGCAGGCCGATGCCCGACAGCAGCCTTTCGGCCGACACATGGTCGTGGCGCCGCCGCACCTGCTGCAGCACCGCGTCCTCCAGGGCGTCGGCCGCGGACAGGGTGACATGGCCGCCTTCGCCGGGCACCGCCTGCCAGTGCCCGCCGCGGACCACAACGCCGGCCACGCCCAGGCCGGTTCCGGGGCCGATCACCGCCAGCGCCTGCCGCGGCTGCGGCGCCCGGCCGTCGTGGCTGCGCCACTGGGCCGGCGTCAGGCCGGG
>JBJXHB010000186.1:0-4583 GCA_046160725.1 Aquabacterium sp.
GCCACCTGCTCGAAGTTGTCCAGGATGACCAGGCAGTCGCCGCGGCCGGCAATGGCGTCGCCGACCTGCTGCACCGGGTCGGCCGCGCCCAGCGGCAGCTGCAGGCCCTGCGCGGTGGCATGCACGATGCCGTCCGGCGTGGTGGCGGCGCTGAGGTCGCAGAACCAGACGCCGCCGGTATGGTCGCCCAGACGGCTCCAGCCGTGGCGCAGGGCGAGCCGCGTCTTGCCGGTGCCGCCGGTGCCCAGCAGCGACACCAGGCGCGCGTCCTGCAGCGCCTCGGCCAGCGCGTTGAGATGGTCGCGCCGGCCGACGAAGCGGTCGCGCTCGGACGGCAGGCTGTGCGGCACCTGCCGCGCCGGCAGCCACAGCGCGTCGGCGTCGCTGCCCTGGCGCACCACGCGCCAGGCCTTGTCGGCATCCGGCGGTGGGGCAAAGGCGGCCCGGTCCGGCCCGATCTCGAACAGCTCCATCGGCTCGGGCACGCCCTTGAGCTGCCAGTGGCCGTGCGAGCACTGCGCCGTGCGGCCCGGCGCCAGCTGCGCGACGGCCGCGGCCGAGACCAGCGTCTGCCGGGCCTGGGCCAGCGACTGGATGCGCGCCGTGATGGCCTTGGCCTGGCCGTCCAGGTCCAGCGGCCGCGCACCGGCGGCCACATGCACCGGCGCATTGGCGCGCACGCGCACCGGCCCGCGGTGGATGCCGATGCGCGAGGTCAGCGGCAGGCTCAGCTGCGCCAGCAGCGCGTGATAGCCGGCGGCGAAGGCGGCGGCATCGTCCATGCGCTCGAACAGCAGCAGGAAACCGTCGCCGCGCTCCAGTTCCAGCGCCGCGCAGTCCCGCATCAGGCTGCGCGACGCCGCGTCGTGCTCGGCCCACAGCGCCGCAGCGGCGACCTCGCCCAGCCCTGTGAACAGCCGCGTGCTGTCGACGATGTCGGTCAGCACCAGGACGCGGTCCTGGTGCGGCTCGGCAGGGGGCGCCGTCGGCGGCGGGGTCGGCATGGCGGGGTCGGACGTTAGCCGCGATCAACCTTCACCGCCAGCACGATCGAGCTCTGCGTGCGCAGCACGCCGTCGATCTCGCCGATCTCGTCCAGCAGCGCGTCCAGCCGCGCGGTGGTCTCGGCGCGCAGCACGGCCAGGCAGTCGAACTCGCCGCTGACCGAGGCCAGCCAGTGCAGCTCCGGCAGGCGCTGCAGGCGCCGCACCACGTCGCGCCCGCGCTTGGGTTCCAGCGCGATGGCCACATGGGCCTGCACCGCCGGGCGCTCGATGTCCCGCGCCAGGCGCACGGTGTAGCCGGCGATCAGGCCGTCGCGCTCCAGGCGCTGCAGCCGCGCCACCACGGTGGTGCGGGCCACGCCAAGCCGGCGCGCCAGGTTGGCCGTGCTCTCGCGGGCATTGGCCTGCAGCAGCGCGATCAACGCGCGGTCAGGGTCGGATGCGGCCGCCGCGCCGGCAGCCGGCGGCCGTGCCTGCGCCGGCGGCGGTGCGGCGGGCGGATGGGTCTTGGCCATTGCGTCAGAACAAGTCGTCGAAACGACGAGATTCTCGGCCTTTTCGGCGAACTCATGGCTTCATTCCGTCATCTGCCTTGCCTACAGTGCGGCACCGTCGCGCGGCCTCCCCCGGCCGGCCGCGGCAGCCCCACTGGAGCCCCACCATGCGCATCGCCCTGCTCGGCGCCGGCCACATCGGCCAGACCATCGCCCGCCTGCTCGCCGCCACAGGCGACTACACCGTCACCGTCGCCGACTGCAATGCCGCTGCGCTGGCGCGCATCCACGGCAACGGCATCACGACCCGCGTGGTCGACACCGACGACCGGGCCGCGCTGGGCGCGGTGCTGGCCGGCCACGACACGGTGGTCAATGCCCTGCCCTACCACCTGGCGATCCCGACCGCGCAGGCGGCCAGGGCCGCCGGCTGCCACTACTTCGACCTGACCGAGGACGTGGCGGCGACCAAGGCCATCCAGGCCCTTGCCGCCGGGGCGCCCACCGCCTTCATGCCGCAGTGCGGGCTGGCGCCCGGCTTCATCGGCATCGTCGCGCACCACCTGGCGCAGGGTTTCGAGGCGCTGCACGACGTCAAGATGCGCGTCGGCGCGCTGCCGGCCTTTCCGACCAATGCGCTGAAGTACAACCTGACCTGGAGCGTGGACGGGCTGATCAACGAGTACTGCCACCCCTGCGAGGCCATCGTCGACGGCCAGGCCATCGACGTGCTGCCGCTGGAAGGCCTGGAGCACTTCTCGCTGGACGGCACCGAGTACGAGGCCTTCAACACCTCCGGCGGCCTGGGCACGCTGTGCGAGACGCTCAAGGGTCGGGTGCGCAGCCTGGACTACAAGAGCGTGCGCTACCCGGGCCACCAGGCGCTGATGAAGATGCTGCTGGAGGACCTGCGCCTGAAGGACGACCAGGGCACGCTCAAGGACATCCTGCGCAAGTCGGTGCCGGCCACGATGCAGGACGTGGTGCTGGTGTTCGTCACCGTCAGCGGCCTGCGCGACGGCGCGCTGGTGCAGGAGGTCTTCGCGCGCAAGATCTTTGCCGACCGCAACGAGGCCAACCCGCTGTCGGCGATCCAGATCACCACCGCGGCCGGCATCTGCTCTGCGGTCGACCTGTTCCGTGCCGGCCGCCTGCCCCGCAGCGGCTTCATCCGCCAGGAGCAGATCGCGCTGCCGGACTTCCTGGCCAACCGCTTCGGTGCGGCCTACCAGCAGTCGCGGCAGGTAGAGTCCATCGCCTGAGCGCTTTTGAAGCACCCGCTGCACCGCACGGCCAGCGCGATCGTCGCGCGCCACTGACCCAACCTCCGTCCAGCCCATCATGACCCCCACCGACCTGCTGCAAGCCCTGGGCGTTCCCCACCATGCCATCACCGGGGGCACGCTGCCTGCCCGCTCACCCATCGACGGGGCCATCCTGGCGCAGGTGCACCAGGCCACGCCAGCCGACGTGACCGCCGCGGTGGCCCGCGCGCACGCCGCCTTCAGCATCTGGCGCGACGTACCGGCGCCGCGCCGCGGCGAGCTGGTGCGGCTGCTCGGCGAGGTGCTGCGCGCGCACAAGTCCGAGCTGGCCGCGCTGGTGACGCTGGAGGCCGGCAAGGTCAGCAGCGAGGGCGCCGGCGAGGTGCAGGAGATGATCGACATCTGCGACTACGCGGTCGGCCTGTCGCGCCAGCTCTACGGCCTGACGATCGCCAGCGAGCGCCCCGGCCACCGCATGATGGAGCAGTGGCATCCGCTGGGCGTGGTGGGCGTGGTCACCGCCTTCAACTTCCCGGTCGCGGTGTGGGCCTGGAACGCGGCGCTGGCGCTGGTCTGCGGCGACACGCTGGTGTGGAAGCCCAGCGAGAAGACGCCGCTCACGGCGCTTGCCGTGCAGGCCTTGTTCGAGCGTGCAGTGGCGCGCTTCGACGCCCAGGGCGGTGCGCCCGCGCCGGCCTACCTGAGCCAGGTGGTGCAGGGCCGCGCCGCGGTCGGCGAGGCGCTGGTGGACGACCCGCGCGTCGCCCTGCTGTCGGCCACCGGCTCCACCCGCATGGGCCGCGCGGTCGGGCCGCGCGTGGCACAGCGCTTCGGCCGCTGCCTGCTGGAACTGGGTGGCAACAACGCCATCATCGTGGCGCCCAGCGCCGACCTCGATCTCGCCGTACGCGGCATCGTCTTCGGCGCCTACGGCACGGCCGGCCAGCGCTGCACCACCACGCGCCGCGTGATCGCGCACCGGTCGGTGGTCGACGAGCTGGCCGCGCGCCTGGAGCGCGCCCGCGCCAGCCTGCGCGTGGGCGACCCGCGCGAGGCCGGCGTGCTGGTCGGCCCGCTGGTCGACAAGGCCGCCTTCGACGGCATGCAGCGTGCGCTCGATCAGGCCCGGGCCGAGGGTGGCCAGGTCGCCGGCGGCGGCCGGGTCGCGGTGGGCGGCCATGCCGACGCCTGGTATGCCGAGCCGGCGCTGGCGCGCATGCCGGGGCAGACGGCCATCGTCGGCCACGAGACCTTTGCGCCCATCCTCTACCTGATGGCCTACGACACGCTGGCCGAGGCCGTCGCGCTGCAAAACGCCGTGCCGCAGGGCCTGTCGTCCAGCATCTTCACCAACGACATGCGCGAGGCCGAGACCTTCGTCAGCGCCGCCGGCAGCGACTGCGGCATTGCCAACGTCAACATCGGCACCTCCGGCGCCGAGATCGGCGGCGCCTTCGGCGGCGAGAAAGAGACCGGTGGCGGCCGCGAGAGCGGCTCGGACGCCTGGCGCGCCTACATGCGCCGGGCCACCAACACGCTCAACTACTCGCGCGCGCTGCCGCTGGCCCAGGGCGTTCAGTTCGACATCTGACGCGCTGATGAAGCAGGTCGATGCCCAACAGGTGCAAGCCGAACTGGCCCGCCTGCTCGGCCACGTCGACTTCGCCCATGCGCCGGCGCACCAGCGGCTGCTGCGCCACCTGGTGGAGCGCACCCTGGACGGCCAGGCTGCCGGACTGAAGGAGTCGTTGCTGGGCATCGAGGTGTTCCAGCGGCCGGCCGACCGCTTCGACCCGGCCACCGACAGCATCGTGCGGGTG
>JBJXHB010000187.1:0-3225 GCA_046160725.1 Aquabacterium sp.
GCAGTGGCTGCAGCTTTGCTGGGCGAAGGCATGAGCTCGCCGCTGCTGGACCAGCTGCGTGAACAGCGCGGCCTGGCCTACTACGCCGCCTGCTCGGCCGACGTGCTGGAAGTGGCCGGACAGTTCGTGGTGGAAGTCTCCACGTCGGCGGCCCAGCTCGACGAGGCGCTGCGCGAGCTGACCCGGCTGCTGCAGCAGCAGGCCGAGCGCATCGACCCGGTGGACCTGGACCGGGCGCGCAACCAGATAGCGGTGCGTCACCTTCGCGCACTCGAGCGGCCGCTGCGCCGGCTGGAAGACGCCGCGCTGGAACTGTTCGCCTTCGGCCGCCTGCGCCCGCCAGCCAACGTGTTGGCCCGCATGGTGGACGTGGACGGCCCGGCACTGCAGGCGCTGTTCGGCCGCATGCTGGGCCATGGCGCAGCGCTGGCGCTGGCCGGCCAGCTGCCGCGCGCCGCCAGCGAGCGTGCGCGGCAGGCGGCACCCAGCTTGTGGCGCGCCGGCTGACGGCCCCAGGGCAGCTGACCGGTCAGGCCACCTTGGTGCTGCTGGCCTGCGCCACCTTGAAGCCGTTGCGGCCGGCCTGCTTCACGGCGTACATCGCCTCGTCGGCATGGCGCAGCAGCGTCTCGGCGTCGCGCCCGCAGTCGGGGTAGGTCACCAGGCCGATGCTGGCGCCCACGCTCACTTCTTGGCCGTCGAAGTGCATCGGCTGCGCCAAGGTCTCCAGCAACTTCTCGGCCACCTGCGCGCAGTCGCTTGCGTTCGTCAGCGCCGGCAGCAGCACCACGAACTCGTCGCCGCCCAGCCGAGCGGTGACGTCGGTGGAGCGCAGCGCGCCTTGCAACCGCCGCGCCACCTCGCACAGCACCTTGTCGCCCATGGCGTGGCCGTAGAGGTCGTTGATGGGCTTGAAGCGGTCGAGGTCGATGAACAGCAGTGCGAGTGCATGGCCGCGACGGTCGGCCGCGACCAGCGCAGCGTTCAGATCACGCTCCAGTTGCATGCGGTTGGGCAGTCCGGTCAGCCCGTCGCTGTAGGCCAGGCGCGACATCTGCGCCGCCAGCTCGCGCCGCTCGGTGACATCGTAGAAGATGAACAAGAAACCGCCAGCGGCGTCGCCGTCGCTGGGCAGCGCGGTGACCGTCAGCGACACCGGGATGCGGCGGCCGGCGCTGCCGCACAGATGCAACTCGTGCTCGACGCTGCTGCGGTCCTGCACCGTTGCGGTCAGCAGCGCCAGGCCGCCGGTTGCGGCTGCCGGGCTGTCCGAGCCGCTGTCACCAACGGCCCCGGTGGCCTGGGCCAGCGCTGTCAGATCCTGCCGGTCCACCAGGTCGACGAAGTTGCGGTCGCGGTCATCGTCCGGTGGCGGCGCCCCAAGCAACCGCTCGGCCGCCGGGTTGGCTGCGCGCAGCCGGCCTTCGGCATCGGTCATCACGATGGCAAAGGCGGCATGCTGCAGCATGGTTTCGTACAGGTCGGTGGCCTGCTGCAGCGCCTGCATCGTCATGGTGATGGCGTCCTCGGCCGCCTTGGCCTCGGTGAGGTCGCGCACGGTGGCCACCAGATGCACCTGCCCGTCCACACCGGCCGCGGCCAGCGTCAGCGTCATCGGGAAGGGGTTGCCGTCAGCGCGCAGGGCCTGCACCTCGCGGCTGCCAGGCTCCCAGGCCAGGGTGTCGCAGGGCTGGCCCGGGGCCGTTTCACACAACAGCGCATGCAGCGGCCGCCCGATCAGCAGCGCGCGGTCGATGCCGAACAATGACTGCGTGCACTGATTGGCCGCCACGATGTGGTGCCGCGCATCCAACGTCAGCACGCCGTCAACGGTGCTGTCGAGCACGGCGTCCAGCCGGCGGGCGGTCTGGCGGGCCTCGGAACTCCACTGTTCGGCCAGTTGGGCCGCACGCTGGCGCATCCAGCTCAGCCGGGCCACCACAGCGGCCAGCACCACACTGAGCAAGCCGCCGCAGACCAGCAGCAGCAGCGGCAACCTGGCCCAGGCAGCGTTGACCTCGGGGCGCTGCACCTGCATGCTCCACAGCCTGCCGCCATGAGACAGCACGTGGCGGCGCAGGTTCTGCGGCCGTGGGGCCACTGCTGAATCCGGCAAGGCATTGGCGATGGCCAGGCGCACCGACACGGGCGCTTGCGCCGCCGCGCTGGCGTCCGCGCGCGGGTCGGCCAGGCCGTCGTCGGTCACGGTCAGTTGGTAGGCGGCCTCGCCCCGTGCGTCGATGGCAGACTGCAGCATCGCGTCAGCCCGGAACACGCCACTGATCTGCCCGCGATGGGCGTGGCGCCGCTGGTCCACCGTGTCCAGCGGCAGGCCCTGGCCGTACACCGGCAGGCGGACCACATAGCTGACGGTGCCCTGCAGCAGCTGCAGCGGCGCCGATGCCTGCGGCAGGCCGTTGTCGCGCGCGCGCTCCATTGATTCCCGTCGGCTGGGTTCATGCGCCTGGTCATGCCCCAGCGCCAGCTCGTTGCCCGCCAAGGGCTCGCTGTACACCACCACCACGGCAACAGAGCTGCCCTCTTGCGGATGAATGCGAAAGCGATCGCGCTCGGCCGCCGGCAGCCCCAGGTCCTGCCGCATCTGCAGCACCAGTGATTCGCGCTCGTGGGGCCCCACCCGGCGCGCAAACTGGATCGCTTGCACCCCCGGAAACCGGGTGCCCACCCGCAGGTCGTCATACAGACGCTTGAAGTCGGACCGGGTCACGTCCGCCCCCGGGCGGTACAGGGCCTGGAAGGCCGCCAGCAGGTCCAGTTGGTGCTGCAAGGCCTGCTCGAAGTGCGTGAAAGTCAGGCTGGCAAAGCGGTCGAAATCGCGGTCGGCCTGCCGCTGCAGGTCCAGTGTAGAGACGCGCCAGGCCCAAGCGCTGGCCGCCAGGCCAGCCAGCAACAGCATCAAGGACGCAAACTGACTCCAGCGAATGCGCATTGGCAAGGGCATATCGGTTGCCTCCGCACGGGGCGGGCCTGGGAAAGCGGCGCGCTGACAGGCACGCTCTGTGCTCGGGACTCTCTGCGCCCGTTTTCGGCAACCGACGGCGTTTCTGTAGGGATCTCTGTACCCATGCGGCGAGCCAACCCGCATGCCTGCGACATACCGACCGGGGCGCCCCGAGCGCGTGCCGGCGCCGACACAAATGAAACACGCCAGCGAAACGGGCGACATCACCGTGTAACGCGGGGCCGGCACGATGCCCATCAGAC
>JBJXHB010000188.1:0-2970 GCA_046160725.1 Aquabacterium sp.
CTTCCCGGCGTCGGCGTCCGGATCCGCGACGAGCAGGGCAAGCCGTGCAGGCCCGGCGAGATCGGCGGCATCGAGGTGCGCGGACCGAACGTGTTCAAGGGCTACTGGCGAATGCCCGAGAAGACCGCCGAGGAGTTCACCGCCGACGGCTGGTTCAGGACCGGCGACGTCGGCAAGATGGCCGAGGACGGCCGCGTGAGCATCGTCGGCCGCAGCAAGGACCTGGTCATCAGCGGCGGCTACAACGTCTACCCGGCCGAGGTGGAGGCGCTGCTCAACGAGATGCCGGGGGTGGCCGAGTCGGCGGTGGTCGGCGTGCCGCACCCCGACTTCGGCGAAGCCGTGGTCGCGGTCGTCGTCGCCAGGACGGGCGCAGCGCCCGAGCCGGCCGCGCTGATCGGCGCGCTCAAGTCGAAGATCGCGAACTTCAAGGTGCCGAAGTCGGTCTTCGTCGTCGCCGAGCTGCCGCGCAACGCGATGGGCAAGGTGCAGAAGAACCTGCTGCGCGAGCAGCACAAGGGGCTGTTCGCCGGTTGAGGCCGTTGGCCGCCAGCGGCGACCGACAGGCCCGGCGCACCAGACACCCAGGGCGGTCGATACGCCGGATGGCATCCGGGTAAGTACTCACGCGTCATCGGGATGCAATCCCTGGCCCGCAACGTACTCTCATCGACAGTCGCCAGGCAATGGCGGCTGAGTTGCCCCCAACCTCACAGGAGAGAAGACATGAGACTGCACGCCCTTCCCGTCGCGCTCGCCGCGGCGCTGACCTTCATCGCCCCGGCTGCGCTGGCACACACGGTGGTCTATACCGCCGTGATGGACGGCCCCTCCGAGGCGCCGCCGAACGCCTCGCCGGGCACCGGCTGGGCCCGGGTCACTGTCGACCTCGACCTGATCACCATGCGCGTCGAGGCTTCGTTCAGCGGCCTGCTCGGCAACACCACCGCCGCGCATATCCACTGCTGCACGGCGGCGGCCAACTCCGGCACTGCCGGCGTCGCCACGATGACGCCGAGCTTCAGCGGTTTTCCGCTGGGCGTCACGAGCGGGTCGATGGACACGACCTACGACATGACGCTGGCCTCGAGCTACCGGGGGGCCTTCATCACCGCCAACGGCGGCACGGTCGGTGGCGCGTTCAACGCACTGATGCTGGGCCTGGACAATGGCAAGGCGTACTTCAACATCCATAGCTCACAGTTCCCCGGTGGCGAGATTCGGGGCTTCCTGGCCCCGGTGCCGGAGCCGTCGACCTATGCGCTGATGGCGCTGGGCCTGGCCGGCGTGGGCTTCATCGCGCGGCGCCGCCGCGCGACGCTGGACGCCTGACCCACTGCAGGTCGCGGCCTGCTCGCCAAGCCCGGCCCTGGCCGGGCTTTTTCGTTTCCGGCCCTGGTGTGCCTGCAAGCAACGATGCGCCGCCGCTTCCGTCGAGCCGCGCACCGGGTGGCCCCGGCTTGACACGGGGAGATAGATTGCTTTAATTCCAAAGCATTGCCGGCCGGCAGGTTCGGCGCCCGAGGAGACCCCATGAACATTGCTCAGCCCTTGCGCCCCTTGGCCGTTGCGGCCGCGGCCTTGCTGGCCGTCACCCTGGTCCAGGCGGACGAGCCCGCTGCGTTGCTGGCCGCCACGGCCAGGCAGATCCCCGCACCGCCCTGGGCGGCGGGCGACCAGAAGGGCATGGCCAATGCCATCGGCGCCGGCACCTGGGCGCGTTGCGCCTGGCACCTGGCCCGCCCTGGCGCCAAGTCCTACGAGGCGAGCTGGGAGCGCACCAACACCATGCCGAAGTCGCCCTTCGTCGGGCCGCTGTTGACCAAGCCCAAGCCGGTGGCCAGCATCCCGGGCACGCAACATGCCTTCAACGGCGAGACCCTGAACGAAGGCGCGGAGCCCGGACAACAGGGCACCCAGCTCGACGCCCTCGGGCACTTCGGCGTGCTGAAGGCGCCATGGGACCCGGCCAAGCCGGTCAACCCCGAGGACGTGACCTACTACGGCGGCATGACCGGCAAGGAGGTCAAGCCGACCAGCGAGTCGCCGCTGCTCAAGCTGGGCATTGACGCCATCCCGCCGATCGTGACGACCGCCATCATCCTGGACGCCAAGAAGCATGTCGGCAACGGCCAGGCCCTGAAGGCCGGCGACGCCATCACCGCGCGGCAGATCGACACCATGCTCAAGGCCCAGGGCCTTGCCAAACGCGGCATACAGCCCGGCGACGTGGTCTACATCTACACCGGCTGGAGCGACAGCTACCAGGACCCGGATGTCGACAAGAAGTACTACAGCATGGCGCCCGGCCTGGCCTACGACGCTGCGTTCTACATCGGCGGCAAGCGCGCCGTGGCCGTCGGCATGGACACGCCTTTCATCGACGCCGTGGCCGACGGCATGCTCGCCGGCAAGGCCGGCCCTGCGCCGGGCTCGCTGCAGGGTTTGCCTTTCTCCGCCCACCACCACCTGCTGACGCAGGTCGGCGTGCTGCAGATCGAGAACGCGCGCCTGCACGAGCTGGTGCGTGATGGCGTCAACACCGGCTGCACCATGGTGCTGCCCACCCGCGAGAAGGGCGCCGCCGGCGCCGCAGTGCGCCCGGTCGTGGTCGGCCGCGGCAAGGCCGGGTGATCGCACCTGATCGCACCAGATCGCACCTGATTGCGCTGCATGCGGCCTGCCCGGCGACCGCCAGGCCTGAAACCGATTCCCCGCTCCTTCACCCTCAAGGACATCGCACCATGACCCAGACATCGCCCAGCCTGCGCCGCCAACTGCTGGCCACATTTGCCCTGAGCGTTGGCCTGGGCGCCAGCGGCACGGCCCTGGCCCAGGAGGTGACGCTCAAGGCGGTCAACGCCTTCCAGGAGGGCACCTACTACGCTCGCAACTTCGAACGCTGGGTGCAGAAGGTCAATGCCGAGGGCAAGGGAGTGGTCCAGATCAACTACCTGGGCGGGCCCAAGG
>JBJXHB010000189.1:0-2628 GCA_046160725.1 Aquabacterium sp.
ACGAAGTAGGGGTAGTTCCAGGCCGAGATGTTCAGCACCACGCCCAGCGGAATGTGTCCGATCTGTTCGTGCATGCCGCCGCCGTCGAACACGTGTTCGTCGCGCACCGCGGCTTCGGCCTGTTCGAGGAAGAAGTCCAGCCGCGGTTGCAGGCCGTTGATCTCGTTGCGCGACAAGGCTATGGCTTTGCCGGTCTCTTGCGTCATCGTCGCCGCCAGCGCTTCGACCTGCGCCTGCAGCGCCGCGCGAAAGCGCTGCACGATGGCCAGCCGCTCGGCCATGGGCCGGGCCGCCCAGGCAGGCTGCGCGGCGCGGGCCGCAGCGGCCTTGGCCGCCACCGACGCGGCGTCGTCGGCGGGCAGTTGGGTGATCAGGGCGCCGGTGGCGGGGTTGTGGACGGGCAGCATGGGCATGGTTTCAAGCTTTCGTGCGCGCCAGGCGTGCCGTTCGGCAGGCGGCCAGGAAGTCGTCGAGCATCGGCGAATCGTCGATGGTGCAGGTGTCGGCGGGGTCGTGGAACTCGGGGTGCCACTGCACCCCGGCCACATAGGCGCCGGGCGTGGTGCGGCGAAAGGCTTCGATCATGCCGTCGTCAGGACAGCGCGCTTCCACCACGAAATCCGGGGCCAGGTCCTTCACGCCCTGGTGGTGGATGCTGTTGGCCACGGTGCGCGCAGTGCCGGCGTACAGCTGGGCCAAGCGTGTGCCGGGCACGAATTCCACCGGGTGGAAGTGGCGTTCATAGCGGCCGACTTCGCGGTGCGCCAGCGCCTGCGGCTGCTGGGTGGCGATGTCCTGGTACAGCGTGCCGCCATGCATCACGTTCAGCAGCTGAAAGCCGCGACAGACGCCAAACACCGGCTTTCCGGCGTCGATGAACGCGTTGATCAGCTCGATCTCGTACTTGTCGCGCACCGGGTCGCCAGCCCATTCGGGCTTGAGCGGGGTTTCGCCATAACACTCGGGCGCCACGTCATTGCCACCTTGCAGCACCAGGCCGTCCAGGGCCTGCGCGTAGTCGTGCAGTTCGAGGTCACTGCGCAGCACGATGCTGTCCTTGGTGACGGCCGGGATCATCACCGCCATGGCATGGCCCGACAGCACCCAGTGCGCCACCGACTGTTCCAGGTAGTGCAGCGTCTTGGTGAACACGCCGGGCAAGGGGCCCTGGCTGCCGGGGTAGTAGATGCGGGCGGAAACGCCGATCAAGAGGGGTTTGTCAGCCATGCTGGTCTACATCGCTTGCCTGAACAGGCGTTCGTAGTCGGCCTCGGTGGCCGGGCGCGGGTTGGTGCCGCCTGTGAAGTCCACCGCGGCCAGCGGCACCAGGCGCGGCAGCATCGCTTCGGTGACGCCGTGCGCCGCCAGGCCGCCGGTGATGCCGACCTGCAACTTCAGGTGCTTCAGCCAGGTGACGAAGGCAAACCCGCCGTCGCTGACCCCGGCCACATGGGCCAGTTCGTCGAACTTCTTGGGCACCACCTCATGGTTCCAGGCCAGCACCGTGTCGATCATCAGCGCATTGGCCAAGCCGTGGTGGAGGTCGGCCACCGCGCCCAGCGCATGGGCACAGGCGTGCACCGAGCCCAGGTCCTTCTGGAAGGCAATGGCACCCATCATGCTGCTCATCATCAAGTCGGCGCGGGCCTGCAGGTTGCCAGGCTCCTTCACGGCGGTGACCAGCGCCCGTGCACCCACGCGAAGGCCTTCGAGCGCAATGCCGTCGCACAGCGGGTGGTAGGCCGGCGACAGGTAACTTTCGATGTTATGCGTCAACGCGTCCATGCCGGTGGCGGCTGTCACAGGGGCCGGCAGGGCCAGCGTCAGCTCGGGGTCGGCGAACACGGCCTTGGCCAGGATCTTGGCGCTGAACACGGTACGCTTGACGTGGGTGTCGTTCTCGCTGACCACCGACGAGCGGCCGACTTCCGAGCCGGTGCCGCTGGTGGTGGGCAGCGCCACGAAGTACGGCAGCTCGTTGGCGATGGGGCGCACCTGCGGGTGGTCCCACACGTACTGCAGCACGTCGCCGTCGTGCACGGCCATCACGCCCACCACCTTGGCCACGTCCAGCGCAGCGCCGCCGCCAAAGCCGATGATGCAGTCGGCGTTGTGCGCCTTGTAGGCCGCCGCACCGGCCATCACCTGCGCGCAGGTGGGGTTGCCGAACACGCCGTCGAACACACCCACGGCCAGGCCGGCCAGGTGGGTCTTGAACTCGGCCATCACCGGCAGCGCGGCCAGGCCGCGGTCGGTGACGATCAGCGGGCGCTTCAAGCCCTGTTCCTGCAGGTGCGCGGCCACGAGCTTGCGGGCGCCGGCGCCGAAGTGGATGGCGGTGGGGAAGGCAAAGCGGGTGATGGTCATGGCGGTCGGGTCTCGTCGCGTGTTAATTTGAGGGGGGCTGCGTCACAGTGCCATCTGCATGCCCGAGATGCGAGCCGCCTTGCGGTCGAAGGTCAAGGTGTGGCTGCAGCCGTGCCGCTCGCCGAGGGCTGCGATCAATGCATCGGCGACACCCACACCCGGCTCGTCGCAATGATCCAGCGCCAGCCAGACGGCATCTTCGTCCTGGACCTTCACGTGTGGCGCCGCCATCAGCGTCTCGATGGCAGAAATCACCTCGTC
>JBJXHB010000190.1:0-2659 GCA_046160725.1 Aquabacterium sp.
GGCCCTGCACGCCGGCCAGCTCGTTGATGGCCACCAAGGCGGCCAGCGCGCCCGACAGCATCATCGACCGCATGATCTGCGTGCGCGGCTCGATGCCGGCATAACGGGCTGCTTCGGGTGAAAATCCCACCGCCCGCAGCGCGTAGCCGGGTTGCGACCGGAACAGCGCCAGGTACACGCCCACCGCGGCCAGCACGGCCAGCAGCACGCTCAGGTTGAGCGGGGTTTTGGGCCAATCGATGCCCAGCAAGGCCATCAGTTCGTGCCAACCCGGCATGCGCGCGCTGGCGCCGAAGGCGGCGGTCTCGGGCGCCATGTTGCCGGGTTCCTTCAGCACGCCCACCAGCAGGTAGCCCAGCAGTGCTGCGGCCAGGAAGTTGAACATGATGGTGGTGATGACGATGTGGCTGCCGCGCCAGGCCTGCAGCGCCGCCGGCACCGCGGCCCAGGCCAGGCCGAACAGCATCGCGGCGGCCACCATCAGCGGCAGCATCAGCCAGGCCGGCAGGTAAGCCGACAAGCCCAGCGCCGCCAGCGCCGCGCCCAGGCCCCCAACCATCGCCTGGCCTTCACCGCCGATGTTGAACAGCCCGCCATGGAAAGCCACTGCCACCGCCAGCCCGGTGAAGACGAAGGTGGTGGCGTAGTACAGCGTGTAGCTGAAGCCGGCACGGCTGCCGAAGGCACCCTTGACCAGCAGGCCCAGCACCTGCACCGGGTCGTGCCCGACGATGACCAACACCACGGCGCTGACCAGCAGGGCCACGCCCAGGTTGATGGCCGGCAGCAGCACCAGGTCCATCCAACGCGGAAGCTCGACGGGATTTGACATCTCAGGTCCCGCCCATCAGCCGGCCCAGCGCGGCTTCGGAGCACTGCTCGATCGGCAAGTCGCCAGCAATGCGCCCGGCGTTCATCACGATCACGCGGTCAGACAGTGCCAGGATCTCGTCGAGTTCGCTGCTGACCAGCAGCACTGCGCCGCCGGCGTTGCGCATGGCGCGCAGGCGGCCATGGATGAATTCGATGGCGCCGATGTCGACGCCGCGCGTGGGCTGGCCCACCAGCAGCACCTGCGGCTCGGGCAGCGCTTCACGGGCCAGCACCAGCTTTTGCTGGTTGCCGCCGCTGAACTTGGACGATCGCAGCTGCGGGTTGCGCGGGCGCACGTCGTAGCGGTCCATCATGCCGGCGGTGTCGTCGCGCATGGCCCGCTGGTGCATCCAGCCGGCCTGGCTGTAGCGCGGGCGCTGCTGGTAGCCCAGCACCGCCGATTCCCAGGCTGGGAAAGGCAGCACCAGGCCGCGCACGTGGCGGTCTTCAGGCACGTGGGCGATGCGGTGCTCGCGTGCCTGGCTCGGGTCCAGCCAGTGACTGGCGTCGTACGTTGCGCTGCCCACGCGCAGGCTGCCCGATTGCGGCGCACGCATGCCCGACAGCAGGTCAAGCAGCTCGCTTTGGCCGTTGCCCGACACGCCCGCAATGCCGACGATTTCACCGGCGCGCAGGCTGATCGACACGCCGTCCAGGCGCGGCACGCCCAGGGCGTCGCGCCACAGCAAGTTGTCGGCCTGCATCAGCACGGCGCCCTCGCGGTGCGGCGTTGCATCTTCATCGCGGCCCAGCTGCACGCGGCGGCCAACCATCGCTTCGGCCAGACCGTCGAGGCTGGTGACGGCGATGGCGCTGTCCAGCACCACGGCGCCGCCGCGCATCACGGTCACGGCGTCGCACAGCGCCATGATCTCCTTCAGCTTGTGCGTGATCAACAGGATCGTCGTGCCGCGCTCGCGCAAGCCGCGCAAGGTGTGGAATAGGGCCTCGGTCTCGGCCGGCGTCAGCACCGCGGTGGGTTCGTCCAGGATCAGGATGTGCGCGCCGCGGTACAGCGTCTTCAGGATCTCCAGCCGCTGGCGTTCGCCCACCGGCAGATCGGCCACCAGCGCGTCCAGCTTCACCAGCAGGCCCTATTCGCGCATCAGCGGCTCGAGCTTGGCACGCACGATGGCGCGCGCCTTCTGCAGCTGCCAATGCGGCTCGGCCCCCAGCATCACGTTGTCCAGGGCGCTGAGGGTGTCGACCAGCATGAAGTGCTGGTGCACCATGCCCACGCCGCTGGCAATGGCGTCGCTGCTGCCCTTGATCTGCACCGCCGCGCCGTCGATGGCGATCGAACCCCCGTCGGCCTGGTAGAAGCCGTAGAGGATGGACATCAGCGTGCTCTTGCCGGCACCGTGTTCACCCACGATGCCGTGGATGGTGCCTTTGGGCACCGTCAAGTCGACGGCGCGGTTGGCCTGCACCGCGCCGAAGCGCTTGTCGATGCCGCGCATCTGGACGGCCGGCGGCGGCACCGCCGCAGCCGTCATCCCAAGCAGACGCCGCGAATCCGGTGCTGCCGGTCCGCCAGCGTCGCCCCCTCGAGGGGGAGGCGGCCGCCGGCCGCTTCGGGGGTGGGTGTCATCAATTGCAGGCCGACTTGGCCATGTAGTCGATGACGCTCAGCTTGCCGGCGATGATGTCGGCCTTGGCCGCGTCGACCTTCTTCTTCATGTCGGCGCTGACCAGCTTGGCGTGGTGCTCGTCCATCGCGTAGTCGACGCCGCCTTCCTTCAGGCCCAGCACCGTGGTGCCCGGGGTGGTGCCCTTGAAGGCGTTG
>JBJXHB010000191.1:0-8435 GCA_046160725.1 Aquabacterium sp.
CGACGCTCTGCCTGAAGTGGCCGGCCCGCCTGCCTACCGGCAGGGCCCGCCCGCCACGGCCAGGACGCGGCCGTCCGGCCGCTCGACCCAGCCTCGCGCGCTGAGCCGTTGCGGCTGCGCGGTCTCCGGCCAGCTCAGCGACTGCAGATGGCGCAGCGGCCGGCCCGGCGTGGCGGCATCCAGGTTCAACGGGCCGGCCACCGAGCGCACCAGCGTGCGCGCCACCGCGCTGCCGTCGGTGCCGGCCGGCAACTCCTCGACCAGCGCCACATAGCCCTTGCTGCCGGTCGGCGGGCGGCCGCGCAGCAACAACTGGACGCCGAAATAGCCGTGCCAGGCGGGGCCGATGGAGACGTCCAGCCGCACCCGTGGCGGCCGCGGCAGCGGCTGCCGCTGCGCCGGCTCACTGGCGCTGCCAGGCTGCAGCCGCCCGGCGCGCTGCAGGCGCTCGGCGGCCTCGACCAGCGCCGCCGCTTCCAACGCAGCGTCGGCGGTAGTCGGCACCACCCAGTCCAGAACAAATGGGACGCCCTGGCTGGGCGGCGCGGCCGCGGGTCCTGCCGCCCAGCAGGCCGGGCAGTCGGCGCTGACAAAGCGCTCCACGACCGCACGGCAGGCGGGCAGCGGCGCCGCCGCCGTGCTGCCCAGGGCCAGCAGGAGGGGGGCTCCTAGAATCCATCGATGCATGATGAGTATTCTCGCGGCAATGCCGCGCCCGGCCTTGAGGCCGGCTCCGCGCGCCTGCTGGAGAACCTGAACCCCGAGCAGCTGGCCGCGGTGACGCTGCCGGCGCGGCCGTCCCTGATCCTGGCCGGCGCCGGGTCGGGCAAGACCCGCGTGCTGACGACGCGCATCGCCTGGCTGCTGCACACCGGCCAGGTGTCGCCAGCGGGGGTGCTGGCTGTGACCTTCACCAACAAGGCGGCCAAGGAGATGCTGACGCGGCTGTCGACCATGCTGCCCGTCAACGTGCGCGGCATGTGGATCGGCACCTTCCACGGCCTGTGCAACCGCTTCCTGCGGGCGCATTTCAAGATGGCCGGCCTGCCGCAGGCGTTCCAGATCCTGGATTCGGCCGACCAGCTGTCGGCCGTCAAGCGTGTCATCAAGGCCATGAACCTGGACGAGGAGCGCTTTGTGCCGCGCCAGGTCAGCTGGTTCATCGCCGGCAGCAAGGACGAGGGCCGACGCCCGGGCGATGTCGCCGCCAGCGACCCGCCGACGCGCAAGATGGTCGAGATCTACCAGGCCTATGAGGACCAGTGCCAGCGCGAGGGCGTGGTCGACTTCGGCGAGCTGATGCTGCGCACCTACGAGCTGCTGCGGGACAACGCGCCTCTGCGCGAGCATTACCAACGGCGCTTCCGGCACATCCTGGTCGACGAGTTTCAGGACACCAACCGGCTGCAGTACCTGTGGCTCAAGATGTTCGGCCCACCCGGCGGCGGCCAGGGCGTGTTTGCGGTCGGCGACGATGACCAGAGCATCTATGCCTTCCGCGGCGCGCTGGTGGGCAACATGGCCGATTTCGAGCGCGAATACGCCGTCGACCATGTGGTCAAGTTGGAGCGCAACTACCGCTCCTTCGGCCACATCCTGGACACGGCCAACGCGCTGATCGCGCACAACAGCCGTCGCCTGGGGAAAAACCTGCGCACCGACGCCGGCGCCGGCGAGCCGGTGCGGGTGCACGAGGCCATCAGCGACTACCACGAGGCGCAGTGGATCCTGGAGGAACTGCAGCAGCTGCACCGAGGTGGCATGGCGCGCAGCGAGACCGCGCTGCTGTACCGCAGCAACGCACAGAGCCGGGTGCTGGAAAGCGCGCTGTTCAATGCCGGCGTGCCGTACCGCGTCTACGGTGGCCTGCGCTTCTTCGAGCGGGCCGAAGTCAAGCATGCGCTGGCCTATCTGCGACTGCTGGAGAACAGCAACGACGACACGTCCTTCCTGCGGGTGGTGAACTTCCCCACCCGCGGCATCGGCGCGCGCACCCTGGAGCAGTTGCAGGACGCCGCCCGTGCCAGCGGCCGCAGCCTCTGGCAGAGCATCGGCAGCGTACCGGGCCGCGGCGGCGTGGGCCTGGCCGGCTTCGTCAAGCTGTTGGAGGACCTGCGCGAGGCCACGCGCGGCCTGACGCTGCGCGAGATCATCGAACGCATGTTCGACTTCAGCGGCCTGCTGGAGCACTACCGTACCGAGCGCGAAGGCGCCGAGCGCATCGAGAACCTGAAGGAACTGATCAACGCTGCCGAGTCCTTCGTCACGCAGGAGGGATTCGGCCGTGACGTGGTCGCCTTGCCGGTCGACGAGATGGCTGGCCCCGGCGTCATGGCCGTGGGCCAACCGCCGGCTCCGGCCGACGTGCCGCTGACGCCCGATGCCGAGACCGGCGAGATCGTTTCGCCTTTGGCCGCCTTCTTGACCCACGCGGCGCTGGAGGCCGGCGACAACCAGGCCCAGGCGGGGCAGGATGCGGTGCAGCTGATGACTGTGCATTCGGCCAAGGGCCTGGAGTTCGATGCGGTGGTCATCACCGGCATGGAGGACGGCCTGTTCCCGCATGAGAACGCGCTCAACGATGCCGGCGGCATCGAGGAGGAGCGGCGCCTGATGTACGTGGCCATTACGCGGGCTCGGCAGCGGCTGTACTTGAGCTTCAGCCAGACCCGCCAGATGCACGGCCAGACGCGCTATAGCGTCAAGAGCCGTTTCTTCGACGAACTGCCCGAGGAGCACCTGAAGTGGCTGACGCCGCGCAGCGGTGGCTTCGGCTCTGGCTTCTCGCGCGACTACCAGGCGGCGTGGGTGCGCGGCAGCGGGCCCGGCGGCATCGTGGGGGCCGGCCGCAGGGGCGGGGCGCCGGCCGCACCGGCCTTTGGCGCCGGGCCGGCTTCTGGTGCGGGCAGCGGCTGGCGCACCGGGCAGGCGGTGTTCCACAACAAGTTCGGCGAGGGCGTGATCGTCACCCTGGAGGGACGCGACAGCGATGCACGCGCCCAGATCAACTTCGGCCGTCACGGCATGAAGTGGCTGGACCTGGGCATTGCCAAGCTGACCGCCGTCTGACCTTGGCGCTGACGGGAACTCGCGGGACTGACCATGCATCTGCGCACGGCACGGCTGTTCGTCACCGACCTGGCGTCGGCGCACCGCTTCTATGCTCTCGCCCTGCAGCTGCCGCTGGTGGCCGGTGGGCTGGACCAGGGCTGGTGTGTGTTCGGCGGCGGTGGTGGCATCCAGCTGGTGATCGAGCCGGTGGCGCCGGACGCACCGGACGACGACCAGGCGCTGGTCGGCCGCTTCACCGGACTGTCGTTCACCGTGGACGACATCGAGGCCCGATTCCGTGAGCTGCTGGAGCGGGACGTGGTCTTCACCGGGGCGCCGCAGCGACAGGCCTGGGGCGGCATCCTGGCCACGCTTCGTGACCCGTCCGGCAATGAGTTGCAGCTGGTGCAAATGCCAGCCGTGGCGCCGGCGCCGCCGCACACAGCGGCGGCCCTGGATATCGCCATCGTGCCGATCCAGATGGCGCATGCCGCCAGTTTCCGGCAATGCCTGGATGCCGTCGCCCGCGAGCGGCGCTTTCTGGCGCAGACGGAGGCGCTGCCGCTGGAGCGCATCGAGGCCTTCGTGCGCGACAGTGTGGCCGACGACGCGGTGCAGTTCGTGGCGCTGGACGGCTCCCAGGTGGTCGGCTGGGCCGACATCTTTCCGAGCTGGGCGCAGGCCGTGCAGCATGTGGGCAGCCTCGGCATGGGCTTGCTGCCGACCTATCGCGGGCGGGGCATCGGACAACGCCTGCTGCAGGCCTGCATCGACAAGGCCTGGGCCCAGGGCCTGGCCCGCATCGAGTTGGAGGCGCGGGCCGACAACCACGCTGCCATCCGTCTGTACGAGCGCTGCGGCTTCGTGCACGAGGCCGTCAAGCCGCGCGGCCTGTGCTTTGACGGCGTCTACTTCGACGCCGTGCAGATGCGGCTGCTGAAACCGCTGGCATGACGGCAGCGCCACGGCGCGCCGGGGTGCGACCTCAGTCGCCCTTGTCCTTCTTGGTGTCCTTGTCCGACGTCACCACATCGACCGCGGCCCCGACCACCTTTCCGCCGACCGTCACCGTGCTGGATACCACCGCGCCGCCAACGCTCACCGCCGCGCCGGCCACCGCACCGGCGACTGAGACGACGGCACAGCCGGACAACAGCAGCGGT
Organism: Aquabacterium sp.; assembly: GCA_046160725.1. Lineage (GTDB taxonomy): Bacteria > Pseudomonadota > Gammaproteobacteria > Burkholderiales > Burkholderiaceae_C > JBJXHB01. Next base: position 4,215 of record JBJXHB010000191.1, read on the forward strand.
GCAGCCAGGGCCAGCAGCCGACTACGGGTGTCATGACGGCTTCGCATCGGGTGATGGTATCGGTGTCAGGCTGTGACCGGTGGGTCGGCATCGTCGCCGAAGGCGTCGGCATAGCCGAACCACAGCGAGACATAGAACACCACTGACAGCGCCAGCGCCATGGGCAAGGCCAGAGCCACGCCGAGCTGACGCGACGAGAACAGCAGCGCCAGCATCGCCAGGCCCGCGCCGAACAGGCAGGCCAGCGCCGCCCAGGCTACGCTGAAGACGACGAACGCACCTTTGGCACGCCACAGGGCCAGTACGCTGGAGAACAAGGCCTGGCCCAGGCTCTGCCCACCCCAGAACACCAGCGCCGGCGCAAACCAGAACGGCACCGATGCCAGCGTGCCCAGGCCCATGCGCAGCAGCATGCCGGGTGCCAGCAGCGGGTCGGCCCACAGTGCCTCCATCTTGGCGCCGGTATCGCCGCGCGCCAGGCCGTTCTGCAGCTTGACCCAGGCTCCATCATCGAAGGCATGGGCCGCCTCGAACACCGCGACCACAACCAGGGCATGGGTCAGACACAGCACGGCCTGCGTCACCGCACGGCGTCGGTCCGGGCCGCGCAGCCCCTCGATCAACTGGGTCGGCAGCACCGGCCCGCCAGCCAGCGCGCTGCGGCTGGCGATCATGAAGCCCAGGGTCAGCATCGGCCACAGTGCCGCGCCGGCCAGGCCGCCGATCCAGGGCAGCGTCATGGCCAGGAGCATGCCGATCAGGAAGAAGAGGAACAGGCCGGTGAATGCGCCCGGTCGCCGGGTGAACAGCCGCAGGCCCTGCAGCACCCAGGCCCAGCCCCGGGCCGGTGCCACCGCATGAAGTCTCAGGCCCATGGCACCTCGGCGACCGGTTGGGGATGCCAGGGCTGGGCGATGCGGGACCGCAGCACCCGCTCGAAGTGGCCCGGGTCCTTGGGGTTCAGCAGGGCGGCCTCACGCGGCAGATGCAGGTCAGCCAGGCGGGACACCCAGAAGCGAAGCGCCGCGGCGCGCAGCAACGCCGGCAGCAGGCGGATCTCGCCGGACTGCAACGGCCGGACCGTCTGGTAGGCCTGCGTCAGGGTGTCGGCGCGGTCAGCGTCCAGCGCGCCGGTGGCATCGTCCAGCGCCCAGTCGTTGAGCACCACCGCCAGATCCCAGGCCAGCGCCTCGACGCCGGCAAAGTAGAAGTCGAAGCAGCCGCTGAGTCGCTCGCGCCCGGGCAGGCCGGCGAACAGCACGTTGTCGCGGAACAGGTCGCCGTGCATAGCGGCGCGTGGAAGGGCGGCGTGCGCCGGGGTGGCCGTCAGGGCCTGCTGCCAGACGACCTCGCTGCGCAGCAGCCCGCGTTGTCCTTCGTTCAAGGCATGGTCCACGGCCGCTGCCGTTGTCGCGCACCAGGCCAGGCCGCGCGGGTTGGGTTGAAGGCCGGTGTAGCGTTGGGCCGACAGATGCAGACGGGCCAGCATCTGGCCGACCGCCGCTGCGTGATGCAGGTCGGGTGCCTCGATGTGGTCGCCGTCGAGACGCCGCACCAGCGCCGCCGGCTTGCCGGCCACCTGGTGGCACAACGCACCGTCAGCCGCCGCCACCGGCTCCGGCACCGGCAGGCCGTCGCCGGCCAGGTGCTTCATCAGGCCCAGACAGAACTGCAGACGGGCGTCGTCCATGCGCTCGAACAGCGTCAGCACCCAGCGCCCGCCGTCCGTACCGACGAAGTAGTTGGTGTTCTCGATGCCGGCCGCAATGCCCTCCAGCGACCGAAGCGGCCCCAGGCCCAGGCGCTGGGTCAGGGCGTCGGCCTCGCTAGGGTCGACCTCGGTAAAGACGGCCATGCGGCAGGGGCTCGGCGTGCGTCGTGCGGTGATCAGAAGCTGAACAGGCTCCACACGCGCTGACCCACCGCACCGCGCGGCTGGCTGAGGTCGCGCCCTCGCGAGCCGGTCACGATCTCGTAGTCCCGCGGCAGGCCGGACAGCAGGCCCTGGTGCTTGTGCCGCACCTGAACCCGCTCGGTCGTGCCGCGCACATGAAGCTCTTCGATGCGGACGTTGTCGTCCTCCAGGACGCGCAGCTGCGGCGCAGCGTCCGCCGCATGTGTGGTCGCGGGCGTGGCCGCTGCGGGTGCGGCAGGCGACTGGGCCGCTGCGAGGGCTGCTGTCCACAGCATGGCAACGGAACACAACAAGAGGTGAAGGCGCATGCACTGATTCTAGGAGGCTGTCGGGCTTTGGGTCGGGCTCGCGCCAGGGTGAGTGGCCGCAGCGGTGCCAGCCCGGCACGCGGGCCGACAATGCGCCGCATGAGCGACGACACGGACCTGCCGATCCTGCTGCTGGTGGACGGCTACAGCTACCTGTACCGGGCCTATCACGCCATGCCCGACCTGCGCGGGCCGGACGACGTGCCCACCGGTGCGCTGCATGGCATGGCGGCCATGATGAAGCGGCTGCGTGCCGACGTCGGCGCCGGCCATGCGGCCTGTGTCTTCGATGCGCCGGGCCCGACCTTCCGGGATGAGTGGTATCCCGACTACAAGGCGCACCGCCCGCCGATGCCGGATGACCTGCGGCGCCAGATCGAGCCGATCCACGAACTGGTGCGGCTGATGGGCTGGCCGGTGGTGGTGGCGCCCGGCGTGGAAGCCGACGACGCCATCGGCACCCTGGCCCGTATCGGCGCCGCCGGTGGGCACCGGGTGGTCGTCTCCACTGGAGACAAGGACCTGGCCCAGCTCGTCGACGAGCGTGTCACGCTGATCAACACCATGAGCAACGAACGCCTGGACGTGGCCGGTGTCCAGGCCAAGTTCGGCGTGCCGCCCGACCGCATCATCGACTACCTGGCGCTGGTCGGTGACGCGGTGGACAACGTGCCGGGGGTGGACAAGGTCGGCCCCAAGACCGCCGTCAAGTGGCTCAGCGAACATGGCTCACTGGACGGCATCGTCGCCGCCGCCGATTCGATCAAGGGCGTGGTCGGCGAGAACCTGCGCCGGGCTCTGGGCTGGCTGCCGCTGGGCCGGCGCTTGGTCACCGTCCGCACCGACTGCGACCTGGCGGGCCAGGTGCAAGGTTGGCCGAGCGTAGAGGCTCTGGCCCTGCGGCCGGTCGACCGCGAGGGGCTGCTGGACTTCTACACGCGCTATGGCTTCAAGGCCTGGCGCCGCGAGCTGGAGGCCGAACTCGGCATCGGCGACGGTGGTGCGCCGGCTTCCGGCGCGGCCGCGGCGGCGCTGGCGACGCCAGCGGCCGAGGCGCTGACCCCGGTGCCACCGGAACTGCCGCTGGTGCGCGAGTACGAGACCATCCTGGACCGGGAGCGCCTGGCCCATTGGGTCGAGCGCCTGCGGGCGGCGCCCCTGGCCGCGCTGGACACCGAGACCGACTCGCTGGAGCCGATGCGGGCCCGCGTCGTCGGCATCTCCTTTGCCGTCGAGCCGGGGCGGGCGGCCTACGTGCCCTTGCGCCACGACTATCCCGGCGCGCCGGAGCAGCTGCCGCTGGACGAGGTGCTGGCCACGCTGCGCCCCTGGCTCGAGGATGCGGCCGCGCACAAGGTCGGCCAGAACACCAAGTACGACACCCATGTGCTGGCCAACCACGGCATCGCGGTGCGCGGCTGGCAGCACGACACGCTGCTGCAGAGCTACGTGGTCGAGGCGCACCTGCCGCATGCCCTGTCCAAGCTGGCCGAACGGCACCTGGGGCGCAGCGGCATCAACTACGAGGATCTGTGCGGCAAGGGCGCGCAGCAGATCCCGTTCTCCCAGGTGGCGATCGACCAGGCGGCAACCTACAGCGGCGAGGACAGCGAGATGACGCTGGCGGTGCACCAGGTGCTGCAGCCGCGCATCGATGCCGAGCCCGGTTTCAGCCGCATCTACCGCGAAATCGAGATGCCGGTCTCGGCGCTGCTGGCCCGCATCGAGCGGCATGGCGTTCTGATCGACGCCCGGCTGCTGGCACAGCAGAGCGGCGAGCTGGCGCGCCGGATGATGGAGCTGGAGGCCCGCGCCCATGAGATCGCCGGCCAGCCCTTCAACCTGGGCTCGCCCAAGCAGATCGGCGACATCCTGTTCGGCAAGCTGGGCCTGCCGGTGGGCAAGCGCACCGCCAGCGGCGCTCCCAGCACCGACGAAGATGTGCTGCAGGCGCTGGCCGCGGACTTCCCGCTGCCGGCCACCATCCTGGAGCACCGG
>JBJXHB010000192.1:0-8570 GCA_046160725.1 Aquabacterium sp.
CCACCAGCCCCAGCAGGGCCAGCGCGAGCTGCGCCGCCGCGACCCGGTCACCCAGTGAGAACCAAGCCCGGTAGATGCCGGTGGTGAAGGTCTGCACGCCGAAATATGACACCGTGCCGTAGTCGGCCAGCGTCTCCATCAGCGCCAGGGCCACACCGCCGGCAATGGCCGGACGCGCCAATGGCAGGCTCAGGCGCCAGAAGGCGGCGAACGGCCGCAGGCCCAGCGACCGGCCGACCTCGATCATCCCGCCGCCCCGCTCCAGGAAGGCGGTGCGGGCCAGCAGGTAGACGTACGGGTACAGCACCAGCACGAACATCGCCGCCGCACCAGGCAGCGAGCGCACGTTCGGGAACACGTAGTCCTGCCGCGACCAGCCGAAGGTCTCGCGCAAGGTGGTCTGCACCGGCCCCACGTACTGCAGCAGGTCGGTGTAGGCATAGGCCATGACATAGGCCGGCATGGCCAGTGGCAGCACGAGTGCCCATTCGAAGCTGCGCCGCAGCGGAAACTCATGCCGGGTCACAAGCCAGGCCGCGCCCACCCCCATCGCCGCCACGCCCAGGCCCACCAGCAGCGACAGCCAGAGCGTGGACATCAGGTACTCTGGCAGCACAGTGGCCGCCAGGTGGGCCCAGGTGGCGCCGCCGCTGCCGGCGAGTACGTGCATGGCCACCGACACCAGTGGCGCGGCCACGGCAGCGGCGGCCAGCAACGCCACCACCAGCAGCGGACGTGGCCGCGGCCTCCTGCCGCCATGACGACGGACAGAGGTGATCACAAGCGGGACAAGGACCGTTGGCGACGCATGCGAATGATTATCATGGCCCGATGCAAGACGCCGCCCTGGCCGAACCCACCATCGCCACAACTGACGCGACGGATGGCCTGCACTTGCAGGGCGTGACCCTGGGCTACGGCCGGCGCGACATCGTGTATGCGCTGGACCTGGCACTGCCGCACGGCGCCATCGGCTGCCTGCTGGGTCCATCGGGCTGCGGCAAGACCACCGTGCTGCGCGCAGTCGCGGGGTTCGAGCCGGTGCGCGCCGGGCGCATCGTGCTGGACGGCGAGGTCCTGGCCGAGCGCCAGCGCATGCTGGCACCGGAGGCGCGACGCATCGGCATGGTGTTCCAGGACCATGCGCTCTTTCCCCACCTGAGCGTGGCGGACAACGTGGCCTTTGGCCTGCGCGGCAGGTCCGATGCACCACAGCGTGTGCAACGCCTGCTGGAGACGGTCGGCCTCGGCGGTGCGGGTCGGCGCTGGCCGCACGAGTTGTCCGGCGGCCAGCAGCAGCGTGTGGCGCTGGCCCGCGCACTGGCGCCGGCGCCGCGCCTGCTGTTGCTGGATGAGCCCTTCTCCAGCCTGGATGTCGAGCTGCGAGAGCGCCTGGGCGCCGAGCTGCGCGCCCTGCTCAAGGCCGAGGGCACGACAGCGTTGCTGGTCACCCACGACCAGCACGAGGCCTTTGCCGTCGCCGATGCGGTGGGCATCATGGCCGATGGCCGCATCCAGCAATGGGACAGCGCCTACAACCTGTACCACCGGCCGGCCAACCGCTTTGTCGCCGATTTCGTCGGGCAAGGTGCCTTCCTGCCCGGACAGGTGGCCCCCGGCAACCAGGTGCGGGTGGAGTTCGGGCTGGTCGGCAGCACGCAGCCGATCCGCTGCACCGAACATGGTGACCTGTGCGGCGACGGCTGCGAGGTCGACCTGCTGCTGCGCCCGGACGACGTGGTGCACGACGACCACAGCCCGGTCACCGCCGAGGTCCTGGCCAAGGCCTTCCGAGGCGCGGAGTTCTTGTACACGCTCAGGCTGGACAGTGGCGCCCAGGTGCTGTCGCTGGTGCCGTCGCACCACAACCATGCCATCGGCGAGCGCATCGGCATCCGGCTGGAGCTGGACCATGTGGTGGCCTACAAGCGCGACGCGGCGCCGCCCCTGGCCTGCGACAACCCTCCAGGCCCGACGCACTGAGTCTGGGGACGCACCCGCATGCTGATCAACTGCGTCGCTTACCACGATGGCGCCAAGCTGGCCGACATTGAGGTCGACGCCATCAGCGACCACCTGGATGCCGGAGACCGCTTTGTCTGGGTGGCGCTGCGCGATGCCGACCAGGCCGAGCTGCTGAAGATGCAGGAAGAGTTCGCGCTGCACGACCTGGCGGTCGAAGACGCGCGCCATGGCCACCAGCGACCCAAGATCGAGGAATACGGCGACAGCCTGTTCGCGGTGCTTCAACTGCCCGAGCTTCAGCCCGACGGCAGCATCCAGGTGGGCGAGCTCAGCGTCTTCGCCGGACACAACTATGTGTTGTCCATCCGCAGCGGCAGCGTGCAGCACTTTCTGGGGGTGCGCCAGCGCTGCGAGCGCGAGCCGCACCTTCTGAAGCTCGGTACCGGCTTCGTGCTGTACGCGCTGATGGATGCAGTGGTGGACCGCTACTTTCCGATCGTCGATGCGCTGGAGAGCGAGCTGGAGACCATCGAGGAGCGCATCTTCGACCGCAGCGCCGGCCGCGCCAGCATCCAGCGGCTGTATGAGCTGAAGCGCCGCATCACCGTGCTGCGCCATGCCGTGGCCCCGCTGCACGAGGCCGCCGGCAAGCTGCACGGCGGGCGGGTGCCGCCGGTGTGCATCGGCGCGGGCGAGTACTTCCGCGACGTGCACGACCACCTGGCCCGGCTGATGCTGGCCATCGACACCATCCGCGACACCATCGTCACCGCGATCCAGGTCACGCTGTCGATGGTCACCATCGAAGAGGGCGAGACCACCAAGCGCCTGGCGGCCTGGGCCGGCATCTTCGCGGTGGCGACGTTCTTCGTTGGCGTATGGGGCATGAACTTCGAGCACATGCCGGAGCTGAAATGGACCTACGGCTATCCGCTGGCCCTGGTCACCATCTGCGGCGCCTGTGGCTTCGTGGCCTGGCGCTTCCGCCGCGCCGGCTGGCTGTGACGCCGGGCTGGGCGCGGGGGCAACCGCCGTTCAGCGTGGCAACGTGATCGAGCGCAGGGTGCGCACGGCGCCCTCGCCGATCGACGCACCAAAGCGCTTGGCCAACCGCTCGGCCACGTTTTCCTTCGGCGTGTAGTCCACCACCTCGGGCGCCTTGACGATGTCGCGCGCTACCTGGTCCAGGCTGCCGGTGGCATCGGCCAGACCGAGCGCCACGGCCTGCTCGCCATTCCAGAACAGACCGGAGAACAGCGTCGCGTCGTCCTTCAAACGCTTGCCGCGGCCCTCCTTGACGACCTTGATGAACTGCTGGTGCACCTGGTCGATCATGGCCTGGGCAAAGGCGCGCTGCTTCTCGTTCTGCGGCGAGAAGGGGTCGAGCATGCCCTTGTTCTCGCCGGCGGTCATGAGCCGGCGCTCCACACCCAGCTTGGCCATGGCTTCGGTAAAACCGAAACCGTCCATCAGCACACCGATGGAGCCGACCAGGCTGGCCTTGTCGACATAGATCTCGTCGGCGGCCACGGCGATGTAGTAGGCACCGGAGGCGCAGATTTCCTCCACCACCGCATAGACCTTCTTCTTGTGCTTGGCCTTCAGGCGCCGGATCTCGTCGTAGACGATGCCGGCCTGCACCGGCGAGCCACCGGGCGAGTTGATGCGCAGCACCACGGCCTGGGCCTGGGCGTCCTCGAAGGCCAGCTTGATGCCGGCGATCAGCTGGTCGGCGCTGGCCTCGGTACCTGCTGCGATCTCGCCACGGAGTTCGACCAGCGCCGTATGCGGCCCGCTCGGCACCGCATGCTTCTGACCGGTGTGCGACAGACTCCAGACGACCGCCAGCACCAGCAGGAACCACAAGCCCCGCATCACCAGGGTCCAGCGCCGGTCGCGGCGGCGCTCGGTCAGCAGCGCGCGTGCCAGGTGCTCCAGCGTCTGCTCGCGCAGGGCCAGCCCGTCGGCGGCGCCTGGGCCTGTCGATCCACCGGCCGCGTTGGTCAAAGGCGCAGGGGGTGTGGCCGGTGCCGGCGGCACGGGCGGCGGTACGCCCGGAATGGTGTCGGGTGGGTCGCGGTCAGTCGTCATGATGGGCAGGCGGGGGGTAGGTGTGTGGGTCGATGGCGGGCGGGCGGCCGCTCCCGGGCATCAGACCGTGAATCAGACCGTGAATCAGGCCGTGGGCAGGGTGCCAGTCGGTTCGGGGTCGTCGAAGGCCACCGGCCGGACGTCCCGGGAAGGATACCAAGCCACCCGTCCGTCGCGCTCGGCGACCGCAACCGGCGTCAAGCGGCCGCGGCCGCAGGGCCCGCCGACGCAGCGGCCGTCAGACGGCTCATAGGCGGCACCATGGATGGAGCACAGGATCCAGCGCCGGTCCATGTCGAGAAACTCGCCGGGCTGCCAGTCCATCTCGGTGGGCACATGGGCACAGCGGTTGACATAGCCCACTACACGGCCATCAAAGCGCATGGCAAAGGCACGTGCCGGTGTACCCCACAGCAGGATGTCGAACACCACCGCCCGGCCGCGCTCGGCCAGCTCGGTCGACGCACACAGGTCCTGCGGGTCGGTGGGGTCCTCGACAGGCGGGATCGCGTCCATGGTGAGCCAATGCCTCAGGCGTTGGCCGCGAGCCAGTCGTGCAGCTCGCGGGTGGAATGGGCCACCGTCAGCGGACCGAAGTGGTGGAACGCATCGGGCTCATGCGCGCCGTAACTTACCGCCACGCAGGGGCAACCGGCGTTCACCGCCATCTGCAGGTCGTGCGTGGTGTCGCCGATCATCAGCGTGCGCTCGGGCTCGGCGCCGAACTCGCGCATCAGCTCATGCAGCATGCGCGGGTCGGGCTTGCCGGCGGTCTCGTCGGCGGTGCGCGTGGCATCGAACACGCCCTTGAGCTGGGCCGTCTGCAAGGCCTCGTCCAGCCCACGCCGCGCCTTGCCCGTGGCCACCGTCAGCCAATGGTGGCGCTTCTTCAGCATCTGCAGCAGGTCCAGGATGCCGGGAAACAGCACCAGCTCATGTTGGCGCGCCATGTAGTGGTGGCGGTAGCGGCGCCCCAGCTCGGGGTAGCGCTCCTCGGCCAGCCCCGGTGCCGCATGGGCCAGCGCGTCGCGCAGCCCCAGGCCGATGACATAGGCCGCATCACGGTCGCTGGGCGCGGCCACGCCGAGGTCGCGGCAGGCGGCCTGGATGCAGCCGGCGATCAGGGCGGTGGAGTCGAACAGCGTGCCATCCCAGTCGAAGGCAATGAGGTCGAAGCGGCGCGGCAAGATCGTGTTGGTGTTCATAGGGCGGCCAGGAGTGTCGCGCATTCGCCCGGCAGGGCGGCCGACAAGGCGACCCGGCGACCGTCCGCCGGGTGGTCGAAGGCCAGCTCGCGCGCATGCAGGAACATGCGGCCGAAGCGTGGCAGCGGCGCACCATGCAAGCCCGGCAGCCGGCCCGCCGCCAAGGCCTTGTTGAGCCCGAAGTCGCCATACTTGTCGTCACCGACGATGGCGCAGCCGGCCTGCGCCAGATGCACCCGGATCTGGTGCGTGCGGCCGGTCCGAATGGTGACATCCAGCAGCGTGAAGCGCTCAAACGCCTGCGCCACATGGACCAGCGTGATCGCGCGGGCGCCCTCGGCGTCTTCGCGCACCCGGCGCTCGCCTTCGGCCGTGAGATAGCGCTGCAGCGGGGCGTCGATGACCCGCTGCTTGGGGTTCCAGCGGCCGATGACCAGGGCGTCGTAGCGCTTGTCCGTGCCGCGCTCCCGGAACTGAGCCTGCAGGTGGGTCAGCGCGCTGCGCCGCTTGGCCAGCAGCAGCACGCCGGAGGTGTCGCGGTCCAGCCGATGCACCAGCTCCAGGAACCGCGCCTGCGGCCGGGCCTGGCGCAACTGCTCGATGACGCCAAAGCTGACGCCGCTGCCCCCATGGACCGCTACGCCAGCCGGCTTGGCAATGGCCAGGACATGCTCGTCCTCCAGCAACACCGGGAACTCCCGGGCCGGCGCCGGTGTCACGGCCGGCCGCTCGGGCAGACGCACCGGCGGCACCCGCACCACATCCCCTATCGCGAGCCGGGTGTCGGCGCCCGCGCGGCCCTTGTTGACCCGCACCTCGCCGGCCCGGATGACCCGATAGACATGGGTCTTGGGCACGCCCTTGAGCAGGCCGATCAGGTAGTTGTCCAGCCGCTGGCCGGCGTGACCTTCGTCGATGGTCAGCCAGCGCACGGCCGGTGCGTGCTCGTCCCTTATACTCGGCCCCGCCGCTTCAGCATCCCGTCTGCCCCGCATTTCTCGCGATTATCCGGGCCGGCCTGCTGCTAAGGTGGCGGCGCCGCCCGAAAGGGTTGTGCACAAGAGTCGATGCAACGCCGGCGCCCACCAGCGCGGCAGGCCCCAGCCCCAGATGCCCCAGCGGCAGGCGCGGCCTCTAGGCAGACAAGCCCGGCGTACCAGACAACGTCGTACCAGCCGTCCCCACAGGGAAGAATCCAAAGGTCACCGGCTGCAGCAGGCGCCAGCGCCACCCTGCAGCCCGCGGCAAGCCCGCCCCGCCTCGCATGCAGTTCCTCCACTCAGCCCCAGCCAGCGCCGCCACCCGCGGCGCCCTGCGCACGCCTGCGCCGGCGGCTGGGGCCACGACCTTGCCATGCGCAAGGTCGGCACCGACGCCAGTGGCGTGGGTGCCGGAACACGCAGCCCGGCCGGGCGTCTCACCGCCCTGCGCCCACCTGACTCGCTGACCGCCTCTGGCGGAACGCGCAGTCCCAGGGCGATTCTCCCCACCGGCCGGTCCACGCTGTCCAGCATCGGTTGAGTCGCTCGCCCTCCAGGGCGCGCGACGGTGTCGGCCAGGTCCCGCGCGAGGCGCGGGCAGCGGCCAGGACGGGAGTACGCATGAAGCGGATGTTGATCAATGCCACGCAGCCGGAAGAACGGCGCCTGGCGATCGTGGACGGGCAGAAGCTGCTCGATTTCGAAAACGAACTGGAAGGGCGCGAGCAGCGCAAGGGCAACATCTACAAGGCCGTCGTGACGCGCGTGGAGCCGTCGCTGGAGGCCTGTTTCGTCGACTACGGCGAGGACCGACACGGCTTTCTGCCGTTCAAGGAGATCTCCAAGTCCTTCTTCCGCGACGGCGTCGAGGCCAAGAACGCCACCATCAAGGAGGCGATCCGCGAAGGCCAGGAACTGCTGGTCCAGGTCGAGAAGGAAGAGCGCGGCAACAAGGGCGCGGCCTTGACCACCTTCGTCAGCCTGGCCGGGCGCTGCCTGGTGCTGATGCCCAACAACCCGCGCGGCGGCGGTGTCAGCCGGCGCATCGAGGGCGAGGACCGCGAGGAGCTCAAGGAGAACCTCGACCAGCTCGAATACCCCAAGGGCATGAGCCTGATCGCCCGCACGGCCGGTATCGGCCGAACGGCGGCCGAGTTGCAGTGGGACCTGAACTACCTGCTCAAGCTGTGGAGCGCCATCGACGAGGCGTCCAAGGCCGGCAAGGGCGCGTACCTGATCTATCAGGAGAGCTCGCTGGTCATCCGCGCGATCCGCGACTATTTCCATGGCGAGATCGGCGAGATCCTGATCGACACCGACGACATCTACGACCAGGCCAAGCAGTTCATGGCCCATGTGATGCCGGAAATGGCGCCGCGGGTCAAACGCTATCGCGATGACGCGCCGCTGTTCAGCCGCTTCCAGATCGAGCACCAGATCGAGACCGCGTTCTCGCGCACGGTGAACCTGCCAGCCGGTGGCGCCATCGTGATCGACCACACCGAGGCCCTGGTGTCGATCGACGTCAACTCGGCCCGCGCCACCCGTGGCGGCGACATCGAGGAGACGGCCACGCGCACCAACCTCGAAGCCGCCGACGAGATCGCGCGCCAGATGCGGCTGCGCGACCTGGGCGGGCTGATCGTCGTTGACTTCATCGACATGGAGGAGAGCAAGAACCGCCGCGAGGTCGAGCAGCGCCTGCGCGATGCGATGCGGCAGGACCGCGCCCGTGTGCAGTTCAGCTCCATCAGCAAGTTCGGCCTGCTTGAGCTCAGCCGCCAGCGTCTGCGCCCGGCCTTGAGCGAAGGCAGCCACATCACCTGCCCGCGCTGCAACGGCACCGGCCATATCCGCGACACCGAGTCCTCCGCGCTGCAGATCCTGCGCATCATCCAGGAGGAGTCGATGAAGGACAACACCGCTGCCGTGCATGTACAGGTGCCGGTTGAGGTGACCAGCTTCCTGCTCAACGAGAAGCGCACCGAGATCACCAAGATCGAGATGCGCCAGCGCGTGGCGGTGATCCTGGTGCCCAACAAGCACATCGAGACGCCCAACTACAAGCTCGAACGCCTGCGCCATGACGACCCACGTCTGGACAACCTCCAGGCCAGCTACACGATGATCGAGGAGCCGACCGAAGAGGTCGCCATCTCGCGCCGGGACAAGACGGCCAAGCCGCGGCAGGAGCCCATGATCAAGGGCGTCGTGCCGGACCAGCCGCCGCCCACGCCGGTGGCCAAGCCGGCCCCCGAGGCCGCACCGGCACCCGCGCCGGCGCCGGCTGCGGCGGCCGCGCCGTTGCCCAGCTGGGTGGCCGCACCGG
>JBJXHB010000193.1:0-15427 GCA_046160725.1 Aquabacterium sp.
TCGGTGCGCGACCACTGGCAGCGGCTGCTGGCCGGCGGGCTGGCGCTGGGGCTGGCCGGCAGTGTCGGGCGCGGCATCAGCCACCGCGCCGCCGGCGCACTCGGGGCGCTGGCATGACGGCGCCGGCGATGCGCATGCGCGACATCGTCGACCTGCTGCTGCTGAGCGTGCTGTGGGGTGCGGCCTACCTGTTCATGCGGGCGGCGGTGCCGTCCTTCGGTGCCGCGCCGCTGGCCGCGGTGCGGCTGGGCCTGGCCGCGCTGCTGCTGCTGCCGCTGCTGGCCTGGCGCGGCGGCCTGGGTGCGCTGCGCCTGAACATCCGGCACTGGCTGGTGATCGGGCTGCCCGGTACGGCGCTGCCCTTCCTGCTGCTGACCCAGGCCTCGCTGCACATCACGGCCGGCCTGGTGGCGGTGTTGAACGCAACCGCGCCGCTGTTCTCGGCGCTGTTCTCGCACCTGGCTGGGCGCGAGCGCCTGACGTCCTGGCGCTGGGCCGGCTTGGCAGTGGGCATCGTCGGCGTGGCCCTGCTGACGGCGGGCAACGTCTCGTTCAAGAGCGTGGCCGGGCCGCTGGCGGTGGCCGCGGTGCTGCTGTGCTCGGTGATCTGGGGCCTGAACGCCAACTATGCGCGGCAGCACCTGCCGACCATGGACGCGCTGACCATGACCGTGGGCAGCCTGTCGGTGGCCGCGCTCGGGCTGGCGCCCTTCGCCATCGCCACCTGGCCGGCCGAGCCGCCGGGCCTGCGGGCTTGGGCCGAGGTGGTGTTCCTGGGCATCGGCAGCTCCGGGCTGGGGATGTTGATGTACTTCCGGCTGCTGCGGCGCATCGGCGCCGTACGGGCGCTGGCGGTGACCTTCCTGAACCCGGTCGTGGCCACCGTGGCGGCCGCCGGCTACCTGGGCGAGAACATCACCGTGCAGATGGTGGTCGGCGGCGGCGTGGTGTTGCTGGGTACGGCGCTGAGCCTGGGCCTGATCGGCCCCCGGCCGGCGCCGGTGGCCCGGCCCACAGGCGACGGTGTCACGCAGCGGACCGCGCCGCATGACGACGGCACCGACACTGCCGGCCGCCGCTGACGAGCACCGCTGACAAGCGTCACTGACACGCGCCACAGACACGCGCCACAGACAAGCGCCGCACCCCCCATCGGAGACCGACCATGACCGACCCCAGCTATGCCGGCATCGTGCCCGGCGTCTTCAACGTCAGCGCACAGGAGCGCGTGGTGCACGGCCGGCCGGCTGCCGCAGCCGTGGCCGAGGAGGCCGCCCGGCTGGGCGCGCGGCGGGTCTTCCTGGTGTCCGGCCGCACCCTGGGCGGCCTTGCCGACGGCCCGGTGCAGCGCGTGGCCGCCGGCCTGGGCGAGCGCCATGCCGGCACCTGGGCGGCGGTGCGCGCCCACAGCCCGCGCGAGGACGTGATCGCCATCGCGCAGGCCGCCCGCGAGGCCGGCGCCGACCTGCTGGTGGGCGTGGGCGGCGGCTCGGCCATCGACGCCGCCAAGGCGGCGCTGGTGTGCCTGTGGCACGACCTGCGCAGCGTGGACGCGATGGAGCCCTTCCGCACCGGCGTGCCGGCCGACATCGCAAGGTCCATCGTGGCCCCGGCCGGGGCTATGCGCATGCTGTCCGTCAGCACCACGCTGTCGGCGCCCGAGTTCACGTCGATCGCCGGTGTCACCGACAGCGCGCGCCGCGCCAAGCAGAGCTTCGTCCACCGGTTGCTGGTGCCGCAGGTGGCGGTGCTGGACCCGGCCGCCACGCTGCACACGCCGGCCAACCTGCTGTTCTCCACCGCCATCCGGTCGGTCGACCACGCGGTGGAGACCTGGTGCTCGCCGCTGGCCACGTTGGCCACCGAGGCGCAGTCGCTGCAGGGCCTGCGCCTGCTGGCCCGCGCGCTGCCGGCCATCCAGGCCGACCCGGCCGCGCTGGGGCCGCGCATGCAGGCGCAGTTCGGCATGTGGCAGGCGATTGCGGCGCTGGCGGCCGGCGTGCAGACCGGCGCCAGCCATGGCATCGGCTATGCACTGGGCGCCGGCTACAACGTGGGCCACGGCGAGACCTCCTGCGTGATGCTGCCGGCGGTGCTGCGCTGGAATGCCGAGGCCAATGCCGGGCGGCAGGCGGCGCTGGCCGAGGCCATGGGCGCGCCAGGGCGCCCCGCGCATGAGCTGGTGCTGGCGCTGATCCGGCAATTGGGCCAGCCGTCCACGCTGCGCGAGGTCGGCATCCAGGCTGCGCAGCTCGACGAGATCGCCGGCAAGGCCATGGGCTACCCGCCGGTGCTGGCCAACCCGCGCCCGATCACCACGCCGGCGCAGGTGCGGGAGATCCTGGACCTGGCCTGGTAGGACCCGCGGCTCGCGCCGTACCGGAGCAAGCCATGATCCGGACGCCTTCGTTCGCGGTGGCCGCGGCCTATCGGTTCGTGGACCTGCCGGATGCCGCAGCGGTGCGGGACCACCTGCTGGACAGCGCCGCCGCCGCCGCGCTGAAGGGCACCGTGCTGGTGGCGACCGAGGGCATCAACTTCACGCTGGCCGGCGAGCCCGGGCCGCTGCAGGCCTGGCTGGAGGCGCTGCAGGCCGACGCGCGCTTCGCCGGGCTGGATGTCAAGCACCATGGCTGCGACCGGCTGCCCTTCCAGCGCCTGCGCGTGAAGCTGAAGCGCGAGATCATCCGCATGAATCAGCCCATGGTCCGGCCGCAGGCGGCGCGGGCCCCGGCCGTGGACGCGGCCACGCTGCAGCGCTGGCTGGACCAGGGTGGCCGCGACGACCAGGGCCGCGAGGTGGTGCTGCTGGACACGCGCAACGGCTTCGAGGTGGACGCCGGCGCCTTCGTCGGCGCGATCGACTGGCGGCTGGCGAAGTTCAGCGACTTCCCGCGCGCGCTGGCGCAGCACCGCGCGGTGCTGCAGGGCAAGACGGTGGTGAGCTATTGCACCGGCGGCATCCGCTGCGAGAAGGCGGCGTTGTGGATGCGGGAGGCGGGCGTCGAGCATGCGCTGCAGCTCGACGGCGGCATCCTGCGCTACTTCGAGGCCACGCAGGGCGCGCCGCACTGGCGCGGCCAGTGCTTTGTCTTTGACGAGCGGGAGCAGTTGGATACCGACTTGCGGGGCGCGGTCGCTTGACGGCTCAGCCCCGGATCTCGACCTCGCCCTCGATTTCGACCGGTATGTCCATCGGCAGCTCGGCCATGCCGACGGCGCTGCGGCTGTGGGCGCCGATGTCCGGGCCGTACAGCGCCAGCACCAGGTCGGATGCGCCGTTGATGACATTGGGCTGGCGGTTGAAGCCGGGCGCCGAGTTCACCATGCCGAAAAGCCGGGTCCAGGCCGTGATGCGGTCCAGGTCGCCCAGCGTGCGCTGCAGGCTGGCCAAGATGGCCAGCATCGTCAGCCGCGCCGCCTGGCAGCCCTGCTCGGGCGTCAGGTCGCGGCCGACCTTGCCCAGCGGCCGTGCCAGCGAGCCGTCCGATGCCAGCGGACCGTGGCCGCTGATGAAGGCGCGGCCGCCGCTGATGCGGACGAACTGGAACGGCAGCACCATGTCCGGCGGCACCTGCATGGGCGCGGGCAGGCTCAGGCCCATGGCCTGCAGGCGGGTGGCGATGAGGCTCATGCGGTTGCTCCGGTCGGATGGCGGTGTGGGCCATGGTGGAGCCGACATTCTCGGCCGCCGCCGGATACTGTCGGCATGACCCGCATCGTCACGCTGACCTTGAACCCGGCCATCGATGTGTCCACCTCGGTGCCGCGGCTGGAGCCGGTGGTCAAGCTGCGCGGGCCGACCTGCCGGCCCGCGTGGCGGCCTGTCGCGGGCTGATCGCCTGCTGGGCCGCCCTGGAACGCAGTGCTGATGTGGACGTCGTCCGTGATCACGCCGACGGCGTGATTACGGATCTCGGCCGGCGCCCGTGCGCCATGTCGACGACGCAACCCAGCCCCTCCCGGGCGATGGCATCGAAGCACTCGTCCGTCCAGCACAGCGCATGCGGCGTCAGCAGCACCTGCGGCATCTTCAGCAGCGGGTTGTCCGGCGCCACCGGCTCCTGCTCGAACACATCCAGCCCGGCGCCCGCGATCACGCCCTGTTCCAGCGCGGCGATCAGGGCCGCCTCGTCGGCGATCGGGCCGCGCGACAGGTTGATGAAGAAGGCGCTGCGCTTCATCTGCGCGAAGTGCCGCGCGTCCATCAGGTGCCGGGTCTGGGCGTTCAGCAGCACCGTGGCGACGACATAGTCCGACTGCGCCAGAAGCTGGTCCAGCGGCACGCATTCGGCGCCCAGCGCCTGCACCGCGGCCGGGTCCACGTAGGGGTCGGCGGCCAGCATGCGCCAGCCGAAGGGCCGCGCCAGTGCCAGCAGCTCGCGACCGATGCCACCGGCGCCGATGACGCCCAGGGTGCGCGTGGTCAGGCCCTGGCCCATGGCGCCGGTGCGCTGGTGCCAGCGGCCCTCGCGGGTCATGCGGTCCTTCTCCACCAGGCGCCCGGCCAGCGCCAGGATGAAGGTCAGCGCTGCCACCGCCACCGGCCGCCGCACGGCGACCGGGGTGTTGGTGGCCAGCACGCCGCGGGCCGCGAGTGCGGCCACGTCCACCGAGTCGTAGCCGACGCCATGACGGGCCACCAGCTTTAGGCGCAGGTCGGCGCGCGCCACGGTGGCCGCGGTGACGCGCGGCGCGTTGACGTACAGCGCGTCGAACTGCGCCGCGATGTCGGGCGCGATCTCGTCCACCGCATCGGGCAGGAAGCACCAGTCGATGGCCGGGTCG
The DNA here is from genome assembly GCA_046160725.1 of Aquabacterium sp. Classification (GTDB taxonomy): domain Bacteria; phylum Pseudomonadota; class Gammaproteobacteria; order Burkholderiales; family Burkholderiaceae_C; genus JBJXHB01. The sequence continues at coordinate 4,789 of JBJXHB010000193.1, forward strand.
TCCAGCAGCGCCAGCGGCCCGTCGCCGAAGGACGGCCCGCCCTGGGGCGTCAACAGGTCGCGCGTCAGCCCGACCCGGAAGCGGCCGGCGCCGCTCATGGCGCTGCAGCCTCGATGCGCGACACCAGCTGCCGCATGCCCTGCTCCAGCAGGCCGGTGTCGGTGCCGCCGGCGATCATGGTGTAGCCCATGCCACGGGCCCGCTCGACCCAGGCGGCGTCGGTGGCCATGAAGCCGGCCACCTTGCCGTGGCGGCGGCAGGCGGCGACGACGCTGCGCATGGCGGCGTCGAAGCGCGGGTCGTCGAACTGCCCCGGCAGGCCCATGAAGTTGGACAGGTCGAAGTGCCCGACCCAGAGCACGTCGATGCCATCGACGGCGGCGATGCGGTCCACCTGCTCCAGGCCGCGCTCGGTCTCGATCTGGGCGATGACCAGCGTGCGCAGGTTGTAGGCGGCGACCTTGTCGGCGACGCTGCCGCCGCGGTAGTCGCATTGCGCGAAGCCGAAGGCCGCCCCGCGCCGGCCCTGCGGCGGGTAGCGGCAGCTCTGCACGATGGCCCGCGCCTGGTCCTCGGACTCCACCATCGGGATCATGACGCCGCGCGCACCCAGGTCGAGCGAGCGCGCGAGCCAGGTGTACTCGCCGCGCGGCACCCGCACCATGGGCGCGATCGGCAGGCCGCGGCAGCTGGCGAACAGCCACTTCAGGGTCTCGAAGCCCAGGCCGGTGTGCTCCATGTCGTAGACCACGAAACGGCAGCCGGCGTTGGACAGGATGGCCGACATGCCGGGCGAGAAGAACTCGAAGATCATGGCGCCGGCGACGGTCCGGCCGGCCATCACATCGTCCTTGATTGCATTGCTTTGCATGGAGGGTCCGGTTGGAGAGAGGGAGGTCGCGCGGAGCACCGCACGGCAGGGGGCGGCGCGTCCTAGGCAGCCGTCCGGCCCATCCTGCCAGCCGGATGGCACGCCGCCGCATAGGGGAAAGCGAGTGCCCAGGTGCAGGACGCAGCCCGGCTGCGCCGCCGCCCCCGCGTCTACCATCGCCGACGCGTGCGCGGGCCATCCACTGCCCGACGGGCAGCAGCCCCGCAGCGCGCCTGAACCCACCTTGGAGACCACGACATGCAGATCTTGAAATGGGCAGCCCGCAGCCTGGCCATGGCAGCCGGACTGGGCTTGATGGCCGGCGCGGCACAGTCGCAGACGGTCCTGAAGATGGGCTTCGGCCTGGCCATCCAGGCCCACTACGGCGTCGGCGCCGTGTACATGCAACAGGAGATCGAGAAGCGCACCGGCGGGCGCTACAAGATCGAGCTGTTCCCGAACTTCGCGCTCGGCGGCGAGCGCGAGATGACCGAGGGCGCGCAGCTCGGCACCGTCGATCTCGTCATCACCAGCACCGGCCCGGTCGGCAACTTCGTGCCCGACACGCTGATCACCGACATCCCCTTCCTGTTCCGCGACTACACGCATGCGCGGTCGGTGCTGGACGGCCCGATCGGCCAGTCCATCCTGGCCAAGTGCACGGCCAAGGGCCTGATCTGCCTGGCCTGGTCGGAGAACGGCTTCCGCCATATGACCAACAGCAAGCGCGAGGTCAAGGCGCCGGAGGATGCGAAGGGCCTGAAGATCCGGACCATGGAGAACCCGGTCCACATGACGGCCTTCCGCACCATCGGCGTGCTGCCGACGCCGATGGCCTTCCCGGAGGTGTTCGGCGCGCTGCAGCAGGGCACCGTGGACGGCCAGGAGAACCCGATCGGCGTGATCACCTCGGCCAAGCTGTTCCAGGTCCAGAAGCACCTGACGCTGACCGGCCACCTGTACTCGCCCGCGCTGGTGCTGATGTCGCCTGCGGCCTTCAACAAGATGAGCGATGCGGACAAGAAGACCATCCGCGAGCTGGCGATGGAAGGTGCGGCCGTCACCCGCAAGCGCGTGCAGCAGCTGGAGTCCGACGGCATCGAGGAGCTGCGCAAGTCCGGCATGCAGATCAAGGCCCTGTCGGGCGACGAGAAGGCCGGCTTCCAGAAGGCCATGGCGCCAGCCTACAAGGAGTTCGCCAGCCGCTTCGGGCAGGCGAACATCGACGCCATCGCCAACTCGAAGTAGGCCGCCGCGGTGTCGGACTGGATCCTGGCCGCCGACCGTTGGGTCGGCCGCGTCGCCATGGCCCTGGCCTGCGCCGCGATGGCGCTGGCCGCCGTGGTGGCGCTGTACCAGGTCGGCACGCGCTTCATCCTGCAGCAGCCCTCGGTCTGGTCCGAGGTGCTGACGCGCTTTCTCATCATCTGGTCGGTGTTTCTGGGGCTGTCGGCCACGATCCGCGGCGGCGCGTTGCTGTCGGTGGACCTGCTGTACCGCACGGTCGCCCGCACGCCGCACCTGCGGCTGCTGCAGGCCCTGATCAGCCTGTCCACGCTGGGCTTCCTGGTCATCATGCTCTGGCAGGGCATCGTCATCGGGCAGCGGGTGCGCTTCCAGAACCTGGCCGGGCTGGAGATCTCGATCTCCTGGGCCTATGCCGCCATCCCAGTGGGCGCGGCGTTCGCGCTGCTGGCGGTGGCCGCGCATTTCGTCGACCCGCGCCGCGGCGAGATCGAGACCCAGCAGTAGCCGCCCGCATCGGACCGCACCGACATGACCCCCGTCATCCTGTTCACCTTTGTGCTGCTGATGGCGCTGAGCGTGCCGGTGGCCATCTCCATCGGCCTGGCGTCGGTGCTGGGGGTGCAGTTCTTCAGCAACTCGCCGATGCTGGTGGTGGCGCAGCAGCTGTTCGTGTCGATCGACAAGTTCCCGCTGGTGGCGATCCCGTTCTTCATCCTGTCCGGCAACCTGATGGAGGCCGGCGGCATCTCCGAGCGCCTGGTGCACTTCGCGCGGGCGCTGGTCGGCGGCGTGCAGGGCGGCCTGGCCATGAGCTGTGTCATCACCTGCATGATCTTCGCGGCGGTGTCGGGCTCCAGCGTGGCCACCACCTTCGCCATCGGCGCCATCCTGATCCCGGCCATGGTCAAGGTCGGCTACCCGGTGCAGCGGGCCGCCGCCCTGCAGGCCACGGCGGCCGAACTCGGCGTGATCATCCCGCCGTCGATACCGATGATCCTGTACGGCGTCTCGGCCGAGGTGTCGGTGGGCGAGTTGTTCATCGCCGGTTTCGGCCCGGGGTTTCTGATCGCTGCTGCGCTGGTGGTGGCGGTGTTCCTGTGGTGCCGGCTGACGGGCCATGGCCAGCGCGACGGCGAGGGACGGCTGACGCTGGTGCCCGCCTTCCGCCAGGCCTGGCTGGCGCTGCTGATGCCGGTGGTGGTGCTGGGCGGCATCTACGGCGGCGTCTTCACGCCGACCGAGGCCTCGGTCATCGCGGTGTTCTATGCGCTGTTCCTGGGCACCGCGGTCTACCGCCGCATCGGCCTGCGCGACCTGGGCCGGATCCTGCAGAAGACGGTGGTCTCGACGACCGTCATCATGTTCATCATCGCCACCGCCGGGTTGTTCGCGTTCCTCATCAGCCGGGCCGGCATACCAGCGCAGATCGGCAACTGGATCGTCCTGAACTTCCACACCGGGCTGACCTTCCTGCTCGGCGTCAACCTGTTCCTGTTCCTGATCGGCATGTTCATCGAGACCGGCGCCGCGATCGTCATCCTGGCGCCCATCCTGGCGCCGGTGGCGGTGCACTTCGGTATTGACCCGGTGCACTTCGGCATCATCATGGTGGTCAACCTGGCACTGGGCATGATCACGCCGCCTTTTGGCGTCAACCTGTTCGCCGCCTGCTCGGTAGCCAAGATCAGCTATGACCGTATCATTCCGCCGATTATTCCGTTCGTGGTGGTCATCTTGATCTGCCTGGCCATCATCACCGCGGTGCCGCAGTTGTCGCTGTTCCTGCGCGACCTGGCCTATCGCTGACGGCGGGTGGCTGCGCTCTGTTCCCGGGCGCTCGGCCGGGGGGCTTCATGCCCGCTTGCCTTCACGAGCAAGCGGTTCGGGACGCGTTTGCGGGCTCGTTGCGGCCGTTTGGGCGGTCTGCAAGTCGCTTGAAGCATCTGCGCGGCAAGGCCCGGGCCGGCAGGCTTGGCGGCCAGAGTCCGGCGCCCGGCCCTGCGGTCCGGGTGCCCTCCGATCCTCGGCCCCGTGGCCCCGCGGCACAACTCACTATGCTCGCTGGCGCTCGCTGCGTTCAGACATGTGCCGCGAGTCAGAAGTGGAAGCGCGCGGGTACGCGCGCGGGCCACGGGGCCTCCGGTTCTCGGCGCCTCCCACAGGCCGCCAACCCCGCCAGCCCGGGCCTTGTTGATGCAGCGATGGGCCTCGCGGTCGAATGCCAAAGGCCGGTGGGCCCGTCCGGCAGCCGCGACGTGGTCCCGCGCGCCCTGCGGTGACGAAACGATTGTCCGTGCGGACAGCTATCGGCCATCAAGAATCACTACAGAACGGCAGTTTCCTGTTGTCCCACCGGGGTCGCAAGCCAATCATCCTGGCGGCATTGGCCGACAACCGATGGTTGGCAGGCCTCCCGGAAGCCGTTTGAGTTTCCTATGCGCTCAGCCAGGTGTTGCTGGCCTTCCAGTTGCCCTCCGCCATCGTGCCGCTGGTGATGTTTACCCGCGACAAGACCAAGAGGGGCGCGCTGGTGGCGCCAGGCTGGCTCACGCTCGTGGCCGGGCTGGTCGCCGCCATCATCATTGCGCTGAACACGAAGCTTCTGTGGAATCTCGCGGGGGTCGGGACGCTTCAGGAGTCGCGCTTCATACCGGCAAATCCAAAGTCATAGGCTTGCGGCGTGGCACCCTTTTCCGCTAGGAGCTTCAGGCGGTCCCACCCTTCGCTGATGTCAGGGGGCGTATCCAGAATATGGCTCCAGATAACGTAGTTCGGACCACCATAGGGTTCGAACCACTGTTCCCGGCGGCGCAGAAATCCGCCATGGACGGTCTTGTTCACGAACTGCCAAAGATGTTCGACCGTCTCCCAGACCGAGAGCGAGATGGCAAGCTTCGGATCGCCCGCGAGGCCCTGGTAGGCAACACCTTCCACCACTGAGAGCGCCTCATCGGAGAACCGCCAGACATAGCCGGGGCTACGTTCCGCGATGGCGTTGACCTTCTGAACGTTGTCGATGAAACCCGCCACGCGCGGGTCTCCGGGCGGGTGGCTCAGCCTCGCCACGTTCATGTGAGCCACTTGCGTTGCTTTCGCCATTGCCGCTCCCTTCAGCCGTTTTTCGAAGGGCAGGCTAACAGATCTACGGCGTTCAGAAACGGCTGGCACTTGCCCGTCTTGCAGACTCCCGCATCCTCCCTTCAACGTCCGCCATGCAAGACCGTATCCTGTTCATCGACCTTGGCTCCCTGGTCTCCTATCTCATCTCCCGGCATATCCGCGAGGCGGGGGTTTACTCGAAAATCGTGCTCTTCCTGTCTGCCGAGAAGGCACTGGATTGGCCGGGCCTCAAGGGAGCCATCGGTGACATCCAGCAACCGCTGGGGCTGCCGGCCGCTGGCGTGCACGCGATGCGCCCGAAGTGGTGAGCCCGCAAGGTCTCAAGCCGCGCGCCGCGCTTCAATCGCCCTGGGCGCCACGGACCGATGGGTGCCCTCCACCGAGGGACCGCCTTCGAGTACGTTGCGTTGGTCTGACACGCGGCTTCAGGGTAACGAATTTCAGGCCCGGGATGTCGCCGATGTGTCGAAAGCGGGTCCTCGCGGTACAACTGAGCTCAAAGCCGCATCAAAGCTTCACCGGCCCGCCGGTGGACGGCAGTGCCGCCTGCGCCGCGTCGCGGGCCAGGTCCTGGCGGGTGCGGTCGACGTAGGTGTCGGCGCGCTCGAGCTGGGCGCGGATGAGCTCGTTGTTCTGGCCCATGACGTCGATGGCCTTGCTGCGGAAGTTGTCCATCGCGTCCATGGCCTGGAAGGTCTGGTCGAACATCTCCTTGATCTTCTCGATGCCCAGCATCGGGTTGCTGGCGAAGTTGGTCGTCGCGTCCACATGCTGGTTGAGCGCGCGGCCGGTCTCGCTGATCAGGTTGCCGATGGTGGCGTTGACGCCCTGCAGCATCTCCATCACGCGGATCTGGTTGCCGGTGGCGCGGGCTACCGTCTGGGCCACGGCCAGCGCGCTCATGCCGGTGGTGGCGACGCGTGTGCAGCCGTTGATCATCTCGCGGCCGGTCTTCTTCAGCACGTCCAGCGCCAGGTAGCCGTTGATGCACACCGCCTGCTGGGTCTGGATGTCGGTGAGGTTCTGGCGCGCATAGAACAGCACCTCCTGGCGCAGGGCCTGGGCCTTCTGCGGGTCGGTGGCCTCCAGGGACTTGACCTTGTCCTCCAGCCGGGCGTCGAGCTGCGTGGCAAAGCGCGAGGCCGCTGCCAGCTTGGTCATGGCCTCCCACAGCTTGCCGCGCGTGGCCTCGATGTCGACCACGTCCTTCTGCATGTCGTCGCGCGCCGCATAGAGCTGGCCCATGCTGGTCTTGAGCTGCTCGGCGGCGCTCTGGTACTTGCGGAAATACGCCTCCAGCTTGTTGCCGAAGGGGATCAGGCCCAGCAGCTTGCGCGGCTGCAGCAGGTCGCCGTCCTTGCCGGGGTTGAGCTCGTCAAGCTGCTCGCGGATGGCGCCGATGGCCTTGTAGGCCGGGCTGTCCTCGATGCCCGCGAAGTTGCGCTGCATGAAGCGGCCCTGCATCAGCGACGAGGCGGTGGAGATCTCCTCCTTGCCCAGCGCGAAGGCGCTGTCCAGCCGGGCCTTGAAGCCGTCGCTGTGCACGTCCTCGGCGGCCAGCGCGTCGATGAAGCGCAGCACCTGCTCGTCGACCTGCTGGGCCAGCTCGGGCTTGAGCGGCACGGCCTCGCGCACCGCGGCCGGCAGAACCGGCGTGATGACCTCGGGCGGCTCGAGCGTGAAGGCAGGTGTCACGGCAGTGGTGGTGGCAGGCGCGGCGGGGGTGGCACTCATGATCGGGTGTCCTTGGTGGGCAGGGAGAGCTGTGGCGCGTCGGCGCCGGGCGGGGCGAACTTCTGGCTCAGGAACTTGCTGTGCACCAGGAAGGCATGCGCGTCCTGGGCCGCCAGGTCCTCGCCGAGCTGGCGCACCTTGCCCTCCAGCTCGGCGATGCTGTCCTTGAAGGTGTCGACCGCGGTCTTGCCGTTGTCCAGCAGCTTGGTGGTGGCAAAGCGCGCCGGGATGGACAGGTAGGTGTTCAGGGCCTCGGGCAGGTAGCTGATGGCGATATGGCGGGCATGGAAGCTGTCCTGCAGCGACAGGTTGCCCTTGCTGCGCTCCCACTGGTGCAGCAGCTCGTCGAGCGACTTGCACAGCTCCAGCACGCGGGCCTGCAGGCTGGCCGGGATGCGGTTTTCGGGGTTGTACTCGGTGAGCTTGCGCACGCCGCCAAGGGCGCGCTCCATGGCCTCGCGGGCGTCGCCCTCGTCCTTGAACTGCAGCTCTTCCCAGGCCGGTGCCTGGGTGCTCGGGAAACCCAGCCACAGGCCGCCGACGACGAAACCCACGACATAGCCCAGCGCGGCCACGCCCAGGCCCAGGCCGCCGAGCAGCCCCAGCGACTTCAGCACCAGCACGGCAATGGCCAGGGCCAGACCACACCAGTTGGCGGGCGCGGCGATCAGGCGCAGCAGCTTCTGTCCCATGGGCTCAGGCTCCGGCGGGCGGCGTCAGGGGCAGGGTGGCTTGACAGTGGGGCGATGTGCTCATTGGAAGGCCCGGATGTCCTTGAAGACGCTGTACAGGCTGCGCTTGCGGGCGTCGAACACCTGGCCGCCGGTGAGCTTGGCCAGGTCCTTCAGCGCCGCCTCGTTGGCCTCGCCGAACAGCACCCAGAACACCGGAATGCCGCGCACGTCCTCGGGCAGGGCGGCATAGTCGCGCTTGAAGGCGTCGAGCGACCGGCCGGAGGTGTTCTCGCCGTCGGTGAAGGCCACCACGGAGTACTGGTACTGGGGGTTGAGGTTGCGCTCCTTGAGCATGTTCTGCAGCGACACATAGACCGCGTCGTACAGCGCGGTGCCACCCTTCATCTGCAGGCCATCGGCAAAGTCACGCACCTCGCCCAGCACCCGCTGCTTGGCGTCGCTGTCGGCCTGCTCGGCCACGCCGCGCGCCACCGTGGCCGAGGCCGGTATGTCGAACCGCTTCAGGTCGTAGGGGGCGGAGTTGAAGGGCTGCAGCCAGACCCGCTCGCGGTTGGTGAGCTTGGCGATGCGGCCGGTCAGCGTGTTGTCGGCGCCGGCCATGTATTGGATCGCCTGCACCAGCTGCTGCCGGCGCGTACCCTGCATGCTGCCGCTGGTGTCCAGCACGAAGGTACTGGCGATCGGGCGGCGGAACTCGTTCAGGTAAGCCGCGATCAGGCCGTCGGCCAGGGCACGGTCGGGCGAGAAGGGCAGCTCCACCTGCAGGCCCTGGCGCGGCAGCAGGTCCTCGACCCGGGCAGCGACGTCCTGCTTGATCGGGCGGCGCAGCGTCTGGCGCGCCAGCCAGGTCTGGGCGGCGTCGCCCTTGAGGTACTCGGCGACCTTCAGGTAGTCGGCGCGGCGTGTGTCGTCCAGCAGCATCAGCGGATAGTCGGCGGTGCTGATGCCCTCGTAGGGATAGATCGGGTGCAGCTTCTCGCGCAGCTTGCCGCCGGCGTTGAGGCTGAGGATCCAGCTCTCGTAGTTGATGAAGGCATTGACCTTGGCGCCCTGGTACTGGATGAACTGCTCGGCCAGGTAGGTCGAGTTGTCGCCCGGGATCTTGTAGCCCTTGAGGAAGTCGGCGATGGCGCCGCGGTTCACATCCGCCGCCGACAGGGCCTCGCTTTTGCCGCCGGCGGCCGCCACCACGCCCATCAGCGCCATGAAGCCCTGGTTGCTGGTGGCCGGGTTGCTGATGGCATAGGTCAGCTTGCCGGTGCGGGCGGCGTCAGCGATGTCCTTCCAGGTCATCTTGAGGTCCGGCGCGGTCCAGCCGTTGCGGCGCGCCACGCTCTCGCTGACACCGATGACGATCGGCGACAGCATGATCTTCTCCTGCAGCTTGACGCGCTGCTGGCCCTGCGGGCTGGACAGCAGGTACTTGGCATTGGCAAACCAGGCCGCGGCGGCCTTGGCATCGCCGTTGAGCACGGCCTCGGTGCTCTCCATGGTGCCGCCGAACTGGAACTTCAGCTTGACGCCGGTGGCCTTGAACACCATCTCCTCCAGCGGCTGCACGTCGCGCAGGTCGCTGGTGGCGATGACCACGAAGTCCGGCACCGCCGCAGCCGGCGGTGGCGGCGGCGGGGCCTCGTTGCGGCCGCAGGCCGTGAGCGCGACGGCGGCCGCAGCCAGGACAGCGGCGGCAACCCAAGCGGAGCGGCGAAGCGGCTTCATTGCGACATCTCCCGTGACACCACGTCGATCATCTCGGCCATGATCTCGGCCGACGGCGGGTCCACCACCTGCGTGACGCGGGCCTCCACCGACAGGCCGGTGGGCTTGACGGCCTGTACGAAGCGCTCGCTGTCGGCGATGCGGAACCCATATTCCACAGCGATGCCCTGCAGGGCTGCGTCGTTGGCCAGCACGGCTGCCAGCGCCTTGGCGCGCTCGGTCATGGCCACGAACACCACCTTGTTGACGATGGTGGGCTGCGGATACAGCAGCACCATGTCCTGCGCCACGCCCTTCTTGTCCAGCGCGAAGCGCACGATCTGGTTCTCGTAGATGAAGGCCATGGGCGTCTTGCCGATGCCGATGGCCACGTAGTCGTCGAAGTTGCCGTCGACGTAGTTCTCCTGGTAGCCCTGGCGCTTGAACAGCTCGGCCAGCTTCAAGGCGCTGGCCTGCGCGGCAGCGCGGTCGGTGATGATGTCGCCGGCCAGGGCCTGGCTGGTCAGCGCCAGGTACAGCGCGCCGGAATTGCTGCGCCGGGGGTCGGTGGTGGAGACCAGCACGCTGCGGCCCACGTCATAGCCGCTGCTGCCCTTGAGGTCCCGCCACTTGGTCTTGGCCAGCATGGCCTGGGTCAGCCGGGTCATGTCCAGGCCATAGACCTTGGGCGAGATCGGCTTGGCCATGCCGTTGGCCACCAGGATCTTCGCGATCGGCTCCCACGAGGCCACCACCAGCGGTGTGTGGAACGGCGCGCTCTGCGTGGCGCCGAGGTTGGCCTTGCGGGCCGCGTCGACGATCTGGTTGGCCGCGACCACACCCGAGGCGAAGAAGAAGTCCGGCGCCGCGCCGGCCACCACCTTGCCGGCCATGTCGCGGCTGCCCACCCGTTGCACGCTGACCGGCACCTTCTGCGCCTGCAGGATGGTGGTGACGCGCGGGTCCTTGAAGAAGGCCTCCACGTCGAGCGCGATCAGGCCCTTGAGCACCACCACCGACGCCGCCTCGGCCGCCTGCTGCTGCTCGATGCGGGCCGTGCTCTGCCCACGCAGCGCCACATACAGCGCGCTGCCGAAGGCCACCAGCAGCGCAACGGTGATGGCGGCCCGCTTGGGGGTGCTCAAGGCCATGTCGCTTGCTCCGTCCGTCCGAATGCCATAGGGTCTGCGCCGCCTTGCTGCCGATGCAGCCTGGCCAGCGCCGGGGCAGTATATGGACCCGATGCCCGTGCGGTTCAAGCCCGGCATCCCCC
>JBJXHB010000194.1:0-15678 GCA_046160725.1 Aquabacterium sp.
CAGTACTCTATCCACTGAGCTACGGGCGCGCGGAAGGGGTCGCAGTGTACCTGCCATGCCCTACGATGGCGCGATGTTCAAGGGCGATCTGGCCAGCGGGCCGCGCGGGGCGGTGCGGGGCATGGACTCCATCACCCAGGCCGATGCGGCCGAGGATGCGGGGGCCATCGTCGTCTGCGGCTCGCACGGCGGCCGGTCCTCAGGCGAGTTCGCGCTGGCGGTGCCGCTGGCCCTGGTGGTGTTCAACGACGCCGGCATCGGCCGCGACGATGCCGGCATTGCCGCACTGGCGATGCTCGATGCGCAGGGGCGTGCCGCGGCCACGGTGTCGCACGACAGCGCCCGCATCGGCGATGCGCAGGATGCCTGGGCACAGGGCCGGCTGTCGCGGGTCAATGCGGCGGCGTGGGCGCTCGGCCTGCGCGAGGGCGCTGCGCTGGCCGGTGCGCTGCTGCGGCTGGTCGGCGCTGTGCCGTCTGATTGATACGGCGGTTTCTTTCCGTTCTGCTTCCTGACCGCTGGATGGGGGCATGCTGGGCGCGATCCGGTTGATCCGTGGGTTGGGGCGCTTTGCCCATGACGCACAATCCCCGGTTTCGGCAGCTGTCTTGCCGTTGGAATGGAGCAGTCAATGGAGTTGCGTCGCGTCGAGATCTTCTCGGGCAAGTCGTTCAAGGTGCCGTCCTACATCGTCCGCCTGGACACCAGCACCACCCATGGTTGGCAGTTGCGCTACGGCACCTGGGTCCTGTACTCGGACGGCCCGGCCGCCAACGGCGCCGCCGAGGCGCTGAAGGCGGCCAAGGCCGAGTTGGCCACCCGCATCGCCGAGATGCCCGCGCCCAGCGGCCTGCGCACCGGCACGCGCAGCGGCAAGGGCAACGATATGCCGCTGGGCATCTCCGGTCCCATCCAGCGCAGCCGCGGCGAGGGCGGGTCGGTGCAGTACTACCTGCAGGTGTCCTACCCCGTTGCCGGCGCCAAGGCGGTCAACCGCAGCGTCTACGTCGCCACCGAGAACACGCTGACCAAGAAGAAGTACCGCGAGGCCCTGGCCAAGGCGGTGGCCATGCGCAAGGCCGGCGTGCAGGCTTTCGAGCTGGCGACCACGGAGGCCCTGCGCAAGCGTGCCGTCAAGGCGGGGCTGAGCGCTGGCTGAGGCCACGCCCGGCGCCGCTGGCGGCCCGCCGCGCCGGCATGTCTCGCCGGCCGGGCATGCGGCGCCGGCAGCGCTGGCCGATGCCGACGACACCTTGGGTGCCGACGCCGCCTATCGGCTGCTGGAGCAAGGCACCGGCCTGGTCTGGCGCGGCGACTTCCACAACGCCCGGCAGCTGCTGCAGGCCCTGGGCCGGCGCTTCGAGCGTCGCCACGCGCGCCCCGGGCATGCCCCGCGTGCCGGCAGTACGCCGGCCCAGGTCTTCGAGCACCAGCGGCGGATGCAGGCGTCGCGTGTGGCGCTGCTGTGCCGCCTGCTGGTGCCGGTGGAGCCCGGCTGGCGCATCGCACTGAAGCGCGCGCCGGACCTGGCCGCGGCCTGCGCCGCCGCGCTCGGCCCGCTTGACACGCCGGCGCTGCTGCCGCTGCGCGAGCTGCAGGGCCTGAGCGGCGCCTGGCAATGGCAGCTGCGCGGCGTGCCGGTGCCGGCTCTGGCCACGCTGCTGGGCGGCGATGCCCGGGTGCATCCGCACCACGGCGTGTTTGCGCCGGTGCGCAGCGAATATGTGGACCTGGTCGCCCGCGCGCCGCTGCCGCCTGCTGCGGCCGTGGCGGGCGCGCTGGACATCGGCACCGGCACCGGCGTGCTGGCCGCGGTGCTGGCCGCCCGCGGCGTGGCCGACGTCACCGCCACCGACCGCGACCCCCGAGCGCTGGCCTGCGCACGCGACAACCTGGCCCGCCTGCTGCCGCAGCAGGTGGTCACGGTGCGGCAGGCCGACCTGTTCAACTTCAGCGATGCCAGCGCCGCGCCGGCACGGCCATACGGGCTGGTGGTCTGCAACCCGCCCTGGGTGCCGGCACCGGCCGAGGTCGGCCTGGACGCCGCCGTCTACGACCCGGACAGCGCCATGCTGCGGGGTTACCTGGCGGGCCTGGCGGCCCACCTGGCGCCGGGCGGCGAGGGCTGGCTGATCCTGTCCGACCTGGCCGAGCACCTGGGCCTGCGCAGCAGGGCCGAGCTGCGCGGCTGGATACAGGCGGCCGGTCTGGCCATCCTGGACCGGCTGGACATCCGCCCCACGCACCGCCGCACGCTGGACACCGCCGACCCGCTGCACCGGGCGCGGTCGGCCGAGGTGACATCGCTGTGGCGCCTGGGGCGCGCCGGCTGACCGCGAGAGGGGCAGGCCCGTGATGGCCTCCCGGACAGGTCACGCAGAAAGATTTTCTGGGCGGCTCATCCGGGATCCGGCTTGCGCGCATCCAACACCCTGTCTCCCACTTCCACGACAAGGACGAGCCCGATGGACGCCACCCTGATCCAGAAAGGCGTGATGCCGATGGTCATCGCCGTCACCGGCATCCTGGCACCGGTGCTGCTGGTGGCGCTGGTGCTGTGGTTCAAGCAGAACCGCACCGACCGGCTCTATGACCTGGTGCGCGACTTCGCGCAGAAGGGCCTGCCGGTACCGCGCGAGCTGCTGGAGCCGCCGGAGCCGCGCCCCGGCTCCGGGCGCCTGGTCACCGCGATGACGCTGCTGGGCGCCGGCGCCGGCCTGTCGGTGATGTTCTGGTTCATGAACTCGAATGAGCTGGTCGGCATCGGCGCGCTGCCGGGCTTCATCGGCCTGGGCCAGTTGCTGGCGCTGTGGATCGAGTCGCGCCGGCCTGCCCCGGCCCCGACCCGCGAGTGAGCGCCCGGGGCGACGCCATGGCCGCCGCCGCGGTGGCGCCGCCCGCGTCGCCAGCCCAGTCGATGGACGAGCGCGCGGCGCTGCAGGCTGCTCGCCGCGGCGATGCCACGGCCTTCGGGCGGCTGGTGCGGCAGCACCAGGGCCGGGTGCGGCGCCAGCTGCGCCGCCTCTGCGCCGGCGATGCCGCCCTGGCCGACGACCTGGCGCAGGACACCTTCGTCCAGGCCTGGCAGGGGCTGGCGGCCTTCCGTGGCGACGCGCAGTTGTCGACCTGGCTGCACCGGCTGGCCTACAGCCGCTACCTGATGCACCGGCGCGCGGCGGCGGCGCGCCTGCCGCCGGCGCCCATGGCCGCCGCCGAGGCCACAGGCGATGCCGTGGCCGATGGCACCGGCGCAGCGCATCGGGTGCACGGCGACGCGTCCGACCCGGCGCTGCGCATCGACATGCGGCAGGCGCTGATGGTGCTGACGGCCGACGAGCATGATGCGCTGGTGCACTGCGTGGCGCTGGAGCTGACGCTGGACGAGGCCGCCGAGGTGCTGGCCGTGCCGCTGGGCACGCTGAAGAGCCGCCTGGCCCGGGCCCGCGCACGGCTGCGCGAGCTGCTGGCCGACTGGAAACCCAAGGAGCGGACATGAACCTCGCCCCGAATGACGACGACCTGGACCGCGCCTTGGCGGCGCACTGGGCGTCTGCCGATGCCGCGGATGACGGCGCGGGTTTTGCCGGCGCCGTGCTGGCCCGCGTCGCGACGGCCGCACCGGCCGCTGGCCGGGCCACGGCGCGCAACGGCCTGGATGCCCGGCAGGCGCTGCAGCAGCTGCAGCTGCGGCGCGAGCGGCAGCGCGATGGCCGGTGGGCCGAGCGGCTGGGCCTGGTCGCCGGTCTGGGTGCGGCCCTCTGGATGTCAGGTGCGTCGGTGTCCGCCATCGACCCGGTGCAGCTGGGCGGCGGCCTGGCGGCGTTGTCGGTGACGCTTGCGGCGGCGCTGCTGTCAGCGGCCCGGCGTTGAGGCGGCGTCCTCTTCAGGTTCGACGGAGGCCGGCTCGGACGCTGCATCGGTGTCGATGACGTCCGCCTGCACCGGCGGGCGCCGTCCGCCCTGCTCCAGGATGATCGACGGGCCGGGCGTCCGGCCATTGGGCACGTGCAGGTGCAGGCGCTGCCCGCCGCGCTCGACGACGAAGTCCCAGCGGGTCGGCCCACCGCTGAAGCGGGCCTCAAGGCCGCCGGCCTTGGCCCATTCCTCGTAGAAGCGGCGCAGCTCGGCAAAGCTCAGCTCGGTGGGGGTGACAAAGGCGATCACCAGGCGGGCCGGCGCACCCGGGCGCTGCAACGTCAGAACGCGGCGGCATTCGGCCTTGGGATGCAGCGGCAGCCCGCCGAAATCCTGCGTCGGCCCGGGCGGTATGCAGCGCTCCATGCGCACGTCGGCATCGGCCAGGGCGCGGCCGTCCAGGCGCAGCCAGCCGCCGGTCTGGCGGTGCGTCAGGTTCACCTCGTAGACGCCGTTGATCTTCTCCACGCGCAGTTGCGGGTGCCGGGCGACGAAGCCCTCCAGGTAGGGCGGCGTGACGCCGGGCATATGGTCCCAGGGGTCGGTGCCGTCCACCGCATAGGCGATGCCCACGCCGGCCCAGGCCAGGCCCATGCCCATGAACGCGAACAGGCCCAGGTTGCAGCCGACCTCGCGCGCCATGGCCCAGGGGGGGCTGGTGAATTCCGGCATCCGCTTGAGCAGTCTTGGTGCCAGGCCGGCCAGGGGCGTGATGACCAGCGGTGGCAATACCAGGAACAGCCAGCTCTCCTGCAGCAGCTGGCCCATGCGTCGGGCCAGGGTTAGCGGGTCCGGCAGGGCCTCGGTCGTCAGCCACTGCAGGCCGGCCAGCAGCGTGGCCAATGCCAGCCACAGCATCAGCGCCCGCAGCGCCAGGCGGCGGGTCGACGGCGCGAAGAAGGGCGCGTCGGCCTGCTGCCCCGGCGCCAGCGGTGCATCGGTGTCCGGCGGGTGGCGGGCGTCAACCATGGCCAATGGTGCCACTGCGTCAGAGCGAAACCAACCTGGCGCGATGGCATGCCATGCCAGGTGACCCGCGCTGTGCTGCGGTGACGCGGCCACCGTGGCCCGGCACCGCCGACGGTCGGTTCGTCGCGCGGCCGCCGCGGCGCGCGGGCAGGCGGCCTATCGTCTCCATCGCGTCCACCGGCCGGGTGGCGCCCAGCCTGCACCGATCCGAGGAGACCGCATGCCCCCGAATCCCCACCCATGGCACCCGCGCACCGTCGCGGGCCTGGCGCTGGCGGCCGCCACGGCCCTGGCGGCGGCTGCGCCCGACCCGGCCGGCCGCTGGGACGGCGTCGCGCAGGTGCCCGGCGCACCACAGCGCCTGGTGGTCGACCTGGCCCGCGGGCCGGGCGGCGCCTGGATCGGCTCGGTGACGCTGCCAGGCCGCGGCGTCAAGGGCGCGCCATTGGTCGACCTGGTGGTGGACGCCGGTGGCGTGCGGGCCGGGCTGTCGGCGGCGTTCCCGTTCCCGATCGAGCCGGCGCCGCGCCTGAGCCTGCAGCCGGCCGCGGACGGCACCCTGGCCGGCCGCTTCGAGGTGGGTGGGCATGTCGCCGCGCTGTCGCTGGCCCGCAGCGGTCCGCCGCAGGTCGACCGGCCGGTGCCCGGCACCGGCGTGCTGCCCGAACTGCAAGGCCAGTGGCGGGGCCGCTACGAGCTGGGCGGCGTGCCGCGCGACGTGACGCTGCAGCTGGCCAACGGCGGTGATGGCCTGGCGCGGGGCCGGCTGCGCATCGTCGGTCGCCGCACCAGCGAGCTGGCGGTGGACCATGTGACCCAGGGCCGCGAGTACATCGTGCTGCTGGCGCAGGCGGTGGGCTTCCGCATCGAGGGCCGGTTCGACGCCGCCGCCGGGCGCATTGACGGCGGCATCGTGCAGGGGCCTTTCGAGGCGCCGCTGGTGCTGCTGCGCGAGGGCACCACCGGGGATCGGCCATGAAGCGCCCGGTGCCTGCGCCGCTGCGCGGCCGTGACTGCGCCACCGTCCACCGCCTGCTGGCGGCCCTGTGCGGCCCGCCGGTCGTGGCCGCAGTCCTGCTGGCCGGCGGCGCCGCGCCCGTGTCGGCACAGCACATGTACCGTGGCGACGTGGCCCATTCCGGCAGCACCGGCGCCAACGCGCCGCGCCAGCTGCCGCAGGTCAAGTGGCGCTTCGCCACCGGCGACCGCATCGTCGCCTCGCCGGTCTGGCATGACGGGCTGGTCATCTTCGGCAGCGACGACGGGCAGGTCTATGCCGTCGATGCCGCCACCGGCACGCAGCGCTGGATGCAGCGCACCGGCGGCCCGGTGTCGTCCACCCCGTCGGTGGCCGGCGGCCGCGTGTTCGCGCTCAGCTACGACGGACGGCTGTACGCGCTGGACCTGGCCGACGGCCAGGTGCTGTGGACCTTTGCCACTGGCGGCGAGCGGCGCTTCGAGGCGCGCGGCCTGCACGGACAGCAGCCGAAGCACCAGACCTTTGCCGATGTCTTCGACGTCTACCTGTCCAGCCCGGTGGTGGCCGACGGCGCCGTCTACTTCGGCAGCGGTGACGGGCACGTCTATGCGGTGGATGCGGCCAGCGGCCGCCTGCGCTGGAGGCACCGCACCGGCGACGTGGTCCATGCCTCGCCGGCGCTGGCCGACGGCGCCGTCTTCGTCGGCAGCTGGGACGGCGGGCTGTATGCCCTGGACGCGGCCAGCGGCGCGTTGCGCTGGCGCTTCCAGGGCGGGCTGGACCCGCTGATCTTCAACCAGCAGGGCTTCCAGTCCTCGCCGGCGGTGGCAGGCGGCATCGTCTATGTGGGCAGCCGCGATGCCCATGTCTATGCACTGGACGCCCGCAGCGGCGCCGAGCGCTGGCGCTTCTCCACCGGCATGAGCTGGGTCAACAGCTCGCCGGCCGTCGCCCACGGCCAGGTGGTGTTCGCGACCTCGGACTCGGCGCGCTGGCATGTGCTGGACGCCGCCAGCGGACAGCCGCTGCAGCAGCATCCGACCGAGGCCTTCGTCTTCGGCTCGCCGACCGTGGCCGCCGAAACCGTGCTGATGCCGGTGCTCAACGGCAGCCTGCAGGCCCGCGACCGCGCCAGCGGCGCGTTGCTGTGGACCTGGCGCACCGACGCCGCGCGGGCCAATGCCGGCTGGGTGCTGACGCCGGACGGGCGCTTCAACGCACCGTGGCTCTACCCCGGCGGCTGGCATGACGCCACGGCTCATGGCGCGCACCGTCAGTTCAGCGTCGGCGCGTTGTTCGGCACGCCGCTGGTGGTAGATGGCGTGGTCTACATCGGCAGCGCCGACGGCTACCTGTACGCGCTGAAGTAACTGGCCCTAGTCCGGCTTGCCGGTCGTGATGAGCTTCAGCAACCGCTGGGACTGCTCGGCCAGCACCTTGTCCACCGCCGGCGCCAGCTTGTCCAGCTCCGCGGCGTCGCTGCCGCTCACGCGATAGGTCAGGCGCATCCGCACCACGCCGTCCTGGGCCGAGGTGACCATCGTGAACACGCCCGCTACCGCGCGGTCCTGCAGCGGCCCGAGCCAGGCATTGAGCCGGATCATGGTGCCGGGCAGCACGGTGAGCACCTGGCCATGCATCACGCTCGCGCCGCCCCAGCGCTCGCACCAGCAGCCGCCGGCCTGCAGGTCCAGGCTCATGTTGGCGGCACTGCCGCTGAAGGTGTGAGCGTTGTGCCACCAACGCGGCAGCTGGGTGAAGGCGTCGTAGACCTGGGCCGTGGTGGCCGGCACCTCCAGCCGGTAGGTGATCTCGAAGCCACTGGGTGCGCTGCGCACCACGTCGGCCCGGGCCGGCATGGCGGCTGCGGCGGCCAGCAGCACCGAGGTCAGCCAACGGGCGATCAGGTTCCTCATGTCCGGCCCCCTATTTCCAGGCCGCCAGCACGCCGCCCATCACCGTGTAGGCCAGCACCTGGTAGCCGCTGTTGATCAGCCACAGCTTCAGGCTGCGCTGCTCGAACAAGTAGATCACGCCCAATGACATCGAGACCCAGCCCAGGCCGGCCGCGACGCCGGCGAACAGGCCGAAGCCGATGGTCGCCTTGGCGCCGATGAACGCCGCCAGGTTGAAGGCCATCACCAGGTTGGCGATGGCCGAGAGGCCGAACACCTTGGCCAGGTTGGCCTGGCGCGTCTGCTCCTCGGTCAGACCGGCTTCGCGCATCCAGACCTTGGCAAACAGGATGGGCGAGTACCAGAGCCCACCGATGACGAAAGCCAGCAGCGCCGACACCAGCACCGCGACAATGTTGAAGGAAACCGATTCCATGCGTCTGCTCCTGTTCGTGAACGTGACGGCGGCCATGTTGCGCCGCGGCCACGCACCGGCGCAAGCGGCCGCCGGCCGAAACCGCACATGAGCGCTCCGAACCCCGCTACCGCGTTGCCGAAGCCGCTGCAGGACGCGCCGGGCCCGGAGCCGTCCGCCGGCACCGGCGGCGCAGGCGTGCGTTTCGACGACCGGCCGATGATGCTGATCGGCTCGGTCGGCTTTGGCCTGGCCATCCCCTGGCTGGCCGGGTTGTTCGGCCCCTATCGGCCGCCGCAGGCGCTGTGGTGGGCCGGCCAGGCCTGGTTCATCGTGCTGGCCTTGGCCATCTGGGGCGGCAACCGCTGGCTGCTGTTCAAGCAGCGCGAGCACCTGGACTGGTTCAGCCAGCCGATGCGCAAGCTGCTGATGCTGGTGACGGCCAATGTGCTGTACACCGCGCCGGTCACCTTGCTCGGCCTGCTGGCCTGGTTTGCGCTGGCCGGGCTGCCGGTGGACCGCAATGCCCTGCAGGTGGTGGCGCTGGCCAACGTGATCTGCGTGCTGTTCGTCACCCATGCCTACGAGACGCTGTTCCTGATCCGCGAGCGCGAGTCCGACCTGATGCGGGTGGAGCGGCTGGAGCGGCTGCGCGCACAGGCCGAGCTGGGCGCGCTGAAGGCCCAGGTCGACCCGCATTTCCTGTTCAACAGCCTGAACTCACTGGGCCACCTGATGACGCGCGATGCGCTGCGGGCCCGGGAGTTCTGCGACCTGCTGGCCGAGGTCTACCGCTACGTGCTGGACAGCCGCCAGCGCGACCTGGTGCCGCTGGCCGCGGAGCTGGACTTCCTGCGCCAGTACCACCGGCTGCTGACCCTGCGTTTCGGCGCGGCGATCACGCTGGACGGCGACGGCGCCTGGGACAAGGCCGACATCGCGCGCTGGCAGGTCGCGCCCATGGCCCTGCAGACCCTGCTGGAAAACGCCGTCAAGCACAACCAGGCGCTGGCCGATGCGCCGCTGCGGCTGGACCTGCGGCTGCACGACGGCACGGTCACCGCCGGCAACGCCGTTCGCCCGCGCCTGGGCGGCACGGCAGGCGGCGGCATCGGCCTGGCCAACCTGGACGAGCGCTGCCGCTGGCTGGCCGGGCGCGGCCTGGTGGTGCGCGACGCCGGCGGCCGCTTCGAGGTCGAGGTGCCGCTGGTGCCGGCGCAGGAGCGCCCATGACCGCCTGGCAGGTGTTCATCGCCGAGGACGAGCCGCCGGCCCGGGAGCGCCTGGTCGAGGCGCTGCAGCGCGTGCAGCCGGGCGCCCGGGTCGTCGGCTGGGCCGACAGCGTGCACGGTACCGGGCAGTGGCTGGCGACGCACCCGGCGCCGGACCTGCTGCTGCTGGACATCCAGCTGGCCGACGGCCTGTCCCTGGAGCTGTTCCGCGACCGCCCGCTGGCGTTGCCGGTGATCTTCACCACCGCCTATGACCGCTTTGCGCTGCAGGCCTTCGAGGCGCTGGCGGTGGACTACCTGCTCAAGCCGGTGGCCGATGCGGCGCTGGCAGCGGCCTTCGACAAGGCCGCACGCTGGCGCCAGGCGCTGGCCCCGGGGGCCGACCGGATTGCCGAGCTGCTGGGCGCATTGGCGGCGCCCGGCAGTGGCCAGGGCCGCGCGGTTGCCGCGCCGCGGCGGCGCATCGTGGTCCGGCGCGGCGCGCAGTTCCAGGTGCTGGCGCTGGACCAGGTGGCCTATGTGGTCAGTGTGGACAAGGCCAGCGTCGTGGTCACCCGCGACGGCACACGGCTGCAGCTGGATGCGCCGCTGGCCGAGCTGGAGGCCACGCTGGAGCCGGCGCAGTGGTTCCGGGCCAATCGACAACTGCTGTTGTCGGCCGGCGCGGTGCTGGGCTGGGCCGCCGCCGGGCGCGGCCGCCTGCGCGTGCAGCTGCAGCCCGCCCTGGCGGGCGACGTGACCATCAGCCAGGAGCGGGCGGCGGCGTTCAGGGATTGGCTGGCGGGCTGACGACGGTAGGACCGCCGGGATACAGCAAGGCGAACACCTCGTCCATCGTGTCGGTGAGCAGCCGCTCGACCGCCGCAGCGGCTGCATCGGGCTGGCCGGCCGCGTCGGTATCCGGCGCCCGGCCCAGCGCCGCAATCAAAGCGTCGCCTCGCGGCACCAGGGCGGCGGCGACCACGCCGGGCCAGTGGGCCGGCGCCTCGGCGTCCTGCCAGTCGCCTCGCCCGCGGCCAAAGTGGGCCACCGCCAGGTACCGCAGCAGCGCGGCTTGCGCCACCGGCAGCCGGGCCGCGTCGGCAAGGCTCACCCAGCCGCGCCCGGTGCCGCGTGTCACGTTGATGCCGCGGGCCAGGCCGGCGGCGCCCAGCGCACCCAGCAGGCCGCCGGCCAGCATGCCACCGCCCAAAGTCAGCCCGCCCGTGACCAGGTCGGCCTTCAGCCCGGCCAGCGCGCCGGTCAGCGCACCGCCGATCAAGGCGGCCCGGCCTTCGCTGAGCCGCGCATGCACGGCGACCAGGCCGGCGACGCGCTCCAGGATCAGCCCTTGCGCCTGCCCATCCAGGCCGTGAAAGGTCAGCAGCCGCGTCGTGCTGACGCGCATCTCGTCGTCGGCCAGCGCCGCCAGCGCTGCCTCGGCCTGACCCAGCGCGTCGCCGCGGCCACGGCCCATCGCGGCGCCCAGCTGCTGCCAGCGCAGCGCCAGTGTCCTCGGCTCGTCGATCTCGACCCGCGCCCGCGCCAGCCGCAGCAGGCCGGCCGCCAGCTCGGCCATGCAGGCTTGGTAGAGCGCGGCGCGGCGCGCCTGCCAGGCTTGCGCCAGCACATCCATGGCCGGGCGCTAAGGGCCGTCCAGCACGGCGGTGACCGCGTCGAACAGGGCCCGCTCGTGCACCCAGCAGCGGGCAAAGGCATCCAGGGACAACACCTGCCGCACGCCGGGCCAGGGCGCCAGGTGCGCCTGCCAGGCGGCCTGCTCGGCGGCCTCGTCGGCCGCTGGTCGGGGCGGGCCGGTCTGATTCAGCAGCACCAGCACCGGCCGGCCAACCCAGGCCAGCAGCTCCATCTCGGCGGCCACATAGGGCGCGGCGGCGGGAGGCTCGGCGGCATTGACCAGGTACAGCACCACGTCGGTGGCCTCGCGCACATGGCGCAGGGCTGCTGGCTGGCCCAGAATGGCCGTTCGCGCCAGCGGTCCCAGACCTCCGACAGGAACCACCCCTGCGACTGCGCAAAGCGCCGCCACAGCGCCCGTCGCTCGGCCAGGCGCTGCGGCAGCGCGGCAAAGCGCCGGGCGAAGCCGGTCTCGTCGGTCAACAGCAGCAGCGGCAGCGGGTGGGCGCGCAAGGCCTGCAGAAGGCGTCCCTGACGCTCGTCTTCTGGCGTGGCGCCCAGGTCGGCCCAGGCCAGGCGCCAGGCCGTGCCATCGGCCACCGCCAGCGTGCTGGCGCGGTCCTCGTCGCCATCGGACAGGGCATCGGCCAGGTCCACCAGCACACATTCGCCCAACACGCCCGCAACGCAGTGGCGCAGGCCGGCCTGCGCGTCAGCTGTCGGCGGCAGGCCCAAAGGCAGCAGCTGCACGCGCGGCGCCTGCCCGGCCAGCGCCGCCAGCAGCGGGCCGAAATAGGTATCGCCCAGGTCCAGCGGCATCTCGCGCGCAAGAGCGGTTGCGCGGCGCATCGCCAGCGCGGCCAGTACCAGCCGCGGCAGCACCACCCACAGCACAAGCGTGGTCGCGTAGAGGTGGATCCAGTCAGCCGCCGGAGCTTGCGCAGCGGCGCCTGCGGCCAGGCGCATGCCGGCGATGGCGTCCACGTCCGGTACCGCGATGCCGGTCACGGCGCCGGCCGGCGCCAGCAGCAGGGCCAGCAGGCCATGGACCGCATCGGCATTCAGAAAGGTGCTCTGCCAGCCGGCCCGGATGTCCAGCACCAGTCCGCGCAGGTACCGCCCGGCCACCCGGCCGAGCGCCAGGGCGGCGGCACCCAGGTGCGCCGCCAGGCCGACCTGGGCCGCATGCAGCGCCGCCGCGGTGCGCGACCAGAGGTCGATGAAGGCGGCATGGGCCGCCGCCGGGCCGGCCAGCCGGCGCTGCAGGCGGCGGGCAACGGCATCGAGCCAGCCGGCCAGGCGCCTTTGGCGGGCGCCTGGCCAGGCCAGGGCCAGGTAGACCAGCAGGTTTCAGGCCACCACGGCCCAGATCGGCGGCGCCAGCAGGTCGATGCGCGCGCCCCCGGCCAGCGCATCGGTGGCCAGCCCCGCCGCCAGGCCGACCAGCAAGCCGCCGACAGCCCAGGCCGGCAGCCCCGGGCCCATGGCATCGGCCCGTTGGCGCAGGCCGGCGTCGCGCGTGCCCAGGCGCTGCAGGGCGAGCCGCGTGCGGGCCGCCAGGGCTGCGGCGGTGTTGGACGGCGCCGCCTGCCGGGCCTGCCGGGTGGCCCAATGGCCGTCCTCGACGGTCCAGGTCGCGCCGGGATGGCTGTCCAGGGCGCGGACCAGCAACAGGCGGCGCGCGGTGCAGGCATCCATCGGGCAGCACTGTAGCCCTGCGACGGGCTACCTATAATCCCGCGGTTTTTTGCTCGTCGCGCCATAAGGCGTCGAGCGCTCCGCACAGCCCCGAGGATTTCCGCCATGAGCGACGCGCAACTGCATGCCGATACAGCCGAGGAGCACGACTCCGGCATCAAGACCCCCAAGCAGCTGATCGCGGTGGTGACGGCGTCGATCGTGGTGCCGGTGCTGGCCATCCTTCTGCTGGTGGAGTTCGTGGACACCGGCGCCAAGCCGAGCGCGGGCGTCAATGGCCTGGGTGCCGAGGCAGTGGCGCAGCGCATCGCGCCGGTGGGCCGCATCGAAATCAAGGACACCAGCGACCCGACGTCGATGAAGACTGGCGAGCAGGTCTACCAGGTGCAATGCGCCGCCTGCCATGGCACCGGCGCCGCCGGTGCGCCCAAGCTGGCCGATGCCGCTGCCTGGGGCCCACGCCTGAAGGCCGGCTACGACGGCCTGATGACGTCTGCCATGAAGGGCAAGGGCAGCATGGGTCCGCAGGGCGGCGGCGACTTCAGCGACACCGAGATCGGCCGCGCCGTGGTCTACATGGCCAACCAGGCCGGCGCGAAGATGGCCGAGCCGAAGATGCCCGCCGCGGCTGCCTCCGCCGCCAGCAAGTAGCCCGCGCTCACCTGGGCCCGGGCCCGGCCCAAAGCCCGACTGGCTCCTAGCGCCCTGCCGCGGCCTGTATCGCCTGCGGGCTGCGCACGAAGCCGTATCGCCGAGGCAACTCCGCCGCCGGCACTTCCTGCGGCCGCCACAGGCCTTCCTCCACCGCCTCGGCCGCATCCAGCATGTCCTGCGGATGCACGATGCCCAGGCCCTGCGCCGCGGTCAGGTACAGCCGGCCGCTCTCGTCGAGCAGGCAGTCCCGGGCCTGCGCGGGCACACCATCGTGACCGGCCACATGGGCGATGCCGTCGGCCCAGCGCACGCGCCAGACCCAGGGCGTGGCCTCCAGCTCGACGAACACCTGCTGCGGGCCGTTCTGGAAGTACCAGCGCCCCTGCGCGTCGGCCTGGTAGTTGCGCTGGATGAACTCGCGCAGCTTGTCGTGCCGGATGGCGCTGCCCTTGACCTGCGGAAACGGCCCGGCGTGCTGGATGCGGTCGTCGCGCATGTACCAGTCGCCGCGCGCGTCCAGGGCCAGCCAGCCGTAGCAGGCCGGCACGTTGGGCCATTTCTTCAGGGCGGCCTTGACGATGTCGTCCATGGTGGTGGCAGCGTAGCAGCGTCGGCAGGCCCTGGCGGCGCGCCGGGCAAGGTCAGCCGGTGGCGTCCATCCAGCCCAGCACCGCCTGCGGCAGGCCCAGCAGCTGGCCGCGCGGCGGCGGGCCCTCGGCAAAGCCGCAGTGACCGCCATGCGGCGGCTGCCAAAGCGTGACGAAACGGCCGACCTGGTCGGCGCGCGGCAGGCTGGCGGCCGGCACGAAGGGGTCGTTGCGCGCGTTCAGGCACAGCGCCGGTATGCGGATGCGATGCAGGTGCGGCTTGGCCGAGGCCCGGTGCCAGTAGTCGTCGGTGTCCTTGAAGCCGTGCAGCGGCGCCGTGACGATGTTGTCGAACTCGTACAGGTCGCGGCTGCGCAGCATGGCGTCGCGGTCGAACAGGCCCGGGTGCTGGTGCCACTTGGCCAGCGCCTTGGGCTTCATCGAGCGCAGGAACATCCGGGTGTAGACCAGCCGGTTGAAGCCGCGGCCGATGGCCTGGCCCGAGGCCGCCAGGTCCAGCGGCGAGCAGATGGCGGCCACCATAGACGCGGTGGCGGCGGCGCTGTCGCCGGCCTCCTCGGCCCAGCGCATCAGCGCATTGCCGCCCAGCGAGATGCCGACCGCCCGCAGCGGCCGGCCGTGGCGCACGCGCAGCCGCTGCAGGATCCAGCCGATCTCCTCGTGATCGCCGCTGTGATAGGCCCGTGGCGCCCGGTTCAGCTCGCCGGAGCAGCCGCGGAAGTGCGGCAAGGCCATGGCCCAGCCCTGGCGGCGGCAATGGTGCGCAAAGGCCTGCGCATAGTGGCTGGACGAGCTGCCCTCCAGCCCGTGGAACATCACCAGCAGCGGCGCCGCCGCGTCGCCGATGGCCGGTGCATCGAGCAGAAAATCGACATCGATGAAGTCGCCGTCCGGCGTGTCCCAGCGCTCGCGCTGCCAGCGCGGCGGCGGGCCGTGCCAGCGCCGCGACGCCAGCGCGGGCCAGATGCTCTGGGCATTGCCGCCGGGCAGCCACCAGGGGCCGCGGTGATGCTGCATGCTGCGGGGCGCTGCCGGGGCCGTCAGTGCAGCACCGACGGCGCCTCCACGATCTCGACCGGCTCGTCGGTGGTGCCGGGGCTGGCATGGTGGGCCACCATGCGCCAGCCCTGGGCCGACTTCAGGTAGACGTTGGTGGCCAGCACGAAGCCGCTCTGCTCCTGGCCCTCGGCACGCAGCGTGATGCGCTCGACCACGCTGTGCACCGCCGCGTCCAGGCTCTGCACCCGGTGCGGCTTCTCGGCCTGCACGCTGATGGTGCCGTTGGCGAAGATGGCCTCGAAGGCGGCGCGAATGGCGCGCGGGCCGATCACCCGCGGGCCGCCCGGATGCACGCAGGTGACCTCGTCGTCGTCATGCCACACCGCCATCAGCTTGTCGATGTCGCCCTCGCGCAGCGCGTCGTAGAACTGCGCCTCGACATCGTCGGGGCTGCTCAGCAGGTGCGCCTTCACCGGCGGTGTCTTGGGCATGGTGGGGCTCCGGCTCGGTGGGCGATGGTGGCTCAGCGGAAGACCACAGTCTTGTGGCCGTTGAGCAGCACGCGGTGCTCGACATGCCAGCGCACGGCGCGCGCCAGCACGCCGCATTCGACGTCGCGGCCGATGGCGGTCAGCTCGTCGGTGGTGTGGCCATGGTCGACCCGGGCCACGTCCTGCTCGATGATCGGGCCCTCGTC
>JBJXHB010000195.1:0-7854 GCA_046160725.1 Aquabacterium sp.
CCGAGTTGGAAGCTGCCATCGGCGAGTACGTCGCCCATCACAACCGCAACCCAAAGCCGTTCATCTGGACCAAGAGCGCTCGCGACATCCTGCAGAAGGTCATTCGCGCCAACTCCCGGTTAAGCAATAAACAGAACGAAACACTGCACTAGACCGTCAGGCGCTCCGGGTCCGCATCCAGCTTGGCCAGCGCACTGCGTGTCGCACGTACCGTCAGCGCCTCCTCCTGCGCCGGCAGGAGCAGGCCGCCCTGCAGGAAGGCGGCCAGTCGCTCCTGCTGGAACAGCACACAGCGGCCCTGCGTGGTCGCGAACAGCATCAACTGCTTGCGCAGGCCGCGCCAGACCAGCTGGACGGCTTCAGTCCGGTTGCGGTATTCCAGCATGTACCAGCTGCCCACCTGCAGCTCGCGCGCCCAGGCCTTCATGGCGGCATTGGGCGCCGCGCCGCCCTCGGACACCACCTCAAGGTCGGAGCTTTCATGGCCGGACAGGTCGCTGACCATCGACTCGTCGATCTCGATGTCGGCCGCGTCGGGCAGCAACTCCTCGAGCGTCTCCAGGCGCTCCATCATCTCCTCCAGGCGCTCGGTGGGGATGACAGCCGCCTTGGCCGTGAAGGCCGCCGCCAGCGAGTTGTTCAGGGCCTGGATATGCTCGTCCTGCTTGCTGGCCGGCATGCCGGCCGAAGCCATGCCGTCGCGCAGCCGCTTGAGCAGCGGAGGCAGGCGCCGGATGACCTCGGCGCGCTCATCGCGCGTGACCTTGGCACCGGCCGACCAGATCAGGTCCGCGGCCGCGCGCTTCATCTGGCGTGTCTCCTCGGCCTGGGCGCCATAGCGCACGGCCATGGTGGCCAGCACGTCGGCCCAGACCTGGAACAGGAACTGCCGCACGCCCTCCTGCACCGGCACCTCGTTGAGCATGCGACGCAGCTCGATGGTGTACTGGATGGCCAGCGTTTCCCGCTGCTCGACCTGCTGGGCCAGCGAGACGCCCTTCTTGGTGGCCTCGTTCTCGTTGCGGAAATAGTGCTCCAGAAACTTTTCGAACTCGGTCAGCACGGTCGCGAAGACCCGCCGGCCGGTGTCCGGATAGGCCTCGACCACCTGGACGATGCGCTTGATCTCCTTCTCCAGCGCCTCATCCACCGGGCCGGTCTTCGACTCGAAGCCCATGACGCAGGCGCCCGTGCGGTCGATCAGGCGGCGCGCCGGATGGTCGGTGGTGGCAAAGAAGTCAGGCTCGGCGACCGCCACCCGCAACACCGGCATCTGCAGCCGCGCGAACCAGACACGGATCGCGGCCGGAATCTGCTCCTCGGTGAGGATGCTCTGGAACATCATCGCGACGATCTCGATCGTCGCCCGCTCGACGGGCGTGGTGGCCGCTGCCTTCAGTTCGTTCTTGCGCTGCTGCAGCTCCTGCAACAGCATCGGACTGGTGATCACCGGCCCACCATCGGCGGCGGCGGGCTGCAGCTTCAGCCGAAGGCTCAGCTGGGCCCTGTCGATGGCCTGGTTGAGGGCGGGCGTGGCTTTGGGTGGCGGCAGCGAGGTGTCCGCGAACTCGGGCACCTGGCGGCCGACCAGCTTGTTCAAACGTGCCAGCACGGCCTCGGAGTGGTCGCTGACACGCGAAGTCGCCCCACCTGAGACGGCGCCGGGCGCGGCCGGCCTGGACCCGCTGTCAGCGCCACGGTCGCCTTGGATCGGAGCCAGGCCGGCAGCCGAAGGTGGTGCCATGCCGGTGCCGCCGTGGGCCGCCGCGGGGGCCTGCGGCAATGAACCCCCGCCGGTCGGGCCAGCGCCGGTCGGGGCGGCCGACCGGTCACGCCGAATCAGGGGCCGCAGGTCCACCTCCGGCATCACACGTTGCGATATCAGCCAGTGGTTGGCCTCGTGATAGGTCTCTTCGACCAGGTGCGCGAACTCCTCATGCAACGAGGCCTGCGCATCGCGCCACATCGTCGCGCCCAGGCCCGCGGCACGCCAGCCATCCAGCACGATGCGCGCCAGCACATGGGCCCGCAGCATGTCGTGGGTATCCAGCTCGCTGCGGCCCTCCAGCACTGATACGCGGGTGCGCAGGTCGGTGAACTCCCAGCTGGCGCGGTCCATCATGGCCAGGGCCAGGCGCGAGGTCAGGATCTCGCGGTCGATGGTGTCGTCGTCGACCAGCGATAGCCCGGAGCCGGGTGGCGGCAGGTCGGCCGGCCGCGACAGGGTGCCGCCCTGTGCCAGCACGCGGCGCAGGCCGACCACCATCGCGTCCAGCCACGGGCGGCTTTGCTTGTTCAGGGCGTGGACCAGGTCACGCCGCCGCTGGACCAGGTGGTACTCGGCCGGACGCTCAAGCTGGTGGCGCGCGGTCTGCCCAATGGCGCCGACCACGCCAGGCATGCCCTTGATCAGCCCCTCGACATAGAGCCGGCGGGCCTGGGCAGCGAGGGCACTGGAGGTGGCACTGGATGCCATGCGGGCGGTGTCGGGCGTCGATGCGGGAGGGCTCGAACGACTCTACACCACGGCCCCGGCATTCGGGTCGTTGGGGTCGCGGTCCTTGGAGCTGGCGCGCACCAGATCCTCGCGCTTGATCCCCAGCCACATCGCGATGGCTGCCGCGACGAACACCGACGAATAGATGCCGAAACAGATGCCGATGGTCAGCGCGACCGCAAAGTGGTGCAGCGTCGGCCCGCCGAACAACAGCATGGACAGCACCATCAGCTGGGTCGAACCGTGGGTGATGATGGTGCGGCTGATGGTGCTGGTGATGGCATGGTCGATGGCTTCGGTGGTGCCCATCTTCCGGTACTTTCGGAAGGCCTCGCGGATCCGGTCGAAGATCACAACCGACTCGTTGACCGAATAGCCCAGCACCGCCAGGACCGCCGCCAGCACCGCCAGCGAGAACTCCCACTGAAAGAAGGCGAAGAAGCCCAGGATGATGACCACGTAGTGCAGGTTGGCGACGATGGCCGCCACCGAGAACTTCCACTCGAATCGGAAGGCCAGATAGACCATGATGCCGACGATCACGAAGGCCAGGGCCTTCACGCCATCGGTGTACAACTCCTGGCCGACGGCGGGGCCGACAAATTCGGTGCGCGACAGCTTCAGTGGCTCAGAGGCGCCCGCGACGCAGGCACTGCGGCTGACCTGCTCGCCCTGCGGGGTGGTGTAGGCCTTGGCCTCGACCTTGCCTTTCTCGGCCGTGCACAGGCCCGCAAAGACGCGTGCCGACAACTCGGCCTGCTTGACGCCCTCGCGCACCGGCAGGCGCACCAGCACGTCGCGCGAGCTGCCGAAGGTCTGCACCTGGACCTCGCCGAGCCCGAAGCCGTCGATGGTGCGGCGCACCTTGTCCAGGTCCGCGGCCTGCGCGTACTCGACCGCCAGCACGGTGCCGCCGGTGAACTCGATCGACAGGTGCAGTCCGCGGGTCAGCAGGAAGAACACAGCCGCGGCGAAGGTCAGGAACGAGACGATGTTGAACGCCAGCGCGTGGCGCATGAACGGGATGTCGCGCCGGAT
This sequence comes from Aquabacterium sp., assembly GCA_046160725.1. Taxonomy (GTDB): domain Bacteria; phylum Pseudomonadota; class Gammaproteobacteria; order Burkholderiales; family Burkholderiaceae_C; genus JBJXHB01. The sequence goes on from JBJXHB010000195.1 coordinate 3,536, forward strand.
CCGGAAGAATTCCATGTTTGCGCTCCCGCCCTCAGTTCTTGGCCGCCGGCGTCGTGCCGGTATCGGGCTTCCAGACCTGGCCGATTGAGACACCCTTGAGGCGCTTCTGCCGGCCGTACCAGAGATTGACCAGCCCGCGCGAGAACATGACCGCCGAAAACATCGACGTCAGGATGCCCAGGCAGTGCACCACCGCGAACCCTTTGACCGGGCCGGACCCGAAGGCGAGCAACGCCAGGCCGGCGATCAGCGTGGTGATGTTGGAGTCCAGGATGGTCGCGAACGCCCGCTCATAGCCGGCGCTGATCGCCACCTGCGGCGGGGCACCGGAGCGAAGCTCTTCGCGCACGCGCTCGTTGATCAGCACGTTGGCGTCGATGGCCATGCCGAGTGCGAGTGCGATGGCCGCCATGCCGGGCAGTGTCAGGGTGGCCTGGATCATGGAAAGCACGGCTACCAGCAGCAGCAGATTGAAGGCCAGCGCCAGCGTGCTGAACACGCCGAACAACAGGTAATAGGCGCACATGAACACGGCGATGGCGACAAAGCCCCACAGCACGCTGTTGAAGCCCTTGTCGATGTTCTCGCGACCCAGGCTCGGGCCGACGGTGCGCTCCTCGATGATCTCCATAGGCGCCGCCAGCGAGCCGGCGCGCAGCAGCAAGGCCGTGTCGCTGGCCTCCGTGGTGGTCATGCGGCCGGAGATCTGGACCCGCCCGCCGCCGATCTCGCTGCGGATGACCGGTGCGGTGACGACCTCGCCCTTGCCCTTCTCGAACAGGATGATGGCCATGCGCTTGTTGACGTTCTCGCGCGTCACGTCGCGGAAGATGCGCGAGCCTTTGGCGTCCAGGTTCAGGTGGACCGCTGGTTCCTGGTTCTGGCCGTCGAAGCCGGCCTGGGCGTCGGTCAGGTTGTCACCGGTCAGGATGACCTGCCGGTAGACGATGATCGGCGCGCCGTTGCGGTCCAGGTAGCGCTCGGAGCCGAACGGCACCGGTGCCGCGCCGCGCTCGGCCTCGCGCGCCTCGGCGGTCTCGTTGACCATCCGGATCTCGAGCGTGGCGGTTCGGCCGATGATGTCCTTGGCCTTGGCGGTGTCCTGTACACCTGGCAGTTGCACCACCACCCGGTCCACGCCCTGCTGCTGGATGACGGGCTCGGCCACGCCGAGTTCGTTGACCCGGTTGTGCAGTGTCGTGATGTTCTGCTTCAGTGCCTGTTCCTGGATGGTCCTGGCCGATGCCGGCTTCAGGCTGCCCACCAGCCGCCAGTCGCCACCATCGGGCTGCGTCACCCATGCCAGGTCGGCGATCTGCTCGGTCAGCAGCTTTTCGGCCTGCTGCAGCATGGCCTGGTCGCGGAAGCGGATCGTGACGCCATTGCCGTCGCGCGCGACGCCGCCATGGCGCACGCTCTTGTCGCGCAACAGGGCCCGGATGTCGCCGGTCAAGGCCTCGGCGCGCTTGGTCAGCGCGGCGCCCATGTCGACCTGCATCAGGAAATGCACGCCGCCGCGCAGGTCCAGGCCCAGGTACATGGGCAAGGCATGGGCGCGGGTCAACCAGGCGGGCGAGCGCGACAGCAGGTTCAGCGCAACGATGTACTTGGGGTCGGCAGGGTCGGGATTGAGCGCCTTGACCAGCGCATCCTTGGCCTTGATCTGCTGGTCGGTGTCGGCCAGCCTGGCCTTGACCGAGTTGCCGTCGAACTGAACGAAGTCGGGCGTGATGCCGGCGGACTTGAGGACCGTCTGCACGGTGGCCACCATGCCGCCGTCCAGTTTCAGCGTGGCCTTGCCGCTGGAAACCTGGACGGCCGGGGCCTCACCGAAGAAGTTGGGCAGCGTGTAGAGCAGCCCGATCACCAGCGCGACGCCGAGGATGGCGTACTTCCACCAGGGATAGCGGTTCATCGTTGATCAGCCCGATTGTTGCGGTGTCGACAGCCCTCGACGGCCCAGCCGGGGCCGCCGCAGCCACGAGGCGGCCGCGGGTCTACTTGAAGGTGCCCTTGGGCAGGACCTGCACGACGGCGGCGCGCTGGACCTGCACCTCGACCTTGTCGGCGACCTCGACATGCAGGTACTGGTCGCCCAGGCGCGATACGCGCCCGATGACGCCCCCGCCGATCACCACCTCGTCGCCCTTGGCCAGGGCCTCGATCATGGCCTTGTGTTCCTTCTGGCGCTTCATCTGCGGCCGGATCATGATGAAGTACAGCACCACAAACATCAGCACCAGCGGCAGCAGGCTGAACAGGGTGTTCTCGGCGCCGCCGGCGGCGGGTGCCGGGGCGGTCTGGGCATGGGCGGTGGAGATGAACACGTGCGGATGTCCTCGTACGTAGGAGGCGCGCTGCCCAGGGACAGCCCGGGCGGCGCAAAGCGGCGGATTCTAATTGGCGGGGCCCGGACGCCCGCATCGGCCGGCAGTTGGCCGGCGCGGGCGGTGGGTCAGAACAGCGCCATGCTGAGCTTGCGCCGGTACTGGTCAACGACGGGGTCGCCGCCGGCCTGGGCCCGGCCGGACAGTTCCAGGGCGCCTTTGGGCGCGTCGGGCGCCGGCTTGGGTGCGGGACGGGTCATGATCTGGAGAATCGCGACGTAGGTCTTGCGCGCCAGCTGCTCGTTCCAGTCCTTGCTGCGCATGACGATCTCCAGCAGCTCGTCCATGGCCTCGGTGAAGCGTGACGCCGCGAAGTGCCCTTGCGCCAGCTCGAACCGGGCGTCAAAGTCGCGGCGATTGGCCGCGATCGCCTCGGCCAGCTCGGCCGCTGTGCGGCTGCGGGACGCGCCCTCGCAGGCGTCCAGCCAGTGGCCCAGGGCGTCGATGCGGGCATCCAGCGGCGCCTTGCCGGCGACCGGGTCCCAGGCGGTGCGGGCCTGGCCTGCGCGGCCGGTCTCCAGCAGCAGCTTGACATAGTCGCACCGCGCGCCGTCGTTGGCGGGGTCGATGGCCACGGCCTGCTGCAGCCGCGCCAGGGCGGCATCGGTGTCGCCCTCGGCCTCCAGTGCCTCGGCCGCTTCAGCCTCGGCCTCGGCGGCCAGCGTCTCCTCGCCGGGCACGTGGCGGTCCAGGAACTCCCGGATCTGGGCCTCGGGCACGGCGCCGACGAAGCCGTCCACGGGCTGGCCACCCTTGAACATGACGCAGAAGGGAATCGACCGCACGCCAAAGGCCTGGCTCAGCTGGCCGGCGATCTCCGGCTGGTCGTCGCTGTTGAGCTTGGCCAGCGTGAAGCGGCCGGCATAGGCCGTCTCCAGCTTTTCCAGCATCGGGCCCAATGTGCGGCAGGGGCCGCACCAGGGCGCCCAGATGTCCAGCAGCACCGGCTGGGTGGCCGAACCCTTGATCAGTTCGGCCTCGAAGTTCTTGAGCGTGATGTCGATCATGGCGTGCGTCGGTTCGGTAGCCTGCGGTGGCAAGGTGCGGGCAGATGGGGGCGGCCTTCTACAATCCAAGGCTCTGTTCACCCCCCGGGAGCCAGCGTGTCCAGCGCCCCTGTCCAGGTCGGCGTGCTGATGGGGTCGGCCAGTGATTGGGACACCCTGAAGCCGGCGGCCGAGATTCTCGCCGAGTTCGGCATCGGCCATGAATGCCGTGTCGTGTCGGCCCATCGCATGCCCGATGACATGTTCGTCTATGCCGAGCAGGCCGGCCCGCGCGGCCTGCGCGCAATCATCGCTGGCGCCGGCGGCGCCGCCCACCTGCCGGGCATGCTGGCGGCCAAGACCACGGTGCCGGTGCTGGGTGTGCCGGTGGCCAGCCGGCACCTGCAGGGTGTGGACTCGCTGCATGCGATTGTGCAGATGCCGCGCGGCATACCAGTGGCCACCTTTGCCATCGGTGCCGCTGGCGCCGCCAATGCCGCGCTGTTCGTCGTGGCGATGCTGGCCACGGCCGACCCGGAAATGCGTTTGAAGCTGGAGGCCTACCGGGCCCGCCAGACCGCCGCGGCGCGGGCCATGACGCAGGAGCTCACCTGATGCGGCCGCGTTGCTGCTGGCGGCCGTGACCCGCACCTTGCTGCCAGGCGCGACCCTGGGCGTGATGGGCGGCGGCCAGCTCGGCCGCATGTTCGTGCAGGCGGCCCAGTCCATGGGCTACATGACCGCTGTGCTCGACCCCGACCCCGCCTCGCCGGCCGGACAAGTGGCGCACTGGCACATCAAGGCCGACTATCTGGACGAGCAGGCGCTGGCCCAGCTGATGCAGCGCTGTGACGCGATCACCACCGAGTTCGAGAACGTGCCCGCTGAGGCGCTGTACACGCTGGGCGGACAGCGCCAGGTCGCGCCGGACGGCCCGGCGGTGGCC
>JBJXHB010000196.1:0-4039 GCA_046160725.1 Aquabacterium sp.
GCTGCGCCTGTTGGCGCTGATCGCCGAGGCGATGCATCGGGTCGGCGACACCGAGCCCGAACGCCACGTAGTCGTGCTGGAGGAACCGCAGTATCCCGATCCGGGCCCGCCGATGGCCTCATTGCTGTGGAGCCGTCGCCCGTTCTCGGCCGAGGCGCTCGAGCGGCTGCGCGCCGCCACTGCCGAACGGCAGAAGATCGCCCCGGTCAAGGTGCTGTGCTGGCCAGGTGAGACCCACGACAACCCACTCTCGCAGTTCCTGCGCAGCCCGGATCGCGAACGGTTCCTGAGGGAGTATCCATACGAAGTCAGCGCCGTCACTGACGACCGGCCGTTCTTGTTCCACACGGTGCGTTTCGGCGACCTGATCGCGACCGCTGAAAAGGGCGTCGAGAACGAAGACGCCGTGCAGGTGCTCGGCACGGTGCTGGTGACCGTGCTGGCGATCACTTTGCTCGCGTTCTTGCTGCCGATGGCCTTCGCGCTGCGTGGCCGTGGCAGCCGCGGCAAGGCCACGCTGCAGCTGACCTACTTCTGCTGCCTCGGCGTCGGCTTCATGCTGGTCGAGATCCCGATGCTGCAGCGCTTCAGCCTCTATGTCGGCCATCCGACCTGGACGCTCAGCACGGTGCTCGGCTCGCTGCTGCTCGGCGCTGGTTGCGGCGGAATGCGCACGACGGACATCCGCGCTGAGCAGGTCATGGCGACGCTGCGACGAACCCTGCTGCTGGTCCTCGTCGCGCTGATCGCACTCGTGGCCGCGAGCCCATGGTTGCTGAGCGTGACCCTGACGTGGCCGTTCCCACTGCGCGTGCTGCTGACGGTGGCGGTGCTGGCCCCCCTCGGTTGGCCACTCGGTCAGGCGCTGCCGCTCGGCATCAAGGCCCTGCACGGCAGCGGCTCGTTGCTGGTGCCGTGGGCCTGGGGCCTGAACGGCGCCGCGTCGGTGCTCGCTTCGGTGCTGGCCGTCGCCATCGGCATGCAGTTCGGCTTCACCGCCGCACTCGGCGCCGGCATCGGCTGCTATCTGTTCGCTCTGTTGCTGCACCGACGCCTCGACGGCTGAAGAGCCAGGGACATGCGCTGCGGGGTGCCGGCGACCGGCAGGTGACGAACCCCGCGGGCCAGTAGCAGGACACTGCCCCACAGGTGCTCGCAGAGGTGCACCAGCGCCAGCGCCATCGCGACAACCGACCCTCAGATCACAGCAGACGCACTCAGTCGCAGGCCGCACGAACGTCCGCCAGTGTCAGCCGCCGCAGGGCCGCTGCCCCAGCCGCGCTGGCAGGCGCCTTCATGACCAGGAAGCTGTCGCGCGACGAGCAACCGCCGCAGCGGCCGTAGCGGATCGCCGGCAGCAGCTGGCGATCCCCGCACTGGTCGCACACGCGCAGGTAGACGTAGCGGCGCCGGGCGCGGCGGACCTGGCCCACGGGGATCTTGTGGGTGACCTCCGGCGGATAGCCCGCGAGCCGCATCAGCGAACGCCAGTGCCTGCCGTGCGCGGCGATGTTCGGGCCGAACAGCCGGAACGCCGCCAGGTGGGCCGCCTCGTGCGTCAGGACCATGTCGAGCTGGTTCGGCGCCTGTTGCATCAGCGTCGGGTTCAACTCGATCTGACCAAGACGCAGGAACGCGCGGCCGGCGGTCGTTGTCAGGCGTTCGTTCCACGCGACCCTCACCGCAGTGTCGACGACGCGCCATGCCCGCAGCCGTTCGGTGGCGCGGACGGCGAGCTCGGCGGCGGTCGGCAGATCGCTGGTCATGCGCAGTGTCGGGATCGCGTTCTACGCCGGCAGAGCGCCCACGACCAGCAACCGCACTCCCCGCACTCAGGCCTGTCGCCGGGCTTCGAGCTCCCGCAGCGCAAACGGATAGGTGACCAAGCCAAAGCCAACCAGGGCCGTGATGATGCCTCCGGTGAAAAGGTCCCGGTCGCGGCCCAGGCCACCGGCGATCCACATGGCCAGGCCGGCAAAGAGCGCAATCCAACCGGCGGCGAGGACGATGGCGAGGAACCGGCTCGTGTTCAGGTGCCGCACGGGACGCTGCCCGGTCAGTTGGAACGTCAGGCTCTCCAGCGACTGGCGGTCGATGTTGGGGCTCTTCAGCGCCTCTTCGATCAGCCGCACCCGGTCCTTCTGGGCCTGCGCCCGCTGGTCCAGCACCATCTTCAGCAGCACGAAGACGAAGATCGGGACGAGGATGAAAAGGAGTTCCATGGTGGGGCGATCCGCCGCGGCTACGGCCGGGTCTGGAGTCTATTCCACGGATGGGCAATGCGCCTGCCCGACAGGCCTTGGCCGCTCCGGCCCTCGGCGCGCCGTCGGTGCCTGCGGGGTCCTCAGGCCGGTCCAGCGTGGCCCAGGGCGGGCAGGCCGAGGGCAGCCAGCAGCCGGTCCGGTTCGCCGTCCCATTGGAAATCGGCGCTGGGAATGCGGCAGCGGTCGTTGGCCCGCCACACGAACGGCCAGCCCAGCGCCATGGCGGCTTCGTGGTCGGGTTCGCGGTCGCCGACCATCACGACCCGCGCCGCCACGCCGGCGGCCCGCCAAGCCGCCGTCAGCATGTCGGTTTTGGTCTCCACCCCCGGGCTGTCGAGACAGAACTGCCAGTCGGTCAATGCCGCCAGACCCTGGCCGTGCTGCATCGCCCCCATGTAGGTCCGGCGGCAGTTGCTGGCCAAGGCTACCTTCACGCCCAGCGCCCGCAGATGCTGCAGCAGCGCACGCACCCCGGGAAACAGGTAGTCGACGCCGCGGCTGACCTCGTCGACCTCCATCGGCACCACTACAGAGCGCAGCTCCTGCCAACGGTGCTTGTGGCCTTCGGGCAGGAACGGCGCCCACACGCCGGCGTCCTTCATGCCGACCACCGCTTCCGCTTCGCGGTCGGTCGGCACCGGCATCGCGATGCCGTGGAGCTCCCCGAACTTGCGCAGGCCGGCGCGGATCACTGGCGCCCACCAGCGGAACGTGTCGTGCAGCGTGCCGTCGACGTCGAAGACCACGAGCTGTGGCGGCAGATGCGCGCGCAGGGTCGGACTCACAGCAGCTTCGCCTGACCGACGTCCATGATGTCGAGCTCCTCGATCAGCCGATTCAGCTGGCCGTCGAGTGCGGGTCCGAGCAGCGGTTCGCTGGCCGCCGCGGGATCGCGCTGCAACTGCACGACGAAGCGCTGCAACTGCTCCTGGCCCATGGACCGGGTGCGTTGCCGCAGCCGCAGCACGCATGCCTCCAAAGGCACCCGTTCGCCATCGCAGCGCACGAAGCCATCGCCGAGGCAGACGATGGTGACGAGGCCACCGCTGCTGTCGAACGCGCCCGGCGGTGTCGGTTCGGCGCTGCGGCAGCCCACCAGCAGGGCGAACGGCACCAGCGACCAGAACCGCGGTGTGTGCGCCTTCATTGCGTGCGCCCTCATTGTGCCGCGATGCCCTGCACCTCGATGCGGGCCTCCGGGTCGAGCAGCGACACCACCTGGAGCATCGCCATGCCGGGGAAGTGACGGCCGCAGTGCTTCTTCCAGACCTGGCCGAACGCCTTCCGCGCCGCCGCGTAGTCGTCGCGGCTGGTCACGTAGAAGTTCATCTGCACCACATCGGCGAAGGCCATGCCGGCATCGCGCAGGATCAAGCCGATGTTGGTCAGCGCCTGGTCGAGCTGGCCGACCAGGTCGCCGGGCAGCGCGACCTTGCCCGCCTGGTCGTAGCCACACTGACCGGCGAGGTAGAGCGTGCGCGCACCAGAAGCCTCGACGAGCCAGCCGTGGGCGAAACCCACCGGCGGCGCCAGTTCGACCGGATTGATCGCGCGCTTCATGCATGCCCCAGCGGCAGCTCACGCAGGATGGCGCGCACCGGACTGCTGTCGCCGTTCTTGATGCGCAACGGCAACGCGATCAGCTCGTAGTCGCCGGCCGGAACGGCGCTGAGGTCGAGGTTCTCGAGGATCGCGACGCCGCCGCGGAACAGCGCGTGGTGGCCGCTCAGGTCCTTGCTGTCCGCGTGGTCCATGCTCGGGGTGTCGATGCCGAC
>JBJXHB010000197.1:0-4269 GCA_046160725.1 Aquabacterium sp.
CTGGTGCAAGGAGAACACGAGCAGGTCTTGCTGGCCCTGCGGCGGCGCGAAGCAGTCTCGGCCGGCGCCGCCATGCGTACGCATCTGGAGAACGCCCGAAGGCGGATGTTCGGGGGCTGAGCGCTCAGCCTGCTGTGCGTTCGGCCTTTGCGGTGGCAGTGAAGATGTCCGCCAAGGCCGCATCGGCCAGCTGGCGCTGCAGCGCCAGCACGCGCTCCACCTGGCAATCGAGCTCCCGCATCTGGTGGGCGTCGAGCGCCGCCACACCCGCCCGGCAGAGCGCCGTGCTGAACAGGCCCTCCCGATGGCGCAGGTGCTTGAAGAAGCGGATGCTCACATCGATGTGCTGATTGGAAAAGGCCAGCACCGGCGTCAGCCGCTCATGCAGCGCGCGCGCCGCGTCCGGCCGGCCGGCCATGAAGTGGCGATGGATCGCCACCCAGACCGGATCCATCGCGGTGGGGATGAAACAGTGCACGCCGCGGTGAAGCGCTTCCATCATCTGCGCGGCCGCCCAGCCGCCGGCCACGTGCAGCCTGCCGTCGGTGGCAGCCAGCACGGCGCTGTACTTCGGGCCCGGCAGCGTCACTTCGATCTTCACGCTGCCCAGCGTCGGCAGTGCCGAATGCAGGAGCAGGATGTCGTCCAGCGACAGGCCCGGCCCGTCGAACTGCAGATCCTGCAGCATCAGGAATGGCGGGCCGACGGCGGCCAGTTCGCGCATCTGCGCCAGCAGCTCCTGGCCGCGCAGGCCGTTCGGCGCCTGGCACAGCATGGCGGGTGCGCCAAGTTCGCGCGCCATGGCGGCCAGCGCCAGCCGGTCGGCCTGGTGGGCGCTGCTGCAACCCACGATCACCGGCACCCGGCCGGCGACCGTCCGCAGAAAGCATTCGGCCACCACGCGCTTTTCCGCAAGGCTCAGGCTGCCGGTCTCGCCGGCCACAGCCAATATCAACATCCCCGCGACGCCATCGGCCAGCACGGCCTCGGTGGATCGCGCGATGCTGAGCGTGTCCACGCCGCCGGCGTCCAGAAACGGCGTGTTCATGCTCGGCACGATGCCGCGCAGGCGCTCGGCAAGGGGGCGGGGCCGCTCGTGGTCCGGGGGAGGCAGTTCCGTCGTCATGCAGGGCAGGCTATCAAACCGGTCCGATGAGCGTCAAGTGACTGTCAGATGAGCGCCAGCCGCTCGCCCAGCCCGCGGTAGGCCTCCCGCACAGCCCGGGCCTCGGCCACCTCCAGCGGCGCCAGGGTCGGGCGCACGTTCAGCCAGGCGTCATCACCGGTCTGCTCGGCCAGCATGGTCTTGTAGACACAGACGAAGGGCATGTCGGGCAGCATCGACAGCGGCGCCAGCAGATCCAGCACCAGTTGCGCATCGGCAGGGTCCACCCGGTCCGGCGCGCTCACGATGCGCCGCAGCAGGCGCGGGGCGATGTTGGCCAGGCCGTTGATGGAGCCCGAGCCGCCGGCACGCATCACCTCGGCCACATGCTGTTCGGCACCGACCAGCACCGACAGCTCGGGAAACGCCCGCGCCAGCGCCAGGCCGTGGTCCAGGTCGCCGCTGCTGTCCTTGACGCCGATCACCGCGCCCGGGTGGCGGGTGGCCAGCGTGGCGACGCTGTCGTGGCTGAAGCTCACGCTGCTCAGGCCTGGGATGTGATAGAGCAACAGCTTCAGGGCCGGGTCGGCCACGCCGCGCACCACCTGGCTCACCGCTTCCACCACACCCGCCTGGCGCGGGTTGCGGAAGTAGAACGGCGGCATGTACATCTGCCGGTGGCAGCCCCGCGACGAAGCGTGGCGCCCGAGTGCAATGGATTCGGGCTGTGAACAGGCGCTGGTGGTGACGACGATCTGCCCGGGGGCGATGCCCGCGGCCAGCATCGCATCGAGCAGGCCCATGCGCTCCTCGGCGCTGAAGGCGGGGCCCTCGCCGGTGGTTCCGAACACGGTGACGCCGTCGCAGCCGGCCTCCAGCAGCCGGCGTGCATGGGCGATGGCCCGCACCGTGTCGAGTGCGCCGTCGGCGTGCACCGGGATCAGCATGGCGGGCCACAGGCCGTTGATGTCGGGGTTCAATCGAAGTCCTTTGAAGCGTGTCAGGGGTTGAGGGGTTGCTGCCATTCGGCCTGGATCTGCTCCAGCGGCGCGGTCAGCACGCGGTCGCGGGCGCTCAGCAGGTGGGCCTGCAGCAGTTCGGCGGCGCCGGCGGCGTCGCGGCGGCGCAGCAAGGTGATGAAGCGCAGGTGTTCTTCCATCGCAGGAATCAGCCGCGCCGGGGTGATGACGCTGTGCTCCAGCCGGATCAGCCGCACGCGCAGGCTGTTGACGCGGTACATCTCGGACACGATGTCGTTGCCCAGCGAGTCGACCATGCGGTCGTGCAGACCCCAGTCCACCGCCTGGGCGTCGTCGAGCAGGGCAGGGTCGACATTCGACGCGCTGGCGCGGCGCAAGATGTCGCGGTGGGCGGCCTCGATCGCGGCCAGCTCTTCGTCGCTGGCGGTGTGGGCAAAGTGCAGGATCGCCTCGCGCTCGATCATGGCGCGCACCTGGAAGGCGTTGCGGATCAGCTTGAGATCCACATGCGCAATCTGCAGCCCGCGTTGCGGCACCGTGCGGATCAGGCCGCCGGCCTCGAGCCGCGGGATCATCTCGCGTACCGCGCCCAGCGGCATGTCCAGCAGCGTCATCAGCTCGCGCTGCGACACGAACTGCCCGCTGCGGATGCCCCCGCTCAGGATCTGCTGCGTGAAGCCCTGGTAGGCGCGCGCCCGCTGGCTCAGGGCGCGTGGCGGGTCCGATACGGTGCTCACCCTGCAACCACGCCTTTCTTGAGCAGCAGGTTGCCGTAGATGCGGGTTTCGCCGGTGGCGACGATGGCAAACGCGGAGGCGGCGCGCTGGTAGAAGGCAAAGCGTTCGATGCCCTGCGTCACGGCCAGGCCGTGCCCGGTCAGCAACTGGTCGCAGTCCAGCACGACCGGCGGGCGAGCGGTCGGGTCCCCGACCACCTGCATCGTGAAGGCGGCCTGCGGCACGAAGTCGTCCAGCGGGAACACCGGCAGCATCGCCGCCAGCAGGTCCGGAACGCTGCAGCCCGGCAGCCGGATCAGCCGGCGGGCGTGTGTGGCGGCCGGGAAATTCGCATCCGCCAGCACGATCTCGTCTCCATGGCCCATGCTGGCGAGCACGTGCAGCAGGTCGGGTGACAGCAGGGGGGAGAGGCCTTTGAGCATGACGGACAGGCGGGTCAGGGAGCCGAGTCAGATTGCCTGACGACCGGCTGACATGTTAGCCTGCAGAGGATGAAGGCGTCAACCTGTTGCGCTGTGCGCCCGCCCCGCGGCCAGGCGGTCTTGCGCGGCGCTACCCCTGATCAGCTGATGTACTGCGTGTCGCCTGCCAGCGGCCGCGCGTGTTGCGGGCTCACCATGGTGCCGTCGTCGGTGCTCTCGCCCACGCCACTGGCGACGTCAAACTCCAGCGTCATCACGCGGGCCACGCGCACGACGGAGTCAGGCTGCAGCGGCAGTTCCTGGTCGCGCGCGAGGCTGACCCCGTCCACTTCGGTGGGCTGCGCAGACAGCGAGCGGATCACAAAGCCCGTCGGCCGGGCCAACAGCTCGAAATGTCGCCGGCTGACCTGCTTGCTGGCCACCGGGTCGACCAGCGCCAGGATCACGTGCACGGCAGCGCCTTCGCCATGCAGTTCGCCGCGGCCAAAGCACAGGATGTCGAGCTGGGGCAGCGCGATGCGTTCGCCAGATTCGCGTACCACCAGGTGGGAAGGGAACAGCGCCGGATCGCGCCACGGCAGGTCCAGCAGGTCCACAGTGCGGGCAATGCCCTTGAGCGCCACCTGTGGCAGCGGGGTGCAGCCTTCGCGCTGGGGCGGCTCCAACTGCAGCAGCAGCTCGCGCGACAGGCGGATCTGCCCCGGCTGGCTGGTGGCGACGATGCGCGCGCACAGGTTGACGCTTTCGCCGGTGACCTGCTGGCCGTCGGTCAGCGCGGGGCCCCAGTGCAGGCCGACCCGCACGCTCAGCTGATGCTGGCGCGGCCGATCCTGATTCGCTGCGGTGATGGCGCGCTGCAGCGCCACCGCAGCGCGCGCGGCCTGCGCGGCGGAAGCAAAGCACAGAAAGGCCCCATCGCCGGCGGTATCGACGATGCGGCCTTGGTGCGCCTCGGCCTGCTGGGCCAGCAGGTCGAAGTGCAGCTGCTGCAGGCGGCGACCCGCCTCGTCGCCGTGCTCGGCCAG
>JBJXHB010000198.1:0-5036 GCA_046160725.1 Aquabacterium sp.
AAAACCAGTCGAACTGGCCGGTCTGATGCCCGACCTCGCGCCACATGCGTCGAACTGCCGGTTCAGCAACTGCAGCCATCGACAGGAGCCGGGTTGCGCGGTTCGCCAGGCGTTAAAGGACGGGCACATCAGCGCCGGTCGGATGCGCGTCTACGACGAACTGTTCGAGGAGCTGGGCCAGCAGCGTTGGTAGCCACGCCGTGGGCCTCAGCCCACCAGGTTGGCCAAGGTCAGCAGCGCCAGCAGCAGCAACCACAGCACCACCGAGCGCCAGACCAGGCCGACCACGCTGCCCAGGTGCGCCAGCACCGGCGTTTGGCCGGCGGTGCGACCGCCCGGGACCTGCGGCTCGTCATCCGGCGCGCCCCCGCCCGTCGCCACAGGGGCGGCCACGCCGCCACCGAGCTGGACGCCAACCGCGCCTGCTGCGCTGGCCAGAATGACACCGTCGTTGGATGCCTCCCAAAGCCCGACATGGCGTCGCCACCCGCCCACGGCCTCCTCGAAGTTGCCGACAACGGCGAAACCAAAGGCTGTCATCCGCGCCGGCACGTGGTCCAGCAGGCCAAAAATCCGCTGCGCAAGTGCCTCCAGACCGTCGTTGCCGGAGAGACCCAACACACGGTTGCGCCTGGCCCAGTGGCGGCCCGCAGACGCCGTCAGGCGGTACAGCACGGCGCCGGCCGGCCCCAAGCCCAGGGCCGACAACAGGACGAACCAGAAGAACACGCCGAAGACATGCCGGTGCGCAGCCAGCAACGCATGCTCGATCACATGGCGCAGCAGCTCGGCACGCGGCAGGGTCGACGTGTCGATGCGCAGCCATTGCGCCAGCAGCTCACGGGCGCGGTCTTCGTCACCGGCGTCCAGTGCCGCACGAATGTCGGTGAAGTAGTGACTGAACTGGCGAAAGCCCAGCGTCAGATAAAGCACCACCACATCCAGAGCCAGGCCCCACAGAGGATGAACCCAGCTCAGTGCCATATAGAGACCCACCACCAGCGCCACAGGAACCAGCATGGACACGAACCAGACGATCCAGGTGTGTCGCTCCTGGCCCGCATCGAAGTTGCGGCCGGCCCAGTCGACCCAGCCGGCCAGGAGGTCGTGCACGCGGTTGTCGCGCGGCAGGGCCTTGATCTGCTCCAGAAGCAGGGCACAGAGGACGGCGAAGAAGCTCATGGCCGCCCATGATAGGGGCGCCGTACGAAGCCTCGCCGCCCCGTGAGCGCTCGCAGCGCTCACCGAAACTCCGGCTCGTACGCGGCGCGGGCCTGCAGTTGCGCTCAGACCGCCAGGTAACCGTAGAGATTGCGCAGCATGGACGCTGTCGCGCCCCAGATGAAGTACTCGCGGCGTGTGCCGTCCGCGGACGTCGCCTGCCACGGCATGGACAGAAAATGCCGCCGCGTGCCGGCGATATCCGTGGCATGCCGCCGGTGATGAGCCGGCGTCATCAGAAATGACATTGGTACCTCGAAAGCCTCGGCCACCTCGAACGGGTCCAGTGCCAGTCTGAAGCCGGGCTGAACCAGGGCGACGACGGGCGTGACCGAATAGCGCGTGATTGTCACGTAGGGCGGCAGGTGGCCGAGCACTTCGACCTGCGATGCGGGCAGGCCAATCTCCTCATGCGCCTCACGCAGCGCCGTGGCGACATGGTCGGCATCCGACGGCTCGGCGCCGCCTCCAGGGAAACTGATCTGGCCCGCATGGTCGCGCAAATGCGCCGTGCGCTGCGTGAGCAGCACCGTCAGGCCATCAGCCCGCATCACCAGTGGAACCAGCACGGCTGCCGCACGCGTGCCCGCTGGGTCACGGTAGGGCAACGCATCGCCGGGCAGCTCTGGCTGCCATGGCATGTTCGTCGCAAAGCGCCGCCGCACGGCATCCGGCTCAAGCCGATCTGCCGCCAGCGGCGGCAGATGGTCATCCACGGCCACCACCGGTGTGGCCCGCGGATCGGTGATGCGCGGAGGCGTCAGGCCAGCTTTTCCTTGATGCGCGCCGACTTGCCGGAACGTTGACGCAGGTAGTACAGCTTGGCGCGGCGCACGTCGCCGCGGCGCTTGACTTCGATCGTGGCGATCAAGGGGCTGTACAGCTGGAACGTCCGCTCGACGCCCTCGCCGCTGGATACCTTGCGCACGATGAAGCTGGAGTTCAGCCCGCGGTTGCGCTTGGCGATCACCACGCCCTCATAGGCCTGCACGCGCTTGCGGCTGCCCTCGACAACGTTGACGTTGACGATAACGGTGTCGCCGGGACTGAAGGCTGGTAAGGCCTTGTTCAGGCGGGCGATTTCTTCGAGTTCGAGAGTGCGGATCAGGTCCACGGTAGGCTCCAGTCGATCATGCGCGGCCGGGTTGTCGGAAGGCGGTGGACATTTCAGCGGATCAGCCATGCCCATCGATGGCGATGGGCTCGCTGAAGCGCGGCCACCAGTGCCGGCAGAGGATCGAAAAACCAAAGATTATAGGACGAGCGTACGCAGGAACGACTCGTCCGCTGCCGACAGCCGGCCCTGGGCCCGCGCCTGTGCCAGAAGGTCGGGGCGACGGCGGGCGGTCCAGGCCAGCGCCTGCTCGCGCCGCCATTGCCGCTGCAGGCCATGATGGCCGCCCCGCAGCACCTCGGGCACAGCCATCGGCTGGCCGTCGGCATCCCAGGTCTCGGGGCGGGTGTACTGCGGTCCTTCGAGCAGGCCGTCGCTGAAGCTGTCCTGCTCGTGCGAGGGCGCGCTGAGGACGCCAGGCTGCAGGCGCGCGACCGCATCGATCAACGCCAGTGCCGGCAGTTCGCCTCCGGACAGAACGAAGTCGCCCAGGCTGACCTCCATGTCGACATGACGGTCAATGAAGCGCTGGTCCACACCTTCATAGCGGCCGCACAGCAGCACGGCGCCGCCGCCCGTGGCGATATCCTGGACCAGACCTTGGTTCAACGGGCGACCGGCCGGCGTGAAGTGGATCAAGGGGCCTGGGCTTGGCCGCTCCGCGCGCACGTCGGCCAGCGCCCGGGCCAGCGGCGGTGCCATCATGACCATACCCGGACCGCCACCGAAGGGGCGGTCGTCGACACGCCGGTAGCTGTCCTCGGCAAAGTCGCGCAAGGGCCACAGCCGCACCTGGACCGCGCCGGTCTCGAAGGCGCGCCGCGTGATGCCCAGGGTCAGGTGAGGACCGAACAGTTCCGGGAACAGCGTGATGATGTCGAACCGCATGGCCCGTGGCTCGCTGGGGCCCACTCAATAGTCCAGACCCCAGTCGACCCGGATCCGGCCTTCGGCCCGCTCGACCGCGTCGACATAAGCCGACACGAAAGGGATCAACCGCTCCTGCGGCTTGTCACCGGAGGTCGCATCCTGGACCCGCAGCACGCTGTGCACGCCGGTGTCGATCAGGCCGACGACCACACCCAGCTGGACCAGGTCGCGGTTGACCACAGCAAGGCCGATCAGGTCGACCCAGTAGTACTCGTCTGGGTCTGGGGCCGGGAAGGTCGATCGACCGACGTGGATGACCGCACCGGCGAGGGACTGCGCGGCATCACGGTCGGCAAAGCCCTCAAGATGGGCCACCACACTGTCGCCCTGGGGCCGCGCACTGGTGACCTGCACCACCGCCGGTACGGATGACTGACCCGGCCGCGGCTCGCGACTTAAGTGCCAGGTGCGCGCCGACAGCAGTGCCAACGGCTTGCCAGACAAGGGCGCCACGCGCACCGCGCCACGCACACCCCAGGACCCGACCACGCGCCCGACATCGACCGCATCCTGCGGCCGGCCCTCCGCCACCAGCTGGGGGCCGGCAAGCGGCGCGGTCGGCCCGTGATCGGGCATGCCGCAGGGTCAGGCAGCGGCGGCAGGCGCCGCTGGGGCAACTGCCTTGGCGGCCTGCACGACCAGGCGCTTGACGGTGGGCGACAACTGCGCGCCCTGCGCGGACCAGTGCTGTACACGGTCCAGCGCCACACGCAGCGGCTGCTCGCCACCGGCGGCCATGGGGTTGTAGAAGCCGACGCGTTCGATGAAGCGGCCATCACGGCGCTCCTGCGAATGGGCGACCACGATGTTGTAGAACGGGCGCTTCTTGGCACCGCCGCGAGCCAGTCGGATGACGACCATGATGAAAAATCCTGTGCTGCGATGGATGCGCCCGGCCCGGGGACACGCCGGGTTGGCGACATCAATATTGCGCCGGACCTGGCGGGCCCTGCTTGGCAGGACCGCAGATGGCGGCGCACCCTCCGGTCAAGTAGATACGCCTTGCGCGCCCTGAGGCGCTCGCAGCCAAGACCGAAAACCGTCGATTATAAACTTTGCCACTCTTCTCTGCTCAGATGGCTCATTCCATGGCCCGCAATCCTCGTTCGAAGACGCTGGTCACCTGGCTGGCCGTGGTGGGCGGCGCGCTCGGTTTGCACCGGCTCTATCTGCACGGTTGGTCCGACCGCTGGGCCTGGGTCCACTTGCCGCCGGCACTGGCGGGCCTGGTCGGCGTGATCCGGATGCGCGAGCTGGGCCAGGACGACCGCTGGGCCTGGTTGCTGACACCGCTGCTGGGCCTGGCCATCTCCGCCGGGATGCTGGCCGCCATCGTGCATGCCCTGACAACGGACGAGCGTTGGCAACAGCGTTGGCATCCGGACCAGCCCGTGGTGCCGACCGGCTGGGCACCCGTCCTCGGCGCCATCACCGCCTTGCTGCTGGGTGGCGGCGTGCTGATCGGGACGATTGCCTTCGCGGGGCAGCGCTACTTCGAATGGTCCGCGTCTTGAATTCGGGCCCGTTGACGCGCTCCAGGACCTCTCTGACCGGGCCCAACGCATCGAGCGCCGCGAGCGACAGGCTGCACACAGCCCGGCACCGGGTCGTCAGAACAGCCAGCGCCCGACCGAGAACGCCGCCGCGGCGATGAATGCCGACGCCGGAATGGTCAGCACCCAGGCCCACACGATGCGACCCGCCACGCCCCAGCGCACGGCACTGAACCTGCGCTCGGAGGCGCCCACACCCACGATCGAACCCGTGATGG
>JBJXHB010000199.1:0-3430 GCA_046160725.1 Aquabacterium sp.
GCCGGCGTGGCGGCCGCAGCGCCGACCGGCGCCGATGCCCCCGCAGCCGCGGGCTTGGCGGGCGCTGCGGCAGGCGGCGGCGAAACCGCGGCACAACCGGCACGCAGCGCGGCCGCAAGGATGAGCCAGGCGTGTGGCAGACGTTGGACGGTCATTGCGGCAAGGACGGCGCTGCGTGGCGGCGCGAACGCCGGGCGGTGAGGTATGAACCGGCGCGCGGGCTTTTGGTTCAGGCGATTGTCGGGTATCGACCGGCCACGCGCTCGACCCGGCGTTGCCGCTACTTCAGCGCCTTGAAGCGCAGCCGGTGCGGCCTGGCGCCTTCTTCGCCTAAGCGCCGCACCTTGTCGGCTTCGTACTCCTGGTAGTTGCCGGCGTAGAACACCCACTGGCTGTCGCCTTCGGCGGCCAGGATGTGGGTGCAGATGCGGTCCAGGAACCAGCGGTCGTGGCTGATGACCATCACGCTGCCGGCAAATTCGAGCAGCGCATCTTCCAGCGCGCGCAGCGTCTCCACGTCCAGGTCGTTGCTCGGCTCGTCGAGCAGCAGCACGTTGCCGCCCTGGGCCAGCGTCTTGGCCAGGTGCAGCCGGCCGCGCTCACCACCCGACAGCTGACCGACCAGCTTCTGCTGGTCGTTGCCCTTGAAGTTGAAGCGCCCGAGGTAGGCACGCGAGGGCATGACGAACTTGCCCACCACCAGGTTGTCCAGCCCGCCGGAGACGTCTTCCCACACCGTCTTGTCGCCGGCCAGGCTCTCGCGGCTCTGGTCGACGAAGGCCAGTCGTGCGGTCGAGCCGATCACGACGTCGCCGGCATCGGGCTTCTCCACGCCCTGGATCATGCGGAACAGCGTGGACTTGCCGGCGCCGTTGGGGCCGATGATGCCGACGATGGCGCCGGGCGGGATCTTGAAGCTGAGGTTGTCGATCAGCAGCCGGTCGCCAAAGCTCTTGCTGACGTTGTCGAACTCGATGACCTGGTTGCCCAGCCGCTCGCCCACCGGGATGAAGATCTCGTTGGTCTCATTGCGCTTCTGGTAGTCGACATCGCTCAGCTCCTCGAAGCGGGCCAGGCGCGCCTTGCTCTTGGTCTGGCGGCCCTTGGCGTTGGAGCGCACCCACTTCAGCTCCTCCTTCATGGCCCTGGTGTGCGCATCCTCGGCCTTCTGCTCCTGCTTCAGCCGGTCTTCCTTCTGCTCCAGCCAGCTGGAGTAATTGCCCTTCCAGGGAATGCCGCGGCCGCGGTCCAGCTCCAGGATCCACTCGGCCGCGTTGTCCAGGAAGTAGCGGTCGTGGGTGATGGCCACCACGGTGCCCGGGAAGCGCTGCAGGAAGTGCTCCAGCCATTCGACGCTCTCGGCGTCCAGGTGGTTGGTGGGCTCGTCCAGCAGCAGCATGTCGGGGTTGGACAGCAGCAGGCGGCACAGTGCCACGCGGCGCTTTTCGCCGCCGGACAGGAACTCGATCTTCGCGTCCCAGGGCGACAGCCGCAGCGCATCCGCGGCGATCTCCAGCTGGTGCTCGGTGTTCTCGCTGCCGGCGGTGGCGATCTGCGCCTCCAGCTCGGCCTGCTCGGCCGCGAGCTTGTCGAAGTCGGCATCCGGCTCGGCATAGGCCGCATAGACCTCGTCCAGCCGCTGCTTGGCCGCCAGCACGCCACCGATGCCCTGCTCCACCGCCTCACGCACGGTCAGGTTGGGGTCCAGCTCGGGCTCCTGCGGCAGGTAGCCGATCTTCAGGCCCGGCATCGGCACCGCCTCGCCTTCGATGTCGTGGTCCAGCCCGGCCATGATCTTGAGCAGGGTGGACTTGCCGGAGCCGTTCAGGCCCAGCATGCCGATCTTGGCGCCGGGGAAGAAGGACAAGCTGATGTCCCTCAGGATCTGCCGCTTTGGCGGCACGATCTTGCCGACGCGGTTCATGGTGTAGACGTATTGAGCCATTCGGATGTTCTGCCAGGTGGGGCGCCGTCGGCGCCGAGTGCAACCCGCGATTATCGGCGAGCGCGGCAGCAACGTTCGCCCGGCGGGCCCGACCGGCTACAGTCCGGGCTTCGGTGCGGCTCCAGTTGACGCACCGGGTCGATACCGACGCCGCACCCGCGCGGCCGCGCCCCACGGGCGCTACCCCTAGGCATCCTCTGCCTGCGACTGGTGCCACCGCCAAGCGGTGGTGTCAGGCCGACCCACCATCCCCCACTGCGAATGAAATTCACCGACCTCGGCCTGACCGAGCCCCTGCTGCGTGCCGTGCACGAACAGGGCTATGACACCCCCACCCCGATCCAGGCCCAGGCCATACCGGCCATCCTGGCCGGCGGCGACCTCCTTGGCGGCGCCCAGACCGGCACCGGCAAGACCGCCGGTTTCACCTTGCCCATGCTGCAGCGCCTGGCCGCGCAAACACCGGCCCGTGATGCACGCGGCCGGCTGCCGATCCGCGCCTTGGTGATGACGCCCACGCGCGAGCTGGCCGCCCAGGTCGAGGAGAGCGTGCGCACCTACGGCAAATACCTGCGCCTGTCCAGCATGGTGATGTTCGGCGGTGTGGGCATGCAGCCGCAGATCGACAAGCTGCGGCGCGGCGTGGACATCCTGGTCGCCACGCCGGGGCGGCTGCTGGACCATGCGGGCCAACGAACACTGGACCTGAGCCAGGTGCAGATCCTGGTGCTGGACGAGGCCGACCGCATGCTGGACATGGGCTTCATCCATGACATCAAGAAGGTGCTGGCGCTGCTGCCCAAGACCAAGCAGAGCCTGCTGTTCTCCGCCACCTTCAGTGACGAGATCAAGGACCTGGCCGACCGGCTGCTGAACAAGCCGGCGCTGATCGAGGTCGCACGCCGCAACGCCACCGCCGAGCTCATCGCACAGAAGATCCACCCGGTCGGACGCGAGCGCAAGAAGGAGTTGCTGGCACATCTGATCCGGCAGGGCGACTGGCACCAGGTGCTGGTGTTCACGCGCATGAAGCACGGCGCCAACCGCCTGGCCGAGTACCTGGACGGCGTCGGCATCAGCGCCATGGCCATCCATGGCAACAAGAGCCAGGGCGCGCGCACCAAGGCGCTGGGTGATTTCAAGAGCGGCGACCTGCGCGTGCTGGTGGCCACCGACATCGCCGCGCGTGGCATCGACATCGACCAGCTGCCGCACGTGGTGAACTTCGAGCTGCCCAACGTGCCGGAGGACTATGTGCACCGCATCGGCCGCACCGGCCGTGCCGGCGCCACCGGCGAGGCGATCTCGCTGATGTGCGTGGACGAGGACATCTTCGTGCGCGACATCGAACGCCTGATCAAGCACACCATTCCGCGCGAGACCGTGCCCGGCTTCGAAGCCCCGCCGGGCGAGACCGCGCAGCCCATCGTGCTGGGACGCATGACCATCGGCGTCGGCGCTGGTGCCGGCGGCCGTCGCGGTGGC
>JBJXHB010000200.1:0-56317 GCA_046160725.1 Aquabacterium sp.
GATCTCGGCCGCCCAGCCGCTGCGACGGCACCGTTGCCGGCGGCCGTGGCGCCCGCGGCGCCGGTGCCGCTGGCCGACCAGATCGCCGCGCTCGAGCGGGCCGCCATTGCCGATGCCCTGCGTCGCACCGGTGGCAACCGGCTGGCGACGGCGCGGCTGCTGGGCATCTCCCGGGCCAGCCTGTATGACAGGCTGGGTCGCTGGCCGGAACTGGCGGCCCAGGGCTGACGCCCATCCCAGTACCGGCAGGGGCGCTCG
This sequence comes from Aquabacterium sp., assembly GCA_046160725.1. Classification (GTDB taxonomy): domain Bacteria; phylum Pseudomonadota; class Gammaproteobacteria; order Burkholderiales; family Burkholderiaceae_C; genus JBJXHB01. Next base: position 259 of record JBJXHB010000200.1, read on the forward strand.
GTCGGTTTGGCTGCGGAGTTATGAGACGCTTGCCCAGCGATGTCCCTGGACCCATGATGATCGATTTTCAGACAGTCAAATTGTCTGAAATTCAATCATCTCGTTTTCAGTATGTCCGAGTTTCGGACGAACTTCTTCAATTGGAGACCGAAACATAGGGTTCTGACGGATCTCATTGGGTGGGCATGCGCCTTGCAATCCACCGACCAAAGCCGCGCCGATGCGCGGACGGTTGAACCGCTCCAAACCCAACCCGAGGTTGCCGACATGAACCGCCGTCCCTTCACTGTCTCCCTGCTCTGCCTGGCCGCCGGCCTCGCGCTGGCGGCGCCGGCCGCCCATGCCCAGGGCAAGGGCGATATCCGCATCGCCCACATCCACAGCAAGACCGGTCCGCTGGAAGCCTATGGCAAGCAGACCGCTCTGGGTTTCATGATGGGCCTGGACTACGCCACCGGCGGCACCATGACGGTGGCCGGCCGCAAGCTGGTGGTGATCGAGAAGGACGACCAGGGCAAGCCGGACCTGGGCAAGAGCCTGCTGGCGCAGGCCTACGGTGACGACAAGGTCGACCTGGCGGTCGGCCCCACATCCAGCGGTGTGGCGCTGGCCATGCTGCCGGTGGCCGAGGAGTACAAGAAGCTCCTGCTGGTGGAGCCGGCGGTGGCCGACTCCATCACCGGTGACAAGTGGAACAAGTACATCTTCCGCACCGGCCGCAACAGCTCGCAGGACGCGATCTCCAATGCCGCGGCGCTGGACAAGGCGGGCGTCACCATTGCCACGCTGGCACAGGATTACGCTTTCGGCCGCGACGGCGTCAAGGCCTTCAAGGAGGCCCTGAAGACGGCCAAGATCACGCATGAGGAATACCTGCCGATCGCCACCACCGACTTCACGCCGGCGGCCCAGCGCATGATCGACAAGCTCAAGGACCTGCCTGGGCGCAAGCTGATCTGGATCATCTGGGCCGGCGGCGGCGGCAACCCGTTCAAGATCGCCGACCTGGACTTGAAGCGCTACAACATCGAGATCGCCACCGGCGGCAACATCCTGCCGGCGATGGTGGCCTACAAGCAGTTCCCGGGCATGGAGGGCGCCACGTACTACTACTTCGGCATGCCCAAGAACCCGGTCAACGAATGGCTGGTGGCCAACCACTACTCGCGGTTCAAGAGCCCGCCGGACTTCTTCACCGCCGGCGGCATGAGCGCGGCCATCGCGGTGGTCGAGGCGCTGAAGAAGACCGCCGGTGACACCAACACCAACAAGCTGATCTCGACCATGGAGGGCATGAGCTTCATGACCCCCAAGGGCAAGATGACCTTCCGCCAGGAAGACCACCAGGCGATGCAGGACATGTACCACTTCCGCATCAAGGTCGACCCGGCCTTCGCTTGGGGCGTGCCGGAGCTGGTGCGGGAGATCAAGGCGGAGGAGATGAACATCCCGATCCGCAACCGGCGCTGACAAGGCCCACCCCCGAGGCGGCTTCACGCCGCCTCCCCCTCAAGGGGGCGGCGCCAGCGGCCCGGCAAAGCCGGTTCCGCGGCACCTGCTGGGCTACACACCCGCGCCTGCATTGCCGTGCTCGAAACCCGCGATCTCACCATCCGCTTTGGCGGCCACGTGGCGGTCGATCACGTGTCGTGCGCATTCGAGCCCGGCACGCTGACCGCCATCGTCGGGCCCAACGGCGCGGGCAAGACGACCTACTTCAACCTGATCTCCGGCCAGCTGCCGGCCAGCGAGGGGCGGGTGCTGCTGGACGGCGAGGACCTGACCGGCCTGCCCGCGCCGCTGCGCACGCGGCGTGGCCTGGGCCGGGCCTTCCAGCTGACCCAGCTGTTCCCTAACCTGACGGTCCAGGAGAACGTGCGGCTGGCGGTGCAGGCGCGCGAGGCCGGCCGCGGCCGTGGCGGGCTGGAGCTGTGGCGGATCTGGAGCGACCGCAGCGAGTGGACGGGCGAGGCGCGCGAGATCCTGGACCAGGTCAAGCTGGCCGACAAGGCTGCCGCCGTGGCGGCCAGCTTGCCCCATGGTGACCAGCGCAAGCTGGAGGTGGCGCTGCTGATGGCGCTGGACCCCAAGGTCTACATGTTCGACGAACCCACGGCCGGCATGAGCGTGGACGAGGTGCCGGTGGTGCTGGACCTGATCCGGGCGCTGAAGACCCGGCGCGACCGCACCATCCTGCTGGTGGAACACAAGATGGACGTGGTGCGCGAGCTGTCCGACCGCATCGTGGTGCTGCACAACGGCGCCCTGGTGGCCGACGGCGAGCCGGCCGCGGTGATCGCCTCGCCGGTGGTGCAGAGCGCCTATCTCGGCCTGGCTGTGGAGCCGGCATGACAAGTGGCAACCTGCTGGAGCTGCGCGGCGTGCACACGCACATCGGGGCTTATCACATCCTGCACGGCGTGGACCTGGCGGTGCCGCAGGGGCAGGTGACGATGCTGCTGGGCCGCAACGGTGCCGGCAAGACGACCACCCTGCGCACCATCATGGGCCTGTGGCCGGCGTCACGCGGCGAGATCCTGCTGCGCGGCCAGCCGTTGCACGGCCGGGCCACGCCCGACATCGCGGCCGAGGGCGTGTCCTACGTGCCGGAGAACATGGGCATCTTCACCGACCTGACGGTGCAGGAGAACCTGGTGCTGGCGGCGCGTGCCGCGCGCCACGCTGGCGAGCTGGACCGGGCGCGGCTGGACTGGATCTTCGGCCTGTTCCCGGCGCTGCGGAAGTTCTGGCTCTTCCCGGCGGGCAAGTGGTCTGGCGGACAGAAGCAGATGCTCGCCGTGGCGCGCGCCATCATCGAGCCGCGTGCCCTGCTGCTGATCGACGAGCCCAGCAAGGGCCTGGCCCCGGCGATCATCCAGAACCTGATTTCGGCCCTGGCCGAGCTGAAGCGCCAGCAGGCCACGATCGTGCTGGTGGAGCAGAACTTCCACATGGCCCGCGTCCTGGGCGACCAGGTCGCGGTGATGGACAACGGCGTGGTCGTGCACCGCGGCAGCATGCCGGCGCTGGCGGACGACCCGGCGCTGCAGGCGCGGCTGCTGGGGCTGTCTTTGGGGGCGGTTGCATGAGCGGTACGACGCCTGTCACCGGTCCCGTGGCCGACGCTGTCGATGCGGCGGTGCCGCGCACGCGGTTCGACTGGACGCCGCTGGCGCTGGTGGCGGCCCTGATGTTGGTGGCCCTGCCCGCGGTCGGCTCGCCCAGCACCTGGCTGACGCTCACCGTGGCCGGCATCGCGATGGGCATGATCATCTTCATCGTCGCCTCCGGCCTGACCCTGGTCTTCGGCCTGATGGACGTGCTCAATTTCGGCCACGGGGTGTTCATCGCGCTCGGTGCCTTCGTCGCCACCTCGGTGATGTCGGCGCTGGTGCCTTGGGCCGGCGAGGTGGCCGCGCTGCAGCTGGCGGCGGTGTTCGCGGCCATGCTGGTGGCCATGGTGGCGGCTGCGGCGGTGGGCCTGGCCTTCGAGCGCGTGATCGTGCGGCCGGTCTATGGACTGCACCTGAAGCAGATCCTGATCACCATGGGCGGCATGATCGTCGGCGAGGAGATCATCAAGGTGATCTGGGGCCCGCAGCAGATACCGCTGCCGCTGCCGTCAGCGCTACGAGGCGCCTTCCTGATCGGCGACGCCGCGGTCGAGAAGTACCGGGTGCTGGCGGCCCTGATCGGCGCCCTGGTGTTCATCGCGCTGGCCTTCACGCTCAACCGGACCAAGATCGGCCTGCTGATCCGGGCCGGCGTGCAGGACCGCGAGATGGTGGAGAGCCTGGGCTACCGGATCCGCCGGCTGTTCGTCGGCGTGTTCGTGGCCGGCTCGGCGCTGGCCGGGCTGGGCGGCGTGATGTGGGGCCTGTATCAGCAGAACGTGGTGGCGCAGATCGGCGGCCAGGTCAATGTGCTGATCTTCATCGTCATCATCATCGGCGGGCTGGGCTCGACGCTGGGCTGCTTCGTCGGCGCGGTGCTGGTCGGCCTGATGGCCAACTACACCGGGTTCCTGGCGCCGAAAGTGGCCCTGTTCTCGACCATCGGCCTGATGGTGGCGGTGCTGATGTGGCGCCCGAAGGGGCTGTACCCGGTGACCAATCGATGACACGGCCCGCCTTGCCCAACAGCGCTGCAAGGGAGCCCGCATGCTGAGCCGGCTGCTGTCCCACGACCTGCCGCGCAGCCGCGCCCTGGCCCTCGTGCTGGTGCTGGTGGTGCTGGCACTGGCGCTGGCGCCGTTTCTCTTCCCCGGCAGCAAGGCCCTGGCGGCGGCCGCCAAGATGCTGGTGTTCATCGTGCTGGTGGCCAGCTACGACCTGTTGCTGGGCTACACCGGCATCGTCAGCTTTGCGCACACCATGTTCTTCGGCATCGGCGCCTATGGCGTGGCCATCGCCAGCAGCCGCATGGGGCCGGGCTGGGATGCGGTCGGCGTGGGCCTGCTGGGCGCCCTGGCCGTGTCGCTGGTGCTGTCGCTGGTGATCGGGCTGTTCTCGCTGCGGGTCAAGGCCATCTTCTACGCCATGATCACCCTGGCCGTGGCGTCGGCCTTCCAGACCCTGGCGTCGCAGCTCAGCGAGCTGACCGGTGGTGAGGACGGGCTGTCGTTCAAGAACCCGGCGGTGCTGAGCCCCTCCTGGGAGCCGTTCGAGCAGCCCTTCCTCGGCGTCGCCATCGACGGCAAGATCGCCGTGTATTACCTGCTGTTCGTGGCCGCGGCGGTGCTGTTCCTTGCCCTGCTGCGGATCGTCAACTCGCCCTTCGGCCGGGTGCTGCAGGCGATCCGCGAAAACGACTTCCGGGCCGAGGCCATCGGTTTCCGGACGGTGGTCTACCGTACCCTGTCCAATGTGCTGGCCGCGCTGTTTGCCACCGCTGCCGGAGCCCTGCTGGCACTGTGGCTGCGCTACACCGGGCCCGACACCACGCTCAGCTTCGAGATCATGCTGGACATCCTGCTGATCGTGGTGATCGGCGGCATGGGCACGATGTACGGCGCGATCATCGGATCGGTGCTGTTCGTGCTGGCGCAGAACTACCTGCAGGACGTGCTCAAGCTCGGCGCCACGGCGCTGGAGGGCGTGCCGGTGCTGTCGGCCATCGTGACGCCGGACCGTTGGCTGCTGTGGCTGGGCCTGTTGTTTGTGCTGTCGGTTTACCACTTTCCCACCGGCGTCGTCGGCCGGCTGCGGCTGGCGGCGTTGAAGAAGGCGGGCGCGTCGTGAGCCCGCCCTCCATGCGGTCGCACTACCGGACCTGCGCCGGGCGCGAGATCCACTACACCGAATGGGGCGATCCCTCGGCCGAGGTGGTGGTGGCCTGGCACGGCCTGGCCCGCACCGGCCGCGACATGGACGACATGGCCGCCAACCTGGCCGGCCGCTGGCGCGTCATATGCCCCGACACCATCGGGCGCGGACTCTCGCAGTGGAGCCCGGATCCCGACGCCGAGTACTGCCTGGCGTTCTACACCCGCATGGCCGTGGATCTGCTCGACCAGCTCGGCATCGCGCAGTGCCATTGGCTGGGGACGTCCATGGGCGGGGCGATCGGCCTGCACGCAGCCGCATCGACGCTGCGCAGCCGCATCCGCCGCCTGGTGCTCAATGACATAGGCCCGGAGCTGGCCGCGCCGGCGGTGGAGCGCATCCGCAGCTATGCGGGCATGCCGGCGGCTTTCGACACGGTCGGGGAGCTGGAGACGTACTTCCGCACCATCTACCGGCCTTATGGCTGGTTGAGCGACGACCAGTGGCGCCGCCTGACCGAGACCAGCGTCCGCCGGCTGGCCGACGGGCGCGTGACGCCGCACTACGACCCGGCCATGGTGCGCCAGTTCGTCGTCCATCCGCGGGACTACGACCAGTGGCCGGCCTGGGACGCACTGGACCTGCCGGTGCTGGCCCTTCGCGGCGAGCACTCCGACCTGCTGCTGCCGGAGGTCGCCGAGGCCATGCGTACCCGCGGCCCGCGTGCGGTGGTGGCCACGATCCCGGGTTGCGGCCATGCACCGGCGCTGAACACGCCTGCGCAGTTCGCGCTGGTCGAGCGCTTTCTCGCCGGCGCCTGAACGCCTTGCCCCGGAACGGGGCCGGTGCCGTGCGGATTTCACTGCGCGGGCGTGCGGGTCGCGCGCCTGCAATCCGACGTTACAGATCACCGACAACGGTTGCAGGCTGGCGCCCTAGGATGCCTTCATCCGACGCCGCGACGGGATCGCGGCAACCACAGGAGGGGTGATCCCTCAGGACGATCCAGACGGAGTTGCGCATGAGCACCCTGCTTCTCATCTTCTACAGCGGCGTCGCCGCCATGATCCTGGCCAGCCTGGCCGGGGCGGTACGCAGTGTTTCGATGCGCCCGATCTGGGCCACCGCCGGCGCCGCCAATATCGGTGCGCCGCGTCTGGCGGTCGTCGAGACCGTGGATCGTCGCCAAAACCAGCTGCCCTTCGTCGGGCAGGACCGCCGCACAGCCAACCAGGGCTCGGGCGAGTCGCAAGAGCGCCGGACCGCCGTGGCGGGCGGCTGAGGCTCCTGCGCCGGCCGCTCGGCCGCCCTCAGGGGCGGCCTCACGCGCGGGCTCAGCGTCTGAAGTTGCCGTCGGCGCCGATGATGGACAGGTCGGAGTACTCCAGGCCTGTGTGATCGTTGGGGCCGAAGGTCAGCTCCAGGCCGCCGATGTCGAGCTTCTTCATCGACTCAAGCGCGGTCTTGATCTTGTCGCGGGTCGGGTCCTTGCCGGCACGCCGCAGGGCCTCGACCAGCACCTTGGCGGCGGCGAAGCCCTCGACCATGGCCGGCGTGATGTCGGTCTTGCCGCCCTTGGCCTTCAGCAGGTCGCCGAGTTCCTTGATGAGCGGTGCGGCCATCGAGCGCTCGTAGGGGAACACCTGGCTGACCACGGTGCCGCGGGCATGCTCGCCCAGGGCCTTGACGAAGCCGGAGGCGGCGTTGTTGCTCAGGGTGACGATCTGGGCCTTGGACCCGGCCGCTCGCAGCGCCTTGACGCCGTCCACGACATGGGTGCCGGCGCCGATGAAGACCACCGCCTGCGCGTTGGCGGCCACGATCTTGGGCACGATGGGTGCAAAGTCCGGCTTGGCCCGGCTGTACTTCTCCTGCACCACGGGCTTGGTCTTGGAGGCCGCAAAGCCCTTGAGCGCCCCCGCGGCGCCGTCGTTGCCGAAGCTGTCGTCGCTCTGCAGCAGCGCGATCCGCTCCAGTCCGACCAGGTGCAGGTGCCGCACGGCGCGCTCGGCCTCGCGCTGGTAGGTGGCCCGCACGTTGAAGACCCAGGGATGCACCGGGTCGTGCAGCGTCATGGCCCCGGTGGACGGCGCGATCAGCGGCACCTTGCGGTCCTTCAGGATCGGCATGATGGCCTCGCTCTGTGGCGTGCCCCGATTGAAGAACAGCGCCACCACGCCCTGGTCGATCAGCTTGCTGGCGTTCTCGGCCGCCAGCTTGGGGTCGAACTTGTCGTCCAGCGAGATCAGCTCGATGGCCTGGCCGTTGACGCCGCCGCGCGCATTGACGGCATCCAGGTAGACCTTGGCGCCATCGGTGCCCTCCTTGACACCCGAGGCGACGGGCCCAGTGAAGCTGGAGGTCTGGCCGACCCTGATCTGGGCCAGGCCGACAGTCGGCACGGCGATGACGAGGGCGGCGACGAGGGCGCGATACGACTGCGACATCCGGAGCATCTCCTGTCCATGGGCCGGCCTGCAAGGGCCGGCCCGGTTGGCCTGCGGTGGGGCATTGTGGGGCAGGCCGCCGCGCATGGGGATGCCGTCCATAGAATGGCCGGTTCCGCCCAGCGCCAACCCCCTCCCTAGCCGTGTCCTCCGGTGTCATCCGCATCCGCGGCGCCCGCCAGCACAACCTGAAGAACCTGGACCTGGACCTGCATACCGGCGAGATGACGGTGGTCACAGGCCCCAGCGGCTCGGGCAAGAGCAGCCTGGTCTTCGATACCTTGTATGCCGAGGGGCAGCGGCGCTATGTCGAGACCTTCTCGGCCTATGCGCGGCAGTTCCTGGACCGCATGGACCGACCGGCGGTCGACCGGGTGGATGGCATGCCGCCGGCGATTGCCATCGACCAGACCAACCCGGTGCGGACATCGCGGTCCACGGTGGGCACGATGACCGAGGTCAACGATCATCTGAAACTGCTGTTCGCCAGGGCCGGCCAGCTGTTCGACCGCGAGACCGCGTTGCCGGTGCAGCACGACACCGCCGACAGCATCGTGGCCGACTTGCTGACGCGCGTCGCGGCGGCCGGCGAGGCCCGACTGGTGCTGACTTTTCCGGTGCAGCTGCCCGGCAATGTCAGCGACGCCGAGGTTGAGCAGTGGTTGTCGGCCAGCGGCTTCAGCCGGGTACAGGGACGCCGCGAGGCCGCCGGCTGCACCTGGCTGGACGTGGTGGCCGACCGCTTCCGCGCTGACCGCATCGACCGCACCCGCCTGGCCGAGGCGGTGGAGCTGGCGTTGCGACGCGGCGGCGGCCGGGTCGATGCCTGGGTCACCGGCGCCGATGGGGATGGCGGCTCCGCCGTGCCCACCTGGCGCTGGTCCACCGGTCTGCATTGCCCGCAAAGCGACCTGCGCTATGCCCAGCCGCAGCCGTCGCTGTTCTCCTTCAACTCGGCCTTCGGTGCCTGCGAGACCTGCCGTGGCTTCGGACGGGTCATCGGCATCGATTTCAATCTGGTCATACCGGACCACCGGCGCACCCTGCGCAACGGCGCGATACGGACGTTCCAGACCGCCGCCTGGAAAGAGTGCCAGGACGACATGGAGCGCCATGCCGGCAACGCCGGCATTCCGCGCGACACCGCCTGGAGCCAGCTGACGCCGGGCCAGGTGGACTGGGTGATCGAGGGCTCGCCGCACTGGAACGGCAAGTGGAACCAGCACTGGTACGGCGTGCGCCGCTTCTTCCAGTACCTGGAGAGCAAGGCCTACAAGATGCACATCCGGGTGTTGCTGTCGCGTTACCGCAGCTACACCCCCTGTGGCGCCTGCGGCGGCGCGCGGCTGAAGACCGAAGCCCTGCTGTGGCGCATCGGCAGCGCGGCCGATGCCGACGGCGTGCTGGCGCCCGAGCGGCGCTTTCTGCCCACCGGCACGCGCTGGAGCCGAGAGCATCTGCAGGCCTTGCCCGGCCTGACGCTGCACGACCTGATGCTGCTGCCGATCGAGCGGCTGCGGCGCTTCTTCGATGGCCTCACGCTGTCCAGCGCCCTGCTGGACGAGGCGTTGAAGCTGCTGCTGTCCGAGGTGCGCATGCGGCTGCGCTACCTGTGCGATGTCGGCCTGGGCTACCTGACGCTGGACCGGCAAAGCCGCACGCTGTCCGGCGGCGAGGTGCAGCGCATCAACCTGACCACCGCACTCGGCACGTCGCTGGTCAACACCCTGTTTGTGCTGGACGAGCCCAGCATCGGCCTGCATCCGCGGGACATGGGCCGCATCGTCGAGGCCATGCATCGCCTGCGCGATGCCGGCAACACCCTGGTGGTGGTCGAGCACGACCCGGCGGTGATGCTGGCGGCGGACCGCCTGATCGACATGGGCCCCGGCCCCGGCGAGCGCGGCGGGCGCATCGTCTTCGACGGCACACCGGACCAGGTGCGCAGCGCCGACACCCTGACCGGCGCCTACCTGGGCGGCCGGCGCCAGGTCGGCATCGGCTTGCGTCGTTTCGTCGGCGAGGGGCAGCCCAAGCTGATCGTGGAAGGTGCGCGCGAGCACAACCTGAAGCACCTGGACGTCGCCTTTCCGCTGCAGCGGCTGACCGTGGTGACGGGCGTCAGCGGCTCGGGCAAGAGCACACTGGTGCAGGACGTGCTGGTGCCGGCGCTGCTGCGGCATTTCGGCAAGCCCACCGACAACGCCGGCGCGCACGATCGGCTGCTGGGTGCGGACCATCTCAGCGACGTGGTGTTCGTGGACCAGAGCCCGATCGGCAAGACCGCCCGGTCCAATCCCGTCTCCTACGTCGGCGCCTTCGACGCCATCCGTGCGTTGTTCGCGGCGGCGCCGCTGGCCCAGGAGCGCCACTACAGCGCGGGCATGTTCAGCTTCAATGCCGGCAATGGTCGCTGCCCCGGCTGCGGCGGCTCGGGTTTCGAGCATGTGGAGATGCAGTTCCTCTCCGATGTCTACCTGCGCTGCCCGGATTGCGACGGTCGCCGCTTCCGCGGCGAGGTGCTGGAGGTGCGGCTGGTGCGCGGGCCGCAACAGCTCAGCGTGGCCGATGTGCTGGACCTCACCATCGGCGAGGCCTGCACCCTTTTCCGTGGCGATGCCGAGGTCATCGCCCGCTTGCAGCCGCTGGTGGAGGTGGGGCTGGACTACCTGCGCCTGGGCCAGCCGGTGCCCACGCTGTCCGGCGGCGAGGCCCAGCGGCTCAAGCTGGCCGGCTTCCTGGCCGAGGCCGCGGCCGGCAAAGGTGGTCGCGCCCTGCCGCCGGTGGCGCGCAAGGGCACGCTGTTCCTGTTCGACGAGCCGACCACGGGGCTGCACTTCGACGACATTGCCAAGCTGATGCGGTCGCTGCGGCGGCTGCTGGATGGCGGGCATTCACTGATCGTCATCGAGCACAACCTGGACGTCATCCGCAATGCCGACTGGCTGATCGACCTGGGGCCGGAGGGCGGCGACGCGGGTGGCGAGCTGGTGGCCGAGGGCACGCCGGAGGACCTGAAAGCGCATCCGACATCGCACACCGGACGCGCGCTGCGCGAATACGAGCGCACGATGGGCCTGGGTGATGCTGGCGGTGTTGTAGAGGAGGGCGTGCCGCTGCAGACCCTGCTGCGGGCACGGCGCCGGGCCGCGAACGAGCCTGAGGGCCCGATCCGCATCGTCAATGCCCGTGAGCACAACCTGAAGGCGATGTCGGTGGACGTGCCGCGCGGGCGGTTCTCGGTGATCACCGGCGTCAGCGGGTCGGGCAAGAGCACGCTGGCCTTCGACATCCTGTTCAACGAGGGCCAGCGCCGCTACCTGGAGTCGCTCAATGCCTATGCCCGCAGCATCGTCCAGCCGGCCGGCCGACCGGAGGTGGACGCGGTGTACGGCATACCGCCGACAGTGGCCATCGAACAGCGCCTGAGCCGCGGTGGCCGCAAGAGCACGGTCGCCACCACCACCGAGGTCTGGCACTTCCTGCGCCTGCTTTGGGTCAAGCTCGGCGCGCAGCGCTGCGTGCATGACGGCGCGCTGGTGCGGCCACAGAGCGTGGACAGCATCGCCGCGCAGCTGTTGGCCGAGCACCGCGGCCGCCACATCGGGCTTCTGGCGCCGCTGGTGGTCAACCGCAAGGGCGTCTACACCGATCTGGCCAAATGGGCCCGCGCGCGTGGCCACACCCACCTGCGGGTCGACGGCGCCTTTCTGAAGCTGGACCCCTGGCCGCGGCTGGACCGCTTCAAGGAGCACACGCTGGAGCTGCCGGTGGCGGACATCGTGGTCGCGCCGCGGCACGAGGCCGAACTGCGCGATGCGCTGTCGCTGGCGTTGGACCTGGGCCGGGGTGTGGTCCATGTGCTGCATCCGCTGGACGGCCTGGCGGCGGCCATGGATGACGGTGGTGATGGCGCGGGCCTGGGCAGCGTTCAGGTGTTCTCGACCCGGAGGGCCTGCCCGACCTGCGGCACCAGCTACGCAGAGCCGGACCCGCGTCTGTTCAGCTACAACAGCCGGCACGGCTGGTGCCTGTCCTGCGTCGGCACCGGCCTGGCCCTGACACGCGAGCAGCGCAAGGCGCTGGACGAGTCCAACAACGAGCGCGACGACAAGGGGCGCGAGCAGTCGTTTCCGTCCGAGGAGCCGGCGGTCGAGGGCCTGGCCGGCGAGCCGTGCGGCGACTGCAACGGCACACGGCTGAACCCGGTGGCCCGCGCGGTGCAGTTCGACGGCCGGCCGATCACCGAGGTGGCGGCATGGCCGGTCGCGCTGGCCGGTCAATGGGTGGAGGGCCTGGCGCTGGCGGGTCGTGATGCGCAGATCGCGCGCGACGTGGTGACCGAGATCGCCAGCCGCCTGCGCTTCCTGCAGGAGGTTGGGCTGGGCTACCTGACGCTGGACCGCGCGGCGCCGACGCTGTCCGGCGGCGAGGCCCAGCGCATCCGGCTGGCGGCCCAGCTCGGCAGCAACCTGCAGGGTGTGTGTTATGTGCTGGACGAGCCGACAATCGGCCTGCATCCGCGCGACAACGCGGTGCTGCTCAAGGCGCTGAGCACCCTGGCGGAGCAGGGCAACACGCTGGTGGTGGTTGAGCATGACGAGGACACCATCCGCCGAGCCGACCATGTCATCGACATCGGGCCCGGGGCCGGCAAGCGCGGTGGCACGCTGGTGGCCCAGGGCACGGTGAGCGACATCATGGGCCAGGCGGAGTCGATCACCGGCCGCTCGCTGGCCAATCCGCTGCGGCACCCGGTGCAACCGCGCCGCCCGATGTCCGGCGCGGGCCTGAGCTGGATGGCGATCCAGGGCGCGTCGTTGCACAACCTGGCCGGCATCGATGTGGCCGTGCCCTGCGGCCGGCTTGTGGTGGTGACGGGTGTCAGCGGCTCCGGCAAGAGCACGCTGGCGCGTGATGTGCTGCTGGCCAACCTGCAGCAGCGCGTCGGTGTCCGGTCGCCGGCGACCGACTGGATCGGCTGCCGCCGCATCGGCGGCCACGAGTCCCTGGCCCGGGTGCTGGAAGTCGACCAGACGCCCATCGGCAAGACTCCCCGTTCCTGCCCGGCCACCTACATCGGCTTCTGGGACGCCATCAGGCGCCAGTTCACCGAGACGCTGGAGGCCAAGGCGCGCGGCTATGCCGCGGCACGCTTCTCGTTCAACACTGGCGACGGCCGTTGCCCGGCCTGCGAAGGCCAGGGCATGCGCACTGTGGCCATGAGCTTCCTGCCGGACGTCAAGGTGCCGTGCGACGTGTGCCACGGCCTGCGCTTCAACGCCGAGACCCTGGCGGTCAGCTGGCGCGGGCGCAGCGTGGGCGAGGTGCTGCGCATGGAGGTGGACGAGGCGGTCGGCTTCTTTGCGTCCATGCCGTCGATCGCCCATCCGCTGCGGCTGCTGCAGGATGTTGGCCTGGGTTACCTGACGCTGGGCCAGCCGTCGCCGACGCTGTCCGGCGGCGAGGCGCAGCGCATCAAGCTGGTGACCGAGCTGAGCAAGGTGCGCGACCTGGATGCCACTGCCGCCAGCGTCGTGACGCCGGGTGATGTCGCCGCAGGCCCGGCGCGTCGGGCACCGCGGGCCTGGGCATCACCGCAGACGCTGTATGTGCTGGATGAGCCAACGGTCGGCCTGCACATGGCGGATGTCGAGCGATTGATCCGCGTGCTGCACCGCCTGGTCGACGGCGGCCACAGCGTGGTCGTGATCGAGCATGACCTGGACGTCGTCGCCGAGGCCGACTGGGTCATCGACCTGGGCCCGGAGGGCGGCGCCGGTGGCGGGCGGGTCGTGGCCGCCGGTACCCCAGAGGCGGTGGTCGCAGCGGGTACGGCGACCGGGCAGGCGTTGGGCCCGGTGCTGCGGCGCTAGACATCTCCGCGCCGGCGCTGGCGCTGGCGGGCCGTGTGCCTTACATCAGGTGTTGCGGTGACGGGCAGTGCAGGGCGTCGCCGCGCGTGTCAGCGCCTGCGGGCTGCAGATTCATCAGCAGCAGCGCCCGAGTCTGCATGGACACCGCATCGTCATGGTCGCCGCAGCGGTCGAGCACGTCGCTGACGCGCAGCAGAACCTTGACCTCCCACTGCGGGTCGCTGACCTGGGCGGCCATGCTGGCCGCCTCGAAAGCATGGTCGCGCGCCCGTTCCCGTGCGGCATTGCCGCGCCGCGACTCCTCGGCGTCGGCCGCATCGGCGGTGGCGCAGGCGGTCTCGGCGCATTCGCACATCAACTCGACCGCGATGTCCATCGTCGCCAGGGCACGCGACCAGCGCAGGGCCTGCTCCAGGTGCGACTCGGCGTCTTCCAGGGCGCCCAGCGCAGCCAGGCAACGTGCCACCTGGACCAGGGCCTGGCTCATTGGCAGGGGATGGCCGTGCCGCTCGGCGGCGTCCAGGGTCCGTACCGCCTGGCACAACTGGTCCCGCGCCTGAGCGTCCATCAGCAGGGGGCGGCCACGCGTGGAACCGTCCTGGGGCATCGGAGCAAGCTGAGACATCGTGGGTCCTGGAGGTGTGATGGCGTCGCATCCTAGGGGCGCAGGGCGCCTGGGCATCCCCCCTGGGTGCGGGGGTGGCGGGCTTCGGCACCGCAGTTGCGGGGGATGGTGCCGGCCGGTCGTGATGCCGTCGCGTGATGCGGGTCACGGCGCACCGCCGGGCCGGCGCCGCCCCCAAGGCAAGGCGGCGCGGGCGGACCCTTCGGGTCGCTGCGGCGGACGCTTCGCGTCCTCGTTTTCGACGACTCCCGCTGCGCGGAGGCTCGGTCACAATCGCGGCAGATCCTGGCTTCCCCTCTTGGAGTGCTGACATGCGCCACATCCCCAATCGTTTGATCGCAGCGCTGGCCTTGGCCGGCGCCTTGGCCGGCGTGTCCATGCCGGCAGCCGCCCAGACCACGATCACCATGTCGTCCTGGGTCCCACCGAGCCACAGCCTGACGCTGGTGCAGCAAGAGTGGTGCGCGCTGCTGGAGCAGAAGGTGCCGGGCAAGGTCAAGTGCAATCAGCTGCCGCGCGCTGCCGCGGCGGCTCCGGCAACCTTTGATGCCGTCCGTAACGGACTTGCCGACCTGTCCTTCACCGTGCACGGCTACACCCCGGGTCGTTTCGCGACCACCCAGGTCGCCGAGTTCCCCTTCCTGGGCGACAACGCCGAGCCGATCTCGGTGGCGTTCCAGCGCATCTATGCCAAGTCACCGGCCATGCAGGACGAGCACAAGGGCGTCAAGGTGCTCGCCGTCTTCACCCATGGGCCCGGCATCGTGTTCAACACCAAGCGCGCGGTCACCAAGTTCGAGGACCTGCAGGGCATGAAATGGCGCGTCGGTGGCGGCATGGTCAACGAACTCGGCAAGGCCCTGGGCATGAACATCACGCTCAAGCCGGCGCCGGAGAGCTATGAGCTGCTGTCATCCGGCGTCATGGACGGCACGCTGTTCCCGGCCGAGTCGGTGGAGAGCTTCCGCATCTCCAAGCTGATTCGCCATGCCACCATCTTCCCGGGCGGGCTGTACAACACCAGCTTCGTCTTCATGATGAACCAGGCCAAGTACGACGGGCTGCCGGCCGACGTGAAGAAGGCCGTGGACGAACTCTCCGGCGAGTTCGCCGCCCGCATGATCGGCCGGTCCTGGGACAAGGTGGACCGCCGTGGCCTGGCCGTGATGCAGGCCGAGGGCGTGACCATGACCAAGGCCGATGCGGCACTGGTCAAGACGGTCACCGACAAGACCTCGGGCCTGGTGGACAACTGGGCCAAGGGCGCCGAGGCCAAGGGCATGAAGGATCCCAAGAAGGTGCTGGCCGACCTGCGCGCCGAGATTGCCAAGCTGCAGTAGTGCCGGCTTGCCCGGGTGAGACATCACCCGGAACGGAAAACCTGGCGACAACTTGAGAAAGCTTCTCTCGACGCTCTGCGGCCTGCTGGCCGCTGCAGCACTGTTCGCCATCATGGCGTTGACGCTGGTCGACGTGACCGGTCGCAAGCTGATTGCCACGTCGCTGCCGGGCTCTTTGGAGTTGACCGAGCTGCTGATGGTGGTGGTCATCTTTGCCGGCCTGCCGCTGGTGTCCCTGAATGGCGAACACGTGGTGTTCGATTCGCTGGACCGGTGGCTGCCGGCGTGGTTCCGGCGAAGCCAGCAGGCGCTGGTCGACCTGGTGTGCGCCGTGGCGCTGATCGGGCTGGCCTGGCTGATGTGGGTCAAGGGCAGCCAGATGCTGTCCTATGGCGACACCACGGCCCAGCTGAAGATCGTCCTCGGCCCGTTCGTCTACCTGATGAGCGTGCTGTGCGTCGTCACGGCAGCCGTGCATCTGATGCTGCTGGCGCGCCCGGCGGCGCATCACCACATCGGCGTCGATGAGCCGGGCGGTGCCGCATGACCGAGGCCCTGATCGGCTTTGCCATGGTCTTTGTGCTGGCGCTGCTGCGGCTGCCGCTGGCCTTTGCGATGGGCCTGGTGGGGGTGGTCGGTCTCGGGCACATGCGGGGCTGGCAGCCCACCATGGCCAATGCAGCCCAGGTGGTCTATGACACGGGCTTTGCCTACACGCTGAGCGTCGTGCCGCTGTTCATCCTGATGGGCAATTTCGTGGCCCGCGCCGGGCTGGCGCACGAGCTGTTCCGCGCGGCCTATGCCTTCATCGGCCATGTGCGCGGCGGGCTGGCCCATGCCACGGTGCTGGCCTGTGCCGGCTTTGGCGCGATCTGTGGCTCGTCCATCGCCACCGCCGCCACGATGTCCAAGGTGGCCTATCCCTCGATGAAGCGGCTGGGCTACGCGGACTACCTGTCCACCGGTGTGATCGCCGCAGGTGGCACGCTGGGCATCATGATCCCGCCGTCGACCATCCTGGTGATCTACGGCATCGTCACCCAGACCCACATCGGCAAGTTGTTCGCGGCCGGCGTGCTGCCGGGGCTGTTGTGCGCGGCCCTGCTGATGGTGGGCGTCGCATGGGTCACCTGGCGCGACCCGACGGCCGGGCCGGCCGGCGAGCGCACCAGCTGGCCCGACCGTTGGCGAGCCGTGCGCGGCATCTGGGGCGTTGCGTTGCTGGTGGTGGTGGTGCTGGGCGGCATCTATGGCGGCATCTTCACGGCCACCGAGGGTGCCGGCATCGGTGCGTCCGGTGCGTTCTTCTTCGCGCTGGCGCGGGGCGCCTTGACGCCCCGGGTCCTCTACGAGGTGCTGGTGGAGAGCGCACGCACCACGGCGATGCTGTTCACCATCCTGATCGCGGCGATGCTGTTCTCCAGCTTCATCAACTTCACCACCATGCCGGGGGATCTGAAGGCCTGGATCCTGCAGCTCGGCTTGCCGCCGCTGGCTGTGGTGGGCGCGATGATGGTGATCTACATCATCCTGGGCACCATCATGGAGGAGCTGTCGATGGTGTTGCTGACCATACCGGTGTTCTTCCCCATCGTCACCGGCCTGGGATTTGATCCGGTCTGGTTCGGCGTGCTGATCGTCCTGGTGGTCCAGATCGGCCTGATCTCGCCACCGGTGGGCATGAACCTGTTCGTGCTGAACTCGTTGCTGAAGGATGTCAGCCTGTCGCAGATCTTCCGCGGCGTCTGGTTGTTCGTGCTGATGCTGGCGCTCGCGCTGCTGGTGGTGCTGGAGTTCCAGCCGCTGGCGCTGTGGCTGCCCTCATTCATGAGGTAGACACGCGGCCACCGGCGACGGGCCGCTGCCGGCCGCGCAGCCGGCGCCAGGCGCGCCATCCCAGCAGCAGCGCCAGCACGCCGGCATAGACGGACCATTCGGCGAAGTCGTTCTTGCCGGACCGCATCCAGAAGAAGTGCAGCAGGGCCAGCAGTGCGATGGCGTAGACCAACCGGTGCAGGGCCTGCCAGCGGGCCGGCCCCAGCATCCGTATGGCCCGGTTGAACGAGGTCGCGGCCAACGGCAGCATCAGCGACAGGGCCAGTGTGCCGACCAGGATGAACGGGCGCTTGGGTATGTCGCGCACGATGTCGACCAGGTCGAAACCCATGTCCAGCCAGGCGTAGCACAGCAGATGCAGCACGCCATAGAAGAACGTGTAGAGGCCCAGCATGCGGCGCCAACGGGCCAGCGGATGCCAGCCGGTCCACTGGCGCAGCGGTGTGACGGCAAGCGTCAGGCACAACAGTCGCAGCGCCCAGTCGCCGGTGCCGCGAGTCAGCGCCTCGGCCGGGTTCGCTCCCAGGGTGCCCTGGACCAGGCCCCCCATCAACCACAGCGCTGGCGCCAGCGCCAGCAGGAACACCATGGGCTTGGCCGCCGGGTGCAGCAGCAGGCGGTTCATTTGGTTGGGGCGGGGGCGGCCTGCCTCAGCGTCCCGGCGAGAGACCGGAACACGAACGGTCAGAAAAACCGCTTCAGGTCCATGCCGGCGTACAACTGGCCGACCTGGGCCTCGTAGCCGTTGAACATCAGGGTCGGCCGCTTGCGCTGGAACACGCCGTCGTCGCCGATGCGCCGCTCGGTGGCCTGGCTCCAGCGTCGATGGTCCACCGCCGGGTTGACATTGGAATAGAAGCCGTACTCCTCACCCGCGGCGTCGACCCAGGAGGTCAAGGGCTGTTTTTCCACGAAGCGGATCTTGACGATGGACTTGCCGCTCTTGAAGCCGTACTTCCAGGGCACCACCAGGCGCACCGGCGCACCGTTCTGGTTGGGCAGCACCTCGCCGTACATGCCGAAGGCCAGCATGGTCAGCGGCTGCATCGCCTCGTCCAGGCGCAGGCCCTCGACATAGGGCCACTTCAGCACCGACGAGCGCAGACCCGGCATGGTCTTGGCGTCGGCCTGCGTCACAAACTCCACGAACTTGGCATTGCCGGTGGGCTCGACCCGCTTGATCAGCTCCGACAGCGACCAGCCCTGCCACGGGATCACCATCGACCAGCCTTCGACGCAACGCAGCCGGTAGATGCGTTCCTCCATCGGACCCAGTTTGAGCAACTCGTCAAGGTCAAAGACCCGTGGCTTGCGCACCTCGCCCTCGACTGCGACGGTCCAGGGCCGCGTCTTCAGCGTGTGCGCATGGCGCGCCGGGTCGGCCTTGTCGGTGCCGAACTCGTAGAAATTGTTGTACGTGCTGGCGTCCTTGAAGGCCGTGGCCTTCTCCATCGTCTGCGCGCCGGCCAGCGTGCTCTTGGCGCTGGCCAGCGGTGCGCCCCGGCCAAGTGCGGCGCCGTGTGCGGCACCCTGTGCGGCGCCCTGGGCCAGCGCCTGCCGGCTGGCCAGCGCGGCCAGACCAGTGCCGAAGGCGCCGGCCGCCGCCTGGGCCAGCCATTGCCGGCGCGAGGCATAGGTGGCGCGGGGCGTGATCTCGGACGAGACCGCATGGATGAAGCCGTCGTCGCGTCGGGACATGGACACTCCTGCTGGTATGGCGGGTCAGTCGGCCGGTGCGCCGCGGCCGTTACAGCGTGCCGTAGGAGTGCAGGCCGGACAGGAACATGTTGACGCCGAGGAAGGCAAAGGTCGTCACCACCAGCCCGATCAGCGACCACCAGGCGGAAAGCGCACCGCGCAGACCCTTCATCAACCGCATGTGCAGCCAGGCGGCGTAGTTCAGCCACACGATCAGGGCCCAGGTCTCCTTGGGGTCCCAGCTCCAGTAGCCACCCCAGGCTTCGGCCGCCCAGAACGCACCGAGGATGGTGGCGATGGTGAAGAACGCGAAGCCGATGGCGATGGCCCGGTACATCAGGTCGTCCATCACGGCCAGCGATGGTGTGCGCGCGTTCATCAGCGGGCGCAGGGCGATGGCGGCGACGAAGAAGATGATCACGCCGGCCAGCATCTGCGAGGTCTTGGCCAGGGCCGACGCGGTGCCGGGCTGCACACCGCCCAGCAGGAGGAACCCCAGGCAGGGCAGCAACACCAGGCCGGCCGGCAACAGCACCAGGCCGGTCCACAGGGCGCGCCCGGAGGCCACCTTCAGCAGCGAGGCCAGGCCGACCATCGCGGCCAGGGCGAAGGTGCCATAGCCGACGAAGTTCGCCGGCACGTGCAGTTTCATCCACCAGCTCTGCAGGGCCGGCACCAGCGGCTGAATTTCATGGGCTTCGCGAGACACCGTGTACCAGAGCAGGAACCCCACGGCCGCGCTGACGATCAGCATGGCAAATGCGCCCAGGGAACGCGTGCGGTAGCGCTGCTCGTAGTACAGGTAGAACAACGTCGTCATCCAGGCGAACAGCACGAACACCTCGTAGAGGTTGCTGACCGGGATGTGGCCGATGTCCGGACCGATCTGATGGCTCTCGTACCAGCGCACAAGCATGCCGATCAGCGCCATCGTCACCGCGGCCCATGCCAGCCCGGTGCCCAGCCGCTGCGGCGTGTTGGGCGCATCGCCCGTCGTGCGCACGAACATGCCGGCCCAGTACATGGCTGTGCTCATGAAGAACAGCAGGCCCATCCACAGGATCGCGCTCTGGCTGGACAGCATGTACTTCAGCCAGAACACCCGTTCGGCCTGCGCCAGGTCGGCGCCGAACCCGTCGGTCGTGCGGCTGTACAGGGCGATGGCTGCCAGCGCGCCGGCACCGACGATCAGGCTGAGCAGCCGCAGCGGCCGCCAGAACCAGCCCAGCGCCACCAGCGCCGGCGCGCTGCCGAGCAGGATCGCCTGCTCATAACCGTCCATGGAGCCGCGGTAGCGCTGGAAGGCCCAGGCCGTGCCGGCTACCAGCAGTACGGCAAACAGCCAGTCTGTGGCACTGCGCCCTGTCAGCGGCGCGCCCGGGTCAGCGGCCAGCGGGTTGCGAAGAGTGGAGGTGTTCATGGGGCATCCTTGGACAGTACAACCCGCAGTTGGTCGAACTCGTCATCGGTGTCGAGCGTGCGACGGGTGGTGGACATCGCGGCCAGCAGGCGTGTGCCACCTGCGGGCGCAGGTTGGAGCCAGACCCAGAGCCGGCGTTCCCGGATGTAGAGCATCGCGAACACGCCGATGATCAACAGCGTCGCGCCGAGGTAGACCAGCTTCTGGCCCGGGGCCCGGGTGACCTGGAAAACGCTGGCCTGGACATGCTCGAAGCCGGTCAGCGTGATCAGCAGCGGTGCCGGGTAGAACGCAGCGTCCGACAGCGACAGGACCGCCTGCGTCATGAAGCGTTGCGTCGCCTCGTCGCTGGGCATCGGGCCCTGTCCAGCCATCGACCGGGTGTGGTTGGCCAGTTCCAGCAGGCTGCCATTGAGGATGCGCAGCAGCACGTCGGCCATGCGCTCGCGCTCAGCCTGCGGCACGCTGGTCTGGATGAACTGCTCCAGCGCCGGCAGTCCGCCGGCGGGCCCGTCGGGGCCGGCCCTCTCGTCGCCCGCGAACAGGGCCAACGCGCGCTGGGCGGTCTGCCGCAAGGCGTCGGTGGACGCTGCGGCCTGCCCGCCCGGCACGGCCTGCTCGGCATAGCGGGCGGCGGCCTGGGCGCGCACGGCCGGGTCGGCCAGCGCCGCACGAAGCCGCAGCCAGCTGTCAAGGCTGCCGTTGGCGTCGGCCGGCATGCGCAGGTAGCGGAAGGACTCTGACGGCGTATCGCGCACACCGCTGAGGAAGACCGATTGGCCATCGAGATCCACCGGCACCATGTACTGGTGAAACTCATGGGCCTGGCCGTCGGCACTGCGCAGCTTGTAGGTCAGCGCTGGACCGACGTTGCGCATGGTCTTGCGGTCGGGCGGCTTGGCGCCGGAGCCCAGGTGCTTGTCGATCGTGCTGACGAGGTCGACCTTGCGCGGGTCCGTGGGGCCGGCACCTTCCAGGTTCTCGACGTTGATCACCTTCAGGCCGGTGTATTCGAGCGACAGCTTGCGGTCACCGCTGGTCAGTTCCGTTCGGTCGCCGATGCGGCCCTTCAGCTCGAAGGACCGTGCGCCAGACAAGGGATGGACTGTCACAGTGACGCCCGAGCCACCGTCGTCGAAGCTGCTCTGGTAGATGGCAATGCCACGATGGTGAGCGGGCTCGTTGACCTTGATCGTGGCCTCTGTGCGCTGACCGGTATCGCGGTCATGGATCACCACCTCGCTGGCAAACAGCTTTGGCATGCCGGTGGCGTAGTAGTCGACGATGAACTTCTTGAGCTCGACGTCGAAGGGCAGCGGCTGCAGAACGACGCCGTCGGGCATGTTCAGGATGGCCGTACCCGAGCGCGTGCCTTCGGTCACCAGCAGGTTGCCGCGGAAGGTGGGGTTGGTGGGGCTCAGCACATGCTCGGCCGGCACCTTGTCGACCATGCCACCGCCGGCATAAGCATGTTTGCCCTCCCAGGCCATCTGGGCCCGGACGATCAGGTCGCCGTCCAAAAGGCCACCGAGGCAGACCAGCACGATGGCCGAATGGGCGGCAAGATAGCCCAGCTTGTTGGCGCTGCCGCGGCGCGCCGCAATCATGGTGCCACCCTCGCGGGTTTCGGCGCGCAGCCCCCAGCCCTGCTGGCGCAGCAGGGCTTCGGTGCGCTGCCGGGCCAGGTCCAGCGGCGCTGACAGATCGGCCTCGGCCCGGTGGTGGAACGAGGCCAGCGACTGTGCCCGCATCTGAAGCTTCCAGTTGCGGAAGTCGGCCAGGATCTTGGGCGTGTTGCGCGCGATGCAAAGGCTGGTGGACAGCACCAGGAAGCCCAGGATCGCAAGAAACCAACCCGCGCTGTAGACGCCATACAGACCGATGCTTCCGTAGACCTCAGCCCAGAACGGACCGAACTGGTTGACGTAGTTGGTGAAGGGCTCGTTTTGCTTCAACAGCGTGCCGATGACCGACGCGATACAGATCACCGCCAGCAGCGTGATCGCGAACCGCATCGACGACAGCAGGTCGACGACTTCGCGCAGCAGGGGCGCTGGGCGGTGCGATACGGGGGTGGCCGTCGGTGTGCTCATGTCGGCCCAGATTATCCGGGTTGGGGCCGGCCCATACGACGGAAGGGCCGGCATGGCCGGCCCTTCGAAAGCGCTTTTGCGGTGCTGCGCTCAGCGCAGGCCGGCCATGTAGTCCGCCACTGCCTTGATCTCGCGGTCGTTGAGCTTGGCGGCAATGGCCACCATCATCGGGCCGTTGGCGCGCTGGCCGGCGCGGAAGGCCGTCAATTGGGCCTCGGCATAGTCGGCATGCTGGCCTCCGACACGAGGGTACTGGGCCGGAATGCCGGCGCCGGTGGGGCTGTGGCAGCCGGCGCATGCCGGCACCATGCGGTCCATGATGCCGCCGCGGTAGATTTTTTCGCCCAGCTGCACCAAGTCCTTGTTCTTGGCAAAACCCGGTTTGGCCGGCTTGCTGGCATAGAACGCCGCCACGTTGCGCATGTCCTCGTCCGACAGCGTGCTGGCAAAACCCTTCATCACGGCGTTCTGGCGCTTGCCGGACTTGAACTCCTGCAGCTGCTTGACCAGGTAGGCGGCGTGCTGACCGCCAATGATGGGATTGGCCGGACTGCCCCGGCTGCCGTCGGCGGTATGGCAGGCGACGCAGACCTGGGTGGCGATGGCCTGACCCTTGGCCAGGTCGGGCTTGGCGGCACCTGTGGCCAGCGCGGGGCCCACAAAAGTGGCGATCAGCAGCAGGGCAAGCGGCGACTTCATGCGGTGGACCTTGGGGTGTGGATTCTGGGGACGCGTCATGCCCGGCCAGGCTCCGTGGGGAGACAAAACCCGCGAATTTTACAATGGCCCATGAGCGCATCCCCAAGCCGTGGTGACGGCAACACCAACAGCCCCTCTCCGACCGAGGCCGCCCGGGCCTGGACCCATGGTGCCCGCTTCTTGATCAGCGCCAGCCGGATAGCCGAACTGCCACCCCCGGGCTTGCCGGAGACGGCCTTCGTCGGCCGCAGCAATGCAGGCAAGTCCACGGCCATCAACACGCTGGCCGGGCGCCGCCAGCTGGCGTTTGCGTCGCGCACACCGGGCCGGACACAGCTGATCAACCTGTTCGAGCTCGGTCCGCCGCGCGCGCCGGACGCCTGGTGGGCCGACCTGCCAGGCTATGGCTATGCGGCCGTCGAGCGCGCGGCCAAACACCGCTGGCAGCAGGTGATGGCCGACTACCTGATGCAGCGCCCGTCGCTGGCCGGCATCGTGCTGATGGTCGATGTGCGCCACGGGTTCACACCCTTGGACCGCCAGTTGCTGACCTTTGTCGCGCCCAGGGTCGGCGCCGGTGAGGTTCGTTTGCTGGTGCTCCTGACCAAGGCCGACAAGCTGGGGCGCGCCGACCGGGCAAAGTCCCTTGCCACGGCCCGGCAGGTGCTGGCCGATGAGGTGGCGACCGACGAAGCGGACATCGGGTTGACGCTGTTTTCGGCCCAGGATGGCAGTGGTGTCGATGACGCTGCCCTCACCTTGCGGCAATGGGCCGCCGGGCAGCCGACACCGACGTCACCCTAAGACGGCTGCCCGACACTCAAGCGATCAGGGGCGCCCGATGAAGACGGCGATGCCGGTCTCGCCGCGCGGCGCGTGGGTCACGCCAACGTACAGCGGCCCGATGCCGGTGTCCGCGCCCAGGAACAGGCTCATGCCGGCGCGCAGCTGGGACAGGCTGATGTCGCCGGGCCTTGCAAACACGTTGCCGCCTTCGACCGTAGCGCCAGCAAACACGCCGCGCGTCAGGGCCGGCGCCCATGGGAGCCGGTACTGCCAGCCCAGGCGCATCAGCAGCACATCATTGCCGCTGAACTGGTCGGCCTTGTAGCCCGACAGATTGTGAAAGCCGCCCAGCGTGTAGCGCCCGATCGGCGTCGTGCTGCGCTGATCGGCCGTGGCCAGGCGCAGATGCGCGCTGAATGTGGTGCGGGCCCAGCTGCCGACCACCGTGGCATGTGCTTCCACCCGGCCGAAACTGCCGCTGAGCGACCCGCTGCGACGGCCCCGGCCGGCATCCGCCTCCAGGCGCCAGCCTCGAGTCGGAAAGTTTGCATAGTCCAGTTGATCGAACACGACCCGCGCCCGCAACAGATCCTCTGAAAAGACGCCCAGCGTGGACGGGCCGATGAACGCGTCGCTCACAAGCAGCGGCCGCAGCCGGAATGACTGGCGCTGATACCCCAGGCGCAGCTCACCCAGCTCACCCCAGGGCTGCCCCAGGTCAATGCCCAGCCGCGCCAGGCCGCGCCGGAAGGCAGCCGTCTCCACACCGGTGTTGCCGTCATAGCGCGTCAGGCGCCGGCGCTCGATGGAGGCATAGGCCGCGATGAACCAGTCGTGCGCCGGCGATCGAGTCCAGGCCAGCGGGTGATAGAGCTCGGCCGCGGCGGCCGGCACCTCGCCGACCTGTAGGCGACTGCGCCACTCGGTGCCATTCGGCGTCAGCCAGTGTCGGTTGTGGGCCAGCTTCAAATTGAAGGCGCTGACGCCGCGGAAGTCGGTGCTCAGGTCCAGACCTACGGTGAAGTAGTGCGGTCCCCAGGACTTGTCCTCGAGCTCGAACACCAGACCGGTGCCGGCAGCGCTGCTGACCAGCTGGTAGTCGGTCCGCGTGAAGTCACCGCCGGCCGCCAGGCGCTGCGCATCGGCCTCAGCGCGCCGGACATCAAAAGGCTGACCGGCTTCGCTCTGCAGCAGCATGGCCAGCCGCTCCGGATTGGCCTGCTCCGATCCCTCGATGCGCACGAAGGCCATGCGCGGCGCGTCCGGCGGCGTGGCACTGCGACGTGCCCGCCAGTCGGCATAGACCGCTGGCGCCACCGACAGCGCCGCGAGCGCATCGCTGTGACCGCGGGCGCCAGCCATGCCAAGGTCGATCAGGTCGCGGGTCCGCTCGAAGTCTGCCGAGGTCAAACTACCCAGCTGCGGCGCCAGCAGCACATCACGCGGGCCGAGCGATGCCAGGCTGCGCTGGACGTTCTGCTCGGTCAGGATGTTCACCATCTGGCTGGTGAGACCGACAGCCGATTGCAGTGACGAGCGCGGCGCGAGCGGCGTGCCGATGTTCACCACGATCAACAGGTCGGCACCCATCGCGCGTGCCACGTCGACCGGCACGTTGTTGACCAGGCCACCGTCGCCCAGGATGCGCCGGTCGAGCTCGGTGGGCGCGAACACGCCCGGCACGCTCATGCTGGAGCGCAGGGCCAATGCCAGGTCGCCACGGTCCAGCACGACAGCGGCGCCGGTCTCCATGTCGGTGGCCACGGCGCGGAACGGGATCGGCAGGTCGTCAAAGCGCTCGATGGCGCGAGCCGGCAGGGTGTAGCGCCGCAGAAGTGTCTCCAGGCCGCGGCTGGACACGGCGCTTTGCGGCAGCCGGATTTCGCCATTGCGCATGCCGAGTTCCAGCAGTGGCGAGACGTCGTAGTCCTGCTCCTTGCGGCGCTGCGAGAGTTCGCGGCGCTCCACACGCCGGGTGAAGACCTGGTCCCAGTTGACGCGCAGCAACTCTCGTTCGATTTCCGTTGCCGACATGCCAGTGGCGTAGAGGCCGCCGACGATGGAGCCCATCGAGGTGCCCGCGATCATGTCGACCGGGATCTGCAGTTGCTCCAGCACTTTCAGTACGCCGACATGGGCCAGACCGCGAGCGCCACCACCGGACAGCACCAGGCCTATGCGGGGGCGGGGCTTGGTCGCGACGGGTTGGTCCTGAACTGCAATCAATCCAGGTGACGCCGGGTTTGGGCTGGTCGATGTGGGCGCTGCGGTGGCCGGCACAGGCCTTTGGGCCCATATGCCCGATGCGGCGGCCAGTGTCAGTGCCGCGACGAGAGCCCGCAGTCGAGCAGCAGGCCCCGCGGCGACGCGGGCCGTCATGTACCGGGTGGCGTGGACAGCGCGCGCAGCACACGGGCTGCCGCTGCGCGGACCAGCGAGCGGGGCTTCAGTGGCCCGGCCAGGCCTTCAGTGGCCAGCGTGTCCAGGGCAGCCCGGCGCAGCGCCAGCAAGCGACTGGCCCGGACGTCCAGCAGCAGCCAGGTGTGGCGTCGCGGGCCTCGCCACAGCAACTGAAGCTGTCGCCAGTCACCCTGCACATACGCGCGCAGCCAGCCGCCGACCGGGCAGTCGCTGACGACGGCGGGCGGCTCGGCATCGGCCGCGAGCAGCCCCGCCGGGACGGTGTCCAGAGTGCCGATGTCCAGCGTTTGTGTCGACGCTGTCGTATCGCCGGCGTCCCTGCCGTCGCGCTCAGCCAGCTCGGCGATCTGGTCCTCGGCGGCAGCCAATGTGCGGTCGAGCAGATTGCGCTCAAAGGCCGCCAGGCGCGAATGTGCCCATTCGAATCGGGCCACATCCGCAGCGGCGTCACCGACCAGATCGTCCACCAGGCCGCGTGCGAACTGTCGCGTCCGGTCCAGATGCTGCCGAGGCGCCGTGTCCAGCAGGAAGGCCAGCGCATCGACGAAGCGCCAGACCGCGTGCTCGTAACTGTCCAGCAGCGTCGGCTCGCGCAACGCGGCGCGCATCACGGTCGGATGCAGCCGCAGCAGCAGCGCCTGGGTCTCGGCCGGCAGGTGCCGGTCCGCCTGCATCGCATCGAACAGGCGGGACAACAGCTCGATCAGCTGCGGGTCGACCGCATCAGCGGAAACACTGGGCACCGACACGGGCGCGGGCGCCGGCGCGACCAGGGATTCGATAGCAGGCACCGCCGGACCGTCCAATGGCATCGGCATGCTGTCGCGCAGCTCGTGCAGCCGGCCGGTGTCCTCGGACGAATCGACGGCGGTTCGAGCACCGCCGGCGAACACGATGGTGCGATGACTGGCACGTACGACGCCAGCCTCCTGGAGCCGTCGTGTGGAAGCGGCATAGCCGTGGCGCAGCGACTCGGCGAGCACCGGGCTGGCCTCGCGCATGAAGGCCGCCTGCAACGGACGGGGCAGCGAGGCGGTCTGGACCGCCTGCCACAGCGCCTGGACCCAGGCCTCGGGGCGAAATGGATTGAAGTCCCGCGACACGTACATGTCACCGGCCAGGCTGGACAGGTAGGCCTGGAATTCGCGCAACTCGAACTCCGCGTGCGAGCGGATCGATTCGATGGTGCGCGACAGCGCAATATCGCCAGCCATCGCGTCGTCGTCCAGCAATGACAGCTCCAGGCGGGGCGCCTGCATCAACAGCTGCCAGGACTCGGCTGCAGGCGTTGCCGTTGCGGCGGTGGGCGGTTTCACGGCCTCTTCGACGGTCCGACGCAGGTTGGCCATGGCGGCCTGCACCACGTCGCCGCGCTGAAGGCTCAACGTGCGCGCGGGATCCTGACCGGGTCGCCCTGGCGGCGGATGCGGACTGTTGCGCCACTCCCGCAAGACGGCGTCGATCGCATGGTCGAAGACCATGGGAGCGCGCAGCAATTCATCGGCGACGAACTCAGCCAGATTGGGCATGCGGGGGGTGCGAAACAACGGCACGGGATGATAAGGGCGCCGTCCCGCCAAGAAAAAGCCCGCGTCCGTCTCCGGTGCGCGGGCTTCGGCGGAAAAGCGGGCCAATGCCCGCTCTTCTCTGGTCGGCAGGCCGAATTACATGTCCATGCCGTCCATGCCACCCATGCCACCCATGCCGCCGCCACCGGGCATCGGCTTGTCGTCCTTGGGCGCCTCGGCAACCATGCACTCGGTCGTCAGCATCAGGCTGGCAACCGACGCGGCGTTCTGCAGCGCGGTCCGGGTGACCTTGGTCGGGTCCAGGATGCCCATGTCGATCATGTCGCCATAGGCGCCGGTCTGGGCGTTGTAGCCAAAGTTGCCCTTGCCCTCAAGGACGCGGTTGATCACCACGCTGGGCTCTTCGCCGGCGTTGTAGACGATCTCGCGCAGCGGCTGCTCGACCGCCCGCATCACGATCTTGATGCCGGCTTCCTGGTCGTGGTTGTCGCCCTTGACGGCACCAGCGGCCTGGCGCGCGCGCAGCAGCGCGACACCGCCACCAGCCACGATGCCTTCTTCAACGGCAGCGCGCGTCGCGTGCAGCGCGTCCTCGACGCGGGCCTTCTTTTCCTTCATCTCGACTTCGGTGGCGGCTCCGACCTTGATGACCGCGACGCCGCCGGCCAGCTTGGCCACGCGCTCTTGCAGCTTCTCGCGGTCATAGTCGCTGGTGGCTTCCTCGATCTGGACGCGGATCTGCTTGACGCGCGCCTCGATATCGGCAGCCTTGCCGGTGCCGTCGATGATGATGGTGTTCTCTTTGCCCACCTCGATGCGCTTGGCCTGACCCAAGTCGGTCAGCGCAATCTTTTCCAGCGTCAGGCCGACCTCATCGGAGATGACCTTGCCACCGGTCAGGATGGCCATGTCTTCCAGCATCGCCTTGCGACGGTCACCAAAGCCCGGGGCCTTGACGGCGCAAACCTTGAGCACGCCGCGGATGGTGTTGACCACCAGCGTGGCCAGGGCCTCGCCTTCGACTTCTTCAGCGACGATCAGCAACGGCTTGCCAGCCTTGGCCACCTGCTCCAGGCAGGGCAGCAGGTCGCGAATGTTGCTGACCTTCTTGTCGTGCAGCAGGATGTACGGGCTGTCCAGGACGGCCACCTGCTTCTCGGCGTTGTTGACGAAGTAAGGCGACAGGTAGCCGCGGTCGAACTGCATGCCTTCGACGACGTCGAGTTCGTTGTTCAGGCTCTTGCCGTCCTCGACGGTGATGACACCTTCCTTGCCGACCTTGTCCATCGCATCGGCAATGATCTTGCCGATCGACTCGTCGGCGTTGGCGGAAATCGCGCCAACCTGGCTGATCTCCTTGCTCGTGGTCGTGGGCTTGCTGGCCTTCTTCAGTTCCTCGACCAGGGCGATCACCGCCTTGTCGATGCCACGCTTGAGGTCCATCGGGTTCATGCCCGCGGCCACGTACTTCATGCCTTCACGGACGATGGACTGAGCCAGCACCGTCGCGGTGGTGGTGCCGTCGCCGGCGGCGTCGCTGGTCTTGGAGGCGACCTCCTTGACCATCTGCGCGCCCATGTTCATGAGCTTGTCCTTGAGCTCGATCTCCTTGGCGACCGAGACACCGTCCTTGGTGACGGTGGGGGCGCCGAAGCTGCGCTCCAGCACCACGTTGCGGCCCTTCGGGCCCAGCGTGACCTTGACCGCGTTGGCCAGGATGTTCACGCCATCAACCATACGGTGGCGCGCGTCGGCGCCGAACACTACGTCTTTTGCAGCCATTTCTTGAATCTCCGGGAATGTTGAATCTGGGACGAGGCGGTCATCGCGCCGGCAGACAAGGCGGCATCAGGCACTGGCCTGACGAACTGGCCGGTCTGCCGTCTACGGGCGCGACCGCGGTGCGATCACTTCTCGATGACAGCGAAGAGGTCTTCCTCGCGCATCACCAGCAGTTCATCGCCATCGACCTTGACGGTTTGGCCGCTGTACTTGCCAAACAGGACACGGTCGCCGGCCTTGACGTTGGGAACGACGAAGTCGCCCTTGTCATTGCGCTTGCCGGGACCGACGGCCAAGACTTCGCCTTGGTCCGGCTTCTCGGCGGCGTTGTCCGGGATCACGATTCCCGAGGCCGTCTTGGTTTCGACTTCGAGGCGCTTGACGACCACGCGGTCGTGCAACGGACGCAGTTTCATGACATCTCCTTGCTAGTTCAGTGAGAAAGAATGAAGCGCTAAACAATAGTGAGCGCCCATTTACATACTTGTTGACCCGCCTTGGCGGGTTGTTAGCACTCAGTGACGTCGAGTGCTAGCAGGCCGATTATAGGGATCGAACGCGACTATTCAAGTGTCGCGGGTCGCGGCCACGTCCGGATCGTCGGCCTCATCGGGTGGCGCTGCGGCGACCCTGTAGCTCTCGTTGGCCCAGTTGCCCAGGTCGCGTTGACGGCATGCCTCGCTGCAGAATGGGCGCCAAGGGTTCGTCAACTCATACCGGACCCGTTGCCGACAGGCCGGGCACGGCACCAGCGGCGCTTCGCGCTTCAAGCCCGCATCCTCGGCCATAGGCAGGGCAAAAGGTGTCTGACCTTCAAGCGCAAAGTGCCAGCTCGAAGCTGGCGTCTTCGCTGGATGGCCGCAGCCGACCATCGGTATCGGTACGCATCAGGCGCACCGATACGAGCAGGCGATGCCCGCTGATCTCGGGCACCAGGCCACCCTCGCCCGAGATCCGCAGTCGCAGCAACTGGAACCCACGGCCTTGCGGCAACGTCCGCTGGTACTGCCCGCCGGAAGCGGCCACCATCTGAGGAACACCGGAGTCCCTGAGCAGCCGCATTAAGACTTGCAGGGCCTGGGCCAGCGGCGCCATGGTCGCCACCCAGCCGGCCAGGTCGCTGCGGCGTCGTGCCGGATCCAGTTGCTGCCAGGCGTAGTAGGCCGGTAGATCGAACTCGCAGGTGCCGCCGGGAATGCCGATGCGGCTGCGCACGCTCATCAGCCAGTCGTTGGTGGTCAAGACATGACCGGCCTTGCCCGCCAGTTGGTTCAGCGGGCCATGCGCGGTATCGATCTGGCTCAGCCGCTGCTGCAGCACGGATTGCTCGACCTGGGCGTTGTCACGCCAGGAATCCAGGATGCCTCGATGACGCTCCAGTTCCTTCAGGACGTCCGATTTCAGGTCCGCACGGGAGGCGACATCCATGATCTCGAACAGAGTGACCAACGCGAAATGGTGGTCGACCGGCGCATCACGCACCATCAGCTCGCCGAGGCGCTGAAACAGGTGTTCCAGCCGCAACATGGTGCGGATACTCTCGTTGAGCGGGTACTCGTACAGGACCAATCCGATGCCCCTCATCGCGGCGTCATCTCGCGCCTGCGCAAGCGCCGAATTGTTTCACAGGGTCGCTTCGGGTTCGCCGATCCAGAGCCGCCACAGCGCGACGACCGCTTCATCCAGCTCGGCCAACGACAGGCCCTCGTTGAAGAGGACGGCGTCCGCGATGCCGCGGCGCGACGATCGGGTGGCCTGCTGGGCGATCACCGAGCGCACCTGGGTCGGCTCCCAGCCCGAGCGCGCCACAACGCGCCGGACCTGGGTGTCTTCGGAACAGTCGACGACCAGGATGCGATCACACCGCTGGCGCCACACGCTGGTCGCGCCCAGAAGCGGTACATCGAACACGACCCACCCGGGCGCCGAGGCGGCAAGCCGTTGTGCCTCAACACCGATCATCGGATGTAGAACCGACTCAAGACGGGCCCTGGCTCCCGAGTCGGCGAAAGCGATCTCTCGCATGCGGGCCCTGTCCAGGCCACCCAGCGGGTCCGCAATGGCATCTCCGAACAGTTGGCGCAGACGCGGCATCGCGGCGCCACCGGGCAAGGTCAGCTCGCGAGCGATGAGATCGGTATCGACCAGCGCGGCTCCAAGGCGAACAAGGGCCTGCGCGACCGTGCTCTTGCCACTGCCGATGCCGCCCGTCAGCCCGACGCTTCTGACCGGTGTCAGGCCCACCCCATCCATCTCAGCACGACGGCATTGCCCAGCAGCAAGATCACGATACCGGCGCCAGCCAGGAAGGGGCCGAAGGGAACATATCGGCCCTCGCGCAGCGATCCCGTGACCTTCATGCCGATGCCGACCAGGGCACCCAAGACAGAAGCCGCCAGGATCACGGGCAACAAGGCCTGCCAGCCCAACCAGGCGCCGAGCGCGGCCAGCAGCTTGAAGTCGCCGTGCCCCATGCCCTCCTTGCCCGTGGCCAACTTGAACAGCCAATAGACCGACCACAGCGACAGGTACCCGGCGACAGCGCCCCAAATCGAGTCGGCCAACGCAACGCCTGCGCCCAGCGCTGCGCCGGCGAGTCCCGCCCAAAGCAGCGGCAAGGTGATGTCGTCCGGAAGCACCGTCGTGTCCCAGTCGATCAGCGACAGGGCCAAAAGCGCGCCCACCAGGCCGCAATACCAGAGCGCCATCGGCGTGGGGCCGAAGCGCCAGCCTACAGCCGCGAACAGCACGGCAGTCGCGACTTCGACGACCGGGTATCGGACGGATATCGATTGGGCGCAGCAGGCGCACCGCCCACGAAGAACCAGCCAGCTGATGAACGGGACGTTCTGGTGCCAACGAATCGCCTGACCACAACTAGGGCAGCGTGATGCCGGTCGGGACAGGCCCAACGGGGACAGGGCATCCAGCTGCGTTTGCAGCGACACGGCGACCTGCCGCGTGGCTTCGGGCATGGCCTGTCCCAGAACCCGATGATGCGACTCCTCGTCACCCAACTGCGTGGCGACATCGGACCACCACTGCCGCTCCAGCATGAGGGGGAAGCGATGTGCAACCACATTCAGGAAGCTGCCAACCAGCAGGCCCAGCACGGCCAGCGCCGGCACCGACAGCAACCATTCCATCGGCAGCGCCGGCATGTCCTAGACGACCGAACCCAGCTTGAAGATCGGCAGGTACATGGAAACGACGATGCCACCGATCAAGGTGCCGAGGATGACGATAATGAAGGGCTCCATCAGGCTGGACAGGCCTTTGACCATGTCATCGACTTCCTCCTCATAGAACTCCGCTGCCTTGGCCAGCATGTGGTCCAGGGAGCCGGACTCCTCGCCGATCGCCGCCATCTGCAGGACCATGTTGGGGAATACGCCGGTGGCCTGCATGGCTGTCGTCAATGCGGACCCGCTGGAGACGTCCTTCTGGATCTTCTCGGTCGCCTCGACGTAGACCGCGTTGCCTGAAGCGCCGCCGACGGAGTCCAGTGCCTCAACCAGCGGCACGCCGGCGGCGAACATGGTCGACAGCGTCCGAGTCCAGCGCGCAACAACCGACTTGTCGATCAGCTGTCCGAAGACCGGAATCTTCAGAAGCAGGCGGTCCATGGCCATCTGCATCTTCTCCGACCGCCGCCATGACTGCATGAACATATAGCCGCCACCAACCCCCACGATCAGCATAAGCCACCAGTAGCTGACAAAGAACTCGGACATGGCGATCACCGCGAGCGTCGGTGCCGGCAGGTCCGCTCCAAAGGAGGAGAAGACGTCCTTGAAGGCCGGAATCACGAAGATCATGATCACGGCCAGGACCACGAAAGCGACGACGATGACGGCCACTGGGTACATCAACGCTGACTTGATCTTGGATTTGATCGCCAGCGTCTTCTCCTGATAGAGCGCCAAGCGGTCCAGCAGCTGCTCCAGGATGCCGCCCGCCTCGCCGGCTTCGACCAGATTGCAGTAGAGCGCATCGAAATACATCGGATGCTTGCGGAACGCAGCTGACAGGCTCGTGCCGGTCTCGACATCGGAACGGATATCGCCCAGCAACCGGGTCAACTTGGGGTTGGTACTGCCGCGTCCGACGATGTCGAAGGCCTGCAGCAGCGGCACGCCGGCCTTCATCATGGTCGCCAACTGGCGCGTGAAGACAGCCACGTCCTTTAGCTTGATCGACCGGCCGCCGCTGGTGCGGCGCTTCTTGACCTTGGTCAGCAGGATGCCTTGGCGCCGCAGCGTGGCGCTAACGGCTGCCTCGCCACCGGCGCGAATCTCGCCGCGGACGACCTTGCCGTTCTTGTCGCGACCCTCCCACTCGTAGACCTGCTCCTTGACGTCCTTGGTGGTGCGGGTTGCCGCTGCTGTTGCCATGAAACCTCCGGCCGTGCGGCCTCAATGCGAACAGCGCATCCGCGGCGCTGCCGTTGGATCATTCATTGGTGACGGAGATCACCTCTTCGAGCGTGGTCAGACCGGCGCGTACCTTGACAAGCCCGGACTGCCGCAGATCGCGCACGCCATCCTTGCGAGCCTGCACGGCAATGTCCATCGCCGTGCCTTCCGAGAGGATCAACCGCTGCTGCTCCTCGGAGATCGGCATGACCTGGTAGATCCCCACCCGACCCTTGTAGCCGTTGTTGCAGGCTGCGCAGCCAACGGCCCTGTATGGCTTCCAACTGCCGTCCAGGCTCTCCGGGGCATAGCCGGCACGCAGCAACGCCTCGCGAGGATAGTCTGCGGGCTGTTTGCAGTTCTCGCACAGGCGTCGCCCCAGGCGCTGCGCCGTGATCAGGATCACACTGGATGCGATGTTGAACGGCGCGACGCCCATGTTCATCAATCGAGTCAGCGTGGTCGGCGCGTCGTTGGTGTGAAGCGTCGACATGACCATGTGGCCGGTCTGCGCCGCCTTGATCGCAATGTCTGCGGTCTCCAGGTCGCGGATCTCGCCGACCATGATGACGTCCGGATCCTGACGCAAGAACGCTTTCAGAGCCACGGCGAACGTCAGGCCGGCCTTGTCGTTGACATTGACCTGGTTGATGCCCGGCAGGTTGATTTCAGCAGGGTCCTCGACGGTCGAGATGTTGATGCCCGGCTGGTTGAGGATGTTCAGGCAGGTGTACAGCGACACCGTCTTGCCCGATCCCGTCGGGCCGGTAACGAGAACCATGCCGTAGGGCCGGACGATGCACGTCATCAGACGGTCCTTCTCGATCCGCTCATAGCCCAACGCCTCGATGCCCAGACGCGCGCTGGACGGGTCCAGGATACGGATGACGATCTTTTCACCAAAGAGCGTCGGCAACGTCGATACCCGGAAGTCAATCGCCTTGCTGCCGAACTTCATCTTCATGCGGCCGTCCTGCGGCACGCGCTTCTCCGAGATGTCTAGGCGGCTGATGACCTTGATCCGCGAGGCCAGCTTGTCCTTGATCGCGATCGGTGGTTGTGTGATCTCGCGCAGTTCCCCGTCGACCCGGAAGCGCACCCGGTAGTTGTACTCGTAGGGTTCGAAATGCAGGTCCGAAGCGCGGGCGTTGATGGCGTCGATCAGCATCTTCTGCAGGAATCGGACGACCGGTGCATCCTCGACTTCGGTGGCGACCTCGGCCGATTCCTGGGGCGACTCTTCGTCCGTGACGTCGAACTCGAAGTCACCCCCGGCAATGGACTCAAGCGCTTCATTGGCGCTGGTGTTCTGGGCTTCCAGCAGCTTGGACAGCTTGTCGTACTCGACGATCACCCATTCCGGCGACAACTGGGTTGCGAACTTGATCCGCTCGACGGCTTCCTGGTCGGTCGGATCCGCGCCGCCGATAAACAGCCTGTTGCCGCGCTTGCCAAGCACGACAATCTGGAACTGCTGGATCATCTTCACGTCGATGACGTTCTTCGGCGCACGTTCTAGGTCGACGGCCGCGAGGTCCACCAACGGCAGTGCAAGTGTCCCGGCCAAGGTGTGTGCCAAGTCCGCGGCCGACACGGCGCCCGACGCGATCACCGCGGCGACGAAACTGATCTTGCGCTCGACCGCGCTCTTGGAAATGTCCTCGGCGGCCTTCTTGCCCAGCTTGCCTGCGTGGACGAGCACGCGTCCAACGCCGGAAAGCGCGGACGGCTGAGACTCAATCAGGGTATCGGGAGCGGCCACGTGATGGGATGCAGGGTGAGGGTGCGGATCATCCCTGAACTGCGCCCCTGCTGTAAACCCGAGAATCACCCCGGACGGCACGCCTGTTCACCAATGGAAACGGATGCAGCGTCGAGGAATCCTGGTCGGGGTGAGAGGATTCGAACCTCCGGCCTCTACGTCCCGAACGTAGCGCTCTACCAGGCTAAGCTACACCCCGATGGGCCACCGGCCAAATACCGGCGGTGAGATCTGTCAGGCTCAGGAAGAGCGCTCAACCGACCGAACGCATAAGTCTAGCAGAGCGGCACGCGCTGACGATGGCGGCAGCGCCATGGCGCTCGCGAGTGCATTGCTGGACTCCCGTCGCGCAGCCTCCCGGGTGGCATCCAGGGCCCCGGTCTCCCGAACGATCGTGACGATGTCGGCCAGGCGACGCTCCTCGCCATGCTCGATGGCATGGCGAATCAGGTCTCGCTGCTGCTGAGTGCCGCGTTCCATGGCCACGAGCAACGGCAAGGTCGGCTTGCCCTCGCGCAGGTCGCTTCCGACGTTCTTGCCAAGCTGCAGCGAATCGCCTTCATAGTCGAGCAGGTCATCCACGAGCTGAAAGGCCGTGCCCAGCGAGCGGCCATAGGCAGCACAGGCCTCCTCGACCACAGCAGAGGCATCGGCCATGACAGCCCCCAGCCGCGCACTGGCCTCGAAGAGCTTGGCCGTCTTGTATCGGATGACCCGCAGATAGTCGTCGACCGAAACGTCGGGGTTGTGCATATTCATCAACTGCAAAACCTCCCCCTCCGCGATCACGTTGGTGGCGTCGGCAAGGACGTCCAGCACCCGCATCCGGTGGATCGACACCATCATCTGGAACGCGCGGGAGTACAGGAAATCACCGACCAGGACCGCTGCTGCGTTGCCGAAATGTGCGTTTGCTGTTTCGCGCCCACGGCGCAGCGCCGACTCATCGACCACGTCGTCATGCAGCAAGGTCGCGGTATGAATGAACTCGACGATGGCTGCCAGGGTGTGCCGCTCGTCCCCATCGAAGCCCAGTGCGCGCGAGAACAGCAGTACCAGCCGAGGTCGGATCCGCTTGCCCCCGGCTCCGATGATGTAGCTGGAGATCTGGTTGATCAACGCAACGTCGGACCTCAGTCGTTGCTGGATGACGAGGTCGACCTGCGCCATGTCCTGCGCCATTCCGTCGAGGTCGAGCGGGGCAACGGGCGGGTGGGCTTGCACGGGGATCGAAGGCTCCAAGGGCACCGCAAATTATAGGAATGGGATCCGCCCGGCCGGCAGAAGGCGCCGCTGCGCTTCTGCCAGCTTCCGGCTGGTGCCTCAGGCTGCTATACTTTTCGGTTCCGCGTTGCTCGGCCTTCTTTCAGGTCGGTAGCCGGATTCCGACGAAAGGGCACATATGTACGCGGTCATAAAAACCGGTGGCAAGCAATACAAGGTTGCAGCCGGCGAGAAGATCAAGGTAGAACAGATTGCTGCGGACGTGGGCCAGGAGATCGTGATCGAGCAGGTGTTGGCCGTCGGCGACGGCGCGGACATGAAGATCGGCACGCCCTGGGTGACGGGTGCAAGCGTGAAGGCGACGGTGGTCGCACATGGCAAGCACGACAAAGTGCGCATCTTCAAGATGCGCCGCCGCAAGCACTATCAGCGCCATGCCGGCCATCGGCAGACATATACCGAGCTGCAGATCAGCGCGGTTGCAGGCTGATCGGCGCGCTCAACCCAGGAGTTCTGAAACATGGCACAGAAAAAGGGCGGCGGCTCCACTCGAAACGGCCGCGACTCACAACCAAAAATGTTGGGTGTGAAAGTCTTTGGTGGACAAGTGGTCACCGCAGGCAGCATCCTCGTGCGCCAGCGCGGTACGGTGTTTCATGCCGGTAACAACGTCGGCATAGGCCGCGACCACTCGCTGTTCGCGTTGGTAGATGGCAGCGTCAGCTACCGTACGCAGGGTGCGTTAAACCGACAGACCGTCAGCGTCACGCCGGCCTGACCACGGTCGGGCGCCGGCATACCGAAGCCCCGGCCAGCCGGGGCTTCGTCGTTTTGGGGGCAAGGCGATGAAGTTCGTCGATGAAGCGGTGATCGATGTCGTGGCCGGCAATGGCGGGGCCGGATGCGTCAGCTTCCGCCGCGAGAAATCGATCCCTTTCGGTGGGCCCAACGGTGGCGACGGCGGCCGCGGAGGCAGCGTGTTTGCCGAGGGTGATCGCAACCTCAACACGTTAATCGACTACCGCTACGCCAGGCGCCACGAGGCCCGCAATGGGGAGTCCGGTCGGGGCGCCGATCAATTCGGTGCGGCAGCTGATGACATCGTGCTGCGCATGCCGGTCGGCACCATCGTGACTGACATCGACACGGGCGAGCGGGTCGCGGAACTGCTTGAGCACGGTGAGCGTGTGGTGCTGGCTCAGGGTGGCGACGGCGGATTCGGCAATCTGCACTTCAAGACCAGCACCAACCGCGCGCCACGTCAGAAGACCCCCGGCTGGCCTGGTGGCCAGCGCAAGCTTCAGCTGGAATTGCGGGTGCTGGCCGATGTCGGCCTACTGGGCATGCCCAATGCGGGCAAGTCGACGCTGATCGCCGCGATCTCCAATGCTCGGCCCAAGATTGCTGACTACCCGTTTACGACCCTGCATCCGAATCTGGGCGTGGTGCGCGCCGGTCCCGACCGCAGCTTCGTGGTCGCCGACATCCCGGGGCTGATCGAGGGCGCGTCCGAAGGTGCCGGGCTTGGCCACCAGTTCCTGCGGCATCTGCAGCGCACCAGGCTGCTGCTGCATCTGGTGGACTTCGCGCCTTTCGACGCGGCCACCGACCCGGTCGGCCAGATCAGAGCGATCGTCAAGGAGCTGAAGGCCTATGACGCACAGCTCCATGCCAAGCCGCGATGGCTGGTGCTAAACAAGTGCGACATGCTGGATCCCGAGGTGCAAGCTGACCGCATGGCCGACCTGGTTCGCCGCTTGCGATGGAAAGGGCCGGTGTTTGCCGTATCGGCGTTGACACGGCGCGGCCTGGACCCACTGGTGCAGGCGGTTTATGACCATGTGGCCGCCGCACGCGTTCCGCCTGGACCGGACGCCGATCCGCGTTTCGATGAGCCAGTCGCCGCTGTTCCGACGCCCGTCGATTCATCGGTAACGGGCCGACGCGCCAAGCCTGAATCGGGGCGATGACCAGCTTTGTTGCGTCCGCGCGCCGGTTGGTTGTTAAGGTTGGC
This sequence comes from Aquabacterium sp., assembly GCA_046160725.1. Taxonomy (GTDB): domain Bacteria; phylum Pseudomonadota; class Gammaproteobacteria; order Burkholderiales; family Burkholderiaceae_C; genus JBJXHB01. The sequence continues at coordinate 39,490 of JBJXHB010000200.1, forward strand.
TCCAGCCTTGTCACCAACGAGGGCAAGGGTGTCGACGCTGCGGCCGTCGGCAACTGGTGTCGCCAGTTGGCTGGCCTGGCGACTCAGGGGCGAGAGGTGGTCATGGTTTCCAGCGGCGCGATTGCCGAGGGCATGAAGCGGCTGGGTTGGACCAAGCGGCCGCGTGAGTTGCATGAGTTGCAGGCGGCTGCATCAGTTGGGCAGATGGGCCTGGCTCAGATGTACGAGACGCAGCTATCGACCTATGGGCTCAAGAGTGCGCAGATCCTGCTCACCCATGCGGACCTGGCGGACCGTGAGCGCTATCTCAATGCACGTTCGACCTTGCTGACCCTGCTGTCGCTGCAGGTGGTCCCAGTCATCAACGAAAACGACACGGTCGTCAACGACGAAATCAAGTTTGGTGACAACGATACCTTGGGTGCCCTGGTGGCCAATCTGATCGAGGCCGACGCCTTGATCATCCTCACCGACCAGAAGGGTCTGTATTCGGCCGATCCTCGGCGGGACCCCCAGGCCCACTTGATCAGCCAGGCGCGGGCCGGCGATCCGGCGCTGGAGGGCATGGCCGGCGGCAGCGGTTCGGCTCTAGGTCGCGGCGGCATGCTGACCAAGGTGCAAGCGGCGCGTCGTGCGGCGGGCAGCGGTGCGGGAACCGTGATCGCCTGGGGCCGGGAACCAGACGTGCTGCTGAGGCTGGCCGCTGGCCAGTCCATTGGCACCGCATTGGAAGCCGCAACCCCGAAGCTTGCAGCCCGCAAGCAATGGATGCTCGATCACCTTCAACTCAAGGGTGCCGTGGTGGTCGATGATGGGGCCGTCCACAAGTTGCGCGCTGAGGGCAAGAGCCTGCTGCCGATCGGCGTGATCCAAGTGAGTGGAGACTTCATGCGTGGCGACGTCGTCGCCGTGCGTTCGGTCGCCGGCGACGACCTGGCGCGCGGCCTGATCAACTACTCCTCAACCGAGGCGCGACTGATCATGCGAAAGCCGTCGTCGCAGATCGAGGCACTGCTGGGATTCTCGAACGAGGCGGAGCTGATACACCGAGACAACCTCGTCCTGGTGTAGGGCAGGGCCGCGCCCCGGGGGTGCCTTCAGTCCTGCGTCCCCATGCGCGATGGCGCAGATGGCTCGCCGGGTTCTTGCGGTTCTGCCGGCCCCCGTCCTCGGATACCAGAGCGCAAGAACCGGTTCTGCGGTTGGACACGCGGCAGGAACCGCGCGAGTTCGTTCAACGCTGACTCATAGACACCACGCTTGAACTCGATCACCAGTTCAAGCGGAACCCAGTACTCATTCCATCGCCAGGCATCGAATTCGGGATGGTCCGTAGCGCGCAGGTCGAGATCGGTGTCCCGCCCGACCAGCCTCAGCAGAAACCAGATCTGCTTCTGCCCACGATAGTGGCCACGAGCCTCGCGGCGGATGAAGTGGTCGGGCACTTCGTAGCGCAGCCAATCCCGGGTGCGCGCCAGCACGCGCACATGCTCGGGTCGCAGGCCGACCTCTTCATGCAGCTCCCGGAACATGGCTTGTTCCGGCGACTCGCCGTACTTGATGCCGCCCTGCGGAAACTGCCACGAGTGCGTGCGCAGCCGCTTGCCCCAGAAGACCTGGTTCCGCGCGTTCAGCAGGATGATGCCGACGTTGGGCCTGAAGCCCTCCCGGTCGAGCATAATCGCACCCCGATTCTTTGACTGAGGTCATTATTGCACCGGGGTTCTGCGCTGTGTGAGTCCGCGCATACCCGCATGCCAGGTGCCTCGGGCACATCATGTCGGCGCTGACCTCCACAAGCCGCCCGCGGGATGCGGACGCACCATCATCATGAAGGCCAGCCAGTTCTTCGTTTCCACGCTCAAAGAGGCACCTTCCGACGCGGAGGTCATCAGCCATCAACTGATGATGCGTGCCGGCATGATCAAACGGCTGGGGGCCGGCATCTACAGCTACATGCCGATGGGCCTGAGGGTGATCCGCAAGGTCGAGGCCATCATCCGCGAGGAGATGAACCGGGCGGGCGCTGTGGAGTTGCTGATGCCTGTTGTGCAGCCTGCCGAGTTGTGGCAAGAGACGCGGCGGTTCCAGGACTATGGGCCCGAGCTTTTGCGGGTCAAGGACCGGCATCAACGCGACTTTGTCATCCAGCCCACCAGCGAAGAGGTGATCACCGACATCGCGCGCCAGGAGCTGCGCAGCTACAAGCAGCTGCCACGAAATTTCTATCACATTCAGACCAAATTCCGGGACGAGCGCCGCCCGCGCTTTGGCGTGATGCGAGGGCGGGAGTTCACGATGAAGGATGCGTACTCCTTCGATCGGGACCAGGCGTCCGCAATGAAAAGCTACCAGGCGATGTACGACAGCTACTGCCGCATCTTTGACCGATTCGGTCTGAAGTACCGTGCAGTGGCTGCGGATACGGGGGCGATCGGCGGCGATGCCTCGCATGAGTTCCAGGTCATTGCCGATACCGGCGAGGACGCGATCGCCTACTGCCCGACCAGCGCATATGCCGCGAACGTCGAACTGGCCGAAGCCCTGCCGTTGATCGCCGAGCGTGCGGCCCCTGCACAGGCACTGGCACGGACGCCGACACCGGGTCGCAGCACTTGTGAGGATGTCGCCAAACTTCTGGGCGTGCCGTTGCAGCAGACCATCAAGTCGCTGGTGCTGGCCACCGACCAGACCGATGGCGATGGTCATGTGGTCCAGACCACCATCTGGTTGCTTCTGGTGCGTGGCGACCACGGGCTCAACGAGATCAAGTCCGGCAAGCTGCCGGGCCTGAAGGCGGGCTTTCGGTTCGCGACGGTGTCCGAGATTGAGGCGCACTTCGGCTGCAAGCCGGGCTACCTCGGACCGATCGCTGCTATCCGCCCGGTGAAGGTGGTTGCCGACCGGACGGTCGCGGCCATGTCCGACTTCATCTGCGGTGCCAACGCCGAGGACTTCCACTTAACGGGTGTCAACTGGGGCCGTGATTTGCCCGAGCCTGACCTCGTGGCCGATATCCGCAATGTCGTGGCGGGTGACCCGTCACCCGATGGCCAGGGTGTTCTGGCCATCCAGCGCGGCATCGAGGTCGGGCACGTCTTCTATCTCGGCACCAAGAAGTACAGCGAGCCAATGAACGCGGTCTATCTGGACGAGGCAGGCAAGCCGCGCCCGTTCGAGATGGGTTGCTATGGCATCGGCGTCACGCGCATCCTGGGCGCGGCGATCGAGCAAAGTCATGATGAGCGAGGGATCATCTGGCCCGCGGCCATCGCTCCCTTCGAGGTTGTCATCTGCCCGATCGGCATGGATCGCAGTGCCGAGGTGCGCGAGGCGGCGCAGGCTCTGCATACGCAATTGCTGGCTGCCGGTGCCGATGTGATCATGGACGATCGCGGCGAGCGTCCGGGGGCCATGTTCGCGGATTGGGAACTGGTCGGCGTACCGCTTCGTGTCGTCCTGTCGGACCGTGGCCTGAAGGCCGGCACGGCAGAGATCCAAGGGCGCCGCGATGCGCAGGCCTCGGCAGTTCCGCTGAGCGAGGCAGCGTCAAGAGTCCAGGCCCTGCTCGGCCGGTGACCCAGGCACCGTCGGCGTCGCGTCGCGCGTTGCTGGCGGCTGCCGCAGGCGGTTGGCTGGCCCTCGACGCGCCGCCGGTTTCGGCCGGTCGTCAGCTGGAGGAGCCATTGGCGGACGCGGTGCGCACCGCTTTGAGCGCCGCCGTTGCCGATGTCGCACCACCACGGCCCCAGTTCTCGTCGGCCGACCAGCGCGTGGCCTACCTGCAGTGGAAGGGGGCGATGAGCGAGGCCTTACGCCGCTACAAGGCCGACTACAACGCCCGTGTCGACTTCCTGGGAACGCTCTGGTACGAGTGCAGTCGCGCCGGACTGGAGCCAGAGCTGGTTCTGGGCCTGATCCAGGTCGAAAGCGGATTCCGCAAGTACGTGGTCAGCAGCGCCGGCGCGCTCGGCTATATGCAGGTCATGCCGTTCTGGGCCCGGTTGATCGGGCAGGGCGACCCGGGTCGCCTGTTCCATTTGCAGACCAACTTGCGCTTCGGCTGCGTGATCCTGCGCCACTACCTCGACATCGAGAGGGGGGACCTGGCGATGGCACTCGGCCGCTACAACGGCAGTCGTGGCCAACCGCAGTACCCGTTGGCGGTGCTGGCCACCCGGCTGCAATGGCTGGGTCGACGTCCGGCCAGGAGCTGAGGCGCTGGATGGGCGCGCCAGCGCTGGCTCAGGCCGACAGCAGCTGTTTCAGCTCACCACTCTGATACATCTCCATCATGATGTCGGAGCCACCCACGAACTCACCGTCGACATAGAGCTGCGGGATCGTCGGCCAGTTCGAATACTCCTTGATGCCCTGCCGGATCATGTCATCGTCCAGCACATTGACGGTGGCCAGGTCCTGGACGCCGCAGGCCTTGAGGACCTGGATGGCGCGGCCAGAGAAGCCGCACATCGGAAACTGGCTGGTTCCCTTCATGAAGAGCACGACTTTGTGGCCCTTGACGATCTGGTCGATCTGCGAATGAATGTCACTCATGTTGCACGGATGCGGCGGTTCAGGATCGCCGTTTATACGGCAAACCGAAGCGGGCGATCGATGGGGTCCGCCATAGTCCCCAATGACTATCGGTGGTCGGCCCGGCCGATCAGAAGCGGTAGGACATCCCGAGCCGCAGTACCGGCGTCAGCCGAAGGTCGCGCACCAGGTTGTCCAGGCCGCTGATGTCGGAAAGTCGACTCAGGCCGGCCGCCCCCGGGTTCTGCGCCGCCACACCCAGATCGGCGCGAAATCCAAAAGCGCCGTCCAGCGCGGATACGGCATAGCCCAGACCGAGGTACGACCACGTGCTGGCCTCGGGCGTCGCAGACAGCCGCAGGCCGCCTCCGGTGGCGCTGAACGCTGAGTCGACGCGGGGTGCCGCCATCGGCATGACGACGGCGCCTCGCTGGCCGTGCAGGAGGCCACCGGTCAGGCTCAATGACCCTAGGCTTTGCGGCCCGAACCGCAACCGACCCAACTGATATTCCCCGACCAGCCGCATGGACGGCCGAGGTACCGCGGAAGGTTGAGCCAGGTGGTTGCCTGGTGCCCACTCCAGCCGCGCCTGCCAGGGCGCCTTTGTCGAGGCGTCGGGCTCCAACCTCAGGCCCTGCCCCTGCCCAAACGAAGCCGTGCTTGCAGCAACGAGCGCAAGGGCAACGACGGTGCGGTTCATGACGACCTCCTTCAGGCTGGGCACTGCGGTCCGATTGATCGTACGCCTTGCGCGCCAGCCTGCCACCCTCAGAAGGGGTGCACAAGTGCGTCAGATTGTCGGTTTCGGTCTCAGCAGACAGCCGCCGGTGCAGCGCTCCAACCCAGCCAGGTCCCGCCGTGTCTCCACCTGGCCGAAGCCGCAAGACACCAGCCGGTCGCGCACATGGGCACCCTGGTCGGCGCCATGCTCCAGGACAAGCCAGCCGCCGTCGATCAGGTGGCCACCGGCGCCAAGGACCAGTTCGTCCAACGCTTCGGTGCCCAGTGCGCCGGGCGTCAGTGCGGCGGCCGGCTCGGCTGTCAACGCAGCGAGGTGATGATCAGCGCCACGGATGTAGGGCGGGTTCGACAGCGCCAGATCGAAACGATGGCCAGCGACGGCCCGCCACCAGGAACCCTGAAAGAACCGGACACGGGCCTGCAGCCGGTTGGCGTTGACCTGCGCAACCGCGATGGCGTTCTGGCTGATGTCCGTGGCGAACACCTGTGCCGTCTGACAGGCCAGTGCCAGCGTGATCGCAATGGCGCCGCTTCCGGTACCCAGGTCGACGACCATCGGCGCGTCCCGTCCCTCCAAAGGGCCTGACAGCAACTGCAAGCCCCAGTCCACCAGCAACTCCGTCTCGGGTCGCGGCACCAGAACCGCGGGCGTTACCTGCAGGCGGTGACCCCAGAACTCCTTGTGTCCGATCAGGTAGGCCACCGGCGCGCCGGCTGCTCTTTGCCGACACAAGGACATATATGCCTGCGCCGACCCGCTGTCGAGCGATGCATCGTCATGGGCCAGCAGCCAGGTTCTGGGGCGGTCCAGGACATGGGCCAGCAAAAGGTGGGCGTCCAAGCGGTCGATGCCAAGCCCGAAGGCCAGGTCCAGAGCCTCCACGACGACCTCGGGAAGACCGGTCAACCCGCCTCCAACTCGGCCAGCAGCTCCTGCGCCCGTGCGGCCTTCAGCGCGTCAAGGACTTCGTCGAGGTCACCTTCCATGACCGTTGCCAACCGATGCAAGGTGAGCCCGATCCGATGGTCGGTCAATCGACCCTGCGGAAAGTTGTATGTCCGGATGCGGTCGCTGCGGTCGCCGCTGCCGACCAGGCTCTTGCGGGTGGCGGCCTGCTGCGCAGCCCTCTCGGCACGCTCACGCTCCTGCAGGCGTGCGGCCAGAACCAGCAGTGCGCGTGCCTTGTTTCGATGCTGGCTGCGGTCGTCCTGGCACTCCGCGACGATGCCGGTGGGCAGGTGCGTCACGCGGACCGCGCTGTCGGTCTTGTTGATGTGCTGGCCACCGGCACCACTGGCCCGAAAAGTGTCGATGCGCAGATCTGACGAGTTGATCTGCACCTGCGCATCCTCTGCCGGCTCGGGCATGACGGCAATCGTGCAGGCGCTGGTGTGGATTCGGCCCTGGCTCTCGGTCTGCGGTATGCGCTGGACACGGTGCCCGCCGGACTCGAAACGAAGCCGACCATAGGCGCCATCGCCTTCGATCCGCACGACGAGTTCCTTCCAGCCACCGAGGTCGGACGCGCTCTGGCTGAGGACTTCCGTGCGCCAGCCACGACGCTCGCAGTAGCGCAGATACATGCGGGCCAGGTCGGCAGCGAACAGCGTCGACTCGTCGCCGCCTGTGCCGGCACGGATCTCCAGCAACGCTGGGCGCTCGTCGTCGGGGTCCTTCGGGAGCAGCGCGGCCTGCATTTCATCCAGCAGCCGTTGCAAGTCGGTGCGGGCGGACTCGACCTCGTCGCGCGCCAGCGCCGCCATCTCCGGGTCGCTCAGCAGGTCTCGGGCATTCTCCAGGTCGGTTTCGCGCCGGCGGTAGTCGTCGAAGCGTTGGACGAGCGCGGCAGCCTCAGCCTGCTCGCGCGCCACGGTCCGGTACCTCGTCATGTCCGTTGCCAGGGCAGGCTCCGCCAAGCTGGCCTCCAACTCGGCCAACCGCATCTCCAGACGTTCAAGCTGGGCGCGCAGCGATGGTTTCATGGTTTCAGCGGGCGGGTCGGACAGGGCGCCGCCAATGTGGGCCCCGCCGTCTAGAGCCCGCTATCGGAAGTGCTGTCGCCGGGACCGCCGGACGCCGGGTCGCGTGTGGACTGGCGCAGGAAGAGCCGTGACACCACCTGGGCCAATTGCGCCCGCTGATCGCCTTCGACGCCATGCAATTCGGCCAGCGCGCCATGCAGCATCTTCTGTGTCAACGCGCGCGCCATGGCCTCAAGCACAGCTTCGGCGGGCGCACCCTTTGCCAGCTGGCGTTTGGCGCGCACGATCTCGACGCTGCGCCAGTCCTCGGCCTGCTGATGCAGGGCCTGGATCAGTGGCACGGTGGCGCGCTGGTCGAGCCAGTGGGCAAAGCTCTGCACACCGGCATCGATGATGGCCTCGGCCTGGGCCACGGCGGCCTGGCGCTTCTCGCCGGCCCGCTGCACATGGGCCGACAGGTCGTCCACGGTATAGAGGTAGACGTCGTCAAGTGTCGCGACTTCAGGTTCAATGTCGCGCGGGACCGCCAGGTCGACCATGAACATGGGGCGATGGCGGCGCGCCTTCAGCGCGCTGCGCACGGCGCCCAGGCCGATCAAGGGCAAGGTGCTGGCGGTGCACGAGACAACGACATCGAACTCGTGCAGACGCTGCGGCAGGTCGGCCAGCCGCATCGCCTGCGCCCCGAACCGTAGGGCCAGTTTCTCGCCGCGCTCAAGGGTCCGGTTGGCCACCGCCATGGCACGCGGTTGCCGGGCCGCAAAATGCGTGGCCGCCAGCTCGATCATCTCGCCGGCGCCGACAAACAGCACATGCACGTCCTTCAGGTCCTCGAACAACTGCGCCGCCAGCCGGACCGCCGCGGCAGCCATACTGACCGAGTGCGCGCCGATCTCGGTGGAGCTGCGGACATCCTTGGCAACCGCGAACGACCGCTGGAACAACTGGTGCAACGTGGTTCCGAGCGTCCCTGCGGCTTCGGCCTCGCGCACCGCCTGTTTCATCTGACCCAGGATCTGGGGCTCGCCCAGGACCATCGAGTCAAGCCCGGCCGCAACGCGGAAGGCATGCCGGGCGGCATCGCGGTGCTGCAGCACATAGGCATGGGCGCGCAGCTGGTCGGCGCTGATCGCACCTTGTGCGGCCAGCCAATCGATGGCTGGCTGCACCAGCTGCGGCGCCTGACTGTGCCCACCGGCGACGTACAGCTCGGTGCGGTTGCAGGTCGACAGCAGCGCCACTTCAGGGCAGGTCCGGCTCAACCGCGCCCGCAAGCTCGGCAGCAGCTCCGCAAGCCGCCCTGGCTCGAACGCCAGACGGCCCCGAAGGTCCAGCGGGGCCGTCTGATGGTTGAGGCCGAGGGCGATGACGCTCATGCTGGAATTGTAGGCAGCAGGGTCGCGGACTTGTCTGCAGGTAGCCACCGCCGCATTGCGCGTAGACCGTTGCAACCGAAAGGGGCCAATTGACTCTGTTGGATGTGTTGTGGCATCTGGCCGGCCTTTTCGCGCCGGCGGCCGGCCTGGGTGCTGTGGCAGCCGGGTTGGCCAAGCTGATATGGCGCCGTGAACTGAGCGGGCGATCCTGGCGCCGGCTGTGGGCACACGCCGCCGTTCCGGCTGCATTGGTGACGATCGCCGGACTGGCGATCGAGGGGCGCGACGGTCGGATGTCGACCTATGGCGCGATGGTCCTTGCTGCGGCCGCCGGTCTGTGGTGGGCGAGTTTCATGCGGCGGCGCTGATCGGCGGCGGTTCGGTGGTGACCGGGCGGCCACGCAGCGAGTGTGGCAACGCCGACGTGATCTCGACATCGATCATCCGTCCGACCAACCGGGCAGCGTGCGGTCCGCCGTCGAAGTTGACGATGCGGTTGCAGGCCGTCCGGCCCATCAGCTCGGCAGCGCTTTTTCGGCTGGGTCCTTCGACCAGGATGCGCTGGATACTGCCGACGCGCCGTGCCGAAATCGCCTGCACCTGAGTGTTCAGCAAAGCCTGCAGCCGCTGCAGGCGGTCCAGCTTGACCGCCTTGGGCGTGTCATCCGCCAGCGCAGCGGCGGGCGTACCCGGGCGTGGACTGAAGATGAAGCTGAAACTGGCATCGAAACCGATGTCGGCGATCAGGGCCATCATCCGGTCGAAGTCCTCGTCGGTCTCTCCTGGAAATCCGACGATGAAGTCGCTGGACAAGCTGATGTCGGGCCGGACCGCCCTCAGGCGTCGGATGACACTCTTGTACTGCAGGACGGTATAGCCGCGCTTCATGGCCGCCAGGATGCGGTCGCTGCCGTGCTGCACCGGCAGGTGCAGGTGGCTGACCAGCTGAGGCACCCGGGCGTAAACGTCGACCAGGCGCTGGGTGAACTCCAGCGGATGGCTGGTGGTGTAGCGGATGCGCTCGATGCCCGGCAGCTCAGCGACTGCCTCCAGCAGCAGGGCGAAGTCTGCCGCCGTTTCACCGTCCTGGCCCCGCCAGGCGTTGACGTTCTGGCCCAGCAGCGTCACCTCGCGCACGCCTTGATCGGCCAGCCCGGCCACCTCCTCCAGCACGTCGTCCAGCGGGCGTGACACCTCCTCGCCGCGGGTGTAGGGCACCACGCAATACGAGCAGTACTTGGAGCAGCCTTCCATGATCGACACGAAGGCGGACGCGCCCTCTGTGCGGGCGGGCGGCAGATGGTCGAACTTCTCGATCTCCGGGAAGCGGATGTCCACTTGTGCCTGGCCGCTGGCCTGGCGTTGGCGCAAGAGTTCGGGCAACCGATGCAAGGTCTGAGGCCCGAAGACCACGTCCACATAGGGCGCGCGGTCGACGATGGCGGCGCCCTCCTGGCTGGCCACGCAACCGCCGACACCGATCAGGACGCCGCGCTGCTTGAGGTGCTTGACGCGCCCGAGGTCGGAGAACACCTTCTCCTGGGCCTTCTCGCGCACCGAGCAGGTGTTGAAGAGAATGAGGTCCGCGTCATCCGGCTTGTCCGTGGCCTGCCAACCGCCGGTGGCACCCAGAACGTCCACCATCTTGGCCGAGTCGTACTCGTTCATCTGGCAGCCAAACGTGCGCACGAAGACCTTGCGCTTGGTGATGGTGGGCCCGGTCATCGCCGGATCCAGGTCTGCCCAACCGGGTCGAAGAGCCAGCGCGCGGCGTCCGCCGGCGTGGTGGGCCATGGTGTGCGCGTCCGCTCGTCGTCCGACAGGATCCACACCTCGTGGACCAGGCCGTACGGGTCCACGGTGTAGTGCACGACCAATGGCTGGCCGGTCAGTGCGGCCGACATCTGCAGCAGATTGTTGATGCCGCGGATGCGCGCACCAGGTGCCAACCGTGCCGGCTGGCCGTTCATCGTGATGTCGGGCGACTGCACCACGACCAGTTCGCCGCGCAGCGCCTTGGCCGGAAACGAACGCTGGATGGGCTGGGCCTCGGCGCGCGCAGCAGACAGGCCCAGCAGCAGGGCAAGGATGATCAGGACACAGCGAATCATGGTGTGGATCCAGGGGCTGTGGCAATGAAAACGGCCCGTGGTGGCGGGCCGCTTCTTTGTTTGGTGGCGCTTCAGGGACTCGAACCCCGGACCTGCGGATTATGATTCCGTCGCTCTAACCAACTGAGCTAAAGCGCCAAGAATCCGAAATTATAGCGGCGCGGAAACCGGCCCGCTGCTGCCGTTGGCAGCCACTACCCGATCATGTTCAGCTTCTTCAAGAAGTCCAAGCCGGCAGAGCCGGCATTGCAGGTACCAGGGGCGCCTGACGCAGCGGCAACTGGCACGGCGACCCCTGTGGTCGATGTGCCGGACGGTGGCGGCCGGGTCGGCTGGCTGCAGCGTCTGCGCCAAGGCCTGCGCCGTACCGGGCAGGGCATTGCCCAGGTCTTTGTCGGTGCACGGATCGACGATGCCCTGTACGAGGAACTCGAGGCGGCGTTGCTGATGGCCGATACCGGCGTCAAGGCGACCGAGCATCTCTTGCTGGACCTGAAACGCAGGGTGCGCGAGGCTGCCGCGACCGACCCGCAAGTCGTGCGTGCGCTGTTGACCGACGCGCTGGCGGACATGCTGGCGCCGCTGCAACGACCGCTGGAAATCGGCCGAGCCGGCACCACGGTGATGATGGTGGTCGGCGTCAATGGCGCCGGCAAGACCACGACCATCGGCAAGCTGACCCGACACCTGGCTGATGCGGGGCAGCATGTCCTGTTGGCCGCCGGTGACACGTTTCGCGCCGCGGCGCGGGAGCAGTTGATGGTCTGGGCCGGCCGCAACCGTGTCGAGATCGTCAGCCAGGAGGGCGCCGACCCCGCCGCGGTGGCCTATGACGCGGTGAGCGCGGGCAAGGCTCGCGGCCGTGATGTGGTGCTGGTCGATACCGCCGGCCGGCTGCCCACGCAACTGCACCTGATGGAAGAACTGAAGAAGATCCGCCGGGTGCTGACCAAGGCCGACCCACAGGCGCCGCACGAGGTGTTGCTGGTGTTGGACGGCAACACTGGACAGAACGCGTTGGCGCAGTTGCGGGCCTTTGACGACGCGCTGCAATTGACCGGTGTGGTGATCACCAAGCTTGACGGCACGGCCAAGGGTGGGGTGTTGGCGGCGATCGCACGCGAACGGCCGGTGCCGGTCTACTTCATTGGCGTGGGCGAGAAGCTGGAGGACCTGCAGACTTTCGATGCGCGCGAGTTCGCCCGCGCGCTGCTGGACGGCTGACCGCTCAATGCGGCCGCTGCCCCGGCAGCGGTTCGAGGTCGTCGAACATCGCCGAAGGCACCGGTTCCATGGCGGCGTCGAAGGCCGCGTCGCCGTCTTCGAGCAGTTCCGATATCTCGGGAACCGGGATCATGGACATCGATTGGGCCGCATGCACCGATGGCGTCACCGGCATGGCGGTTGTCGCCGACGGCGACGCGCCGCCTGACGGATGCGCTGTGAGCGCAGTTGCTCGCGCCAGCGACGAGCCGTCCCGGAACGAGCCGGTCAGGACCGGCAGCAGCATGGTCCTGGCCTCGGTCGGCCCCGGCAAGGCATCCTCGGACCAGACCACAGTCGTGATCCCGGCCGACTTGAGCATGCGCACCATGCGTTCATGTCGACGCTCGCTGCCAATGGTCGGCAGCGGCGGGCGGATGTCGATCACGGCCCGGACCTGTGAGCCGCCGTCGCATAGCAGCAGGTCGGCATTGATATGGCCGATGCGCCGCAGCCACTCCCGTTGCGACTGGCGCGGAGGCACGCGCAGGAAGCGTGCGATCGGGACCTGGGCCAGCACCAGGAAACCCGGCAATGCCTGCTGCAGGGTCGCCATGGCGCGCCGCTCGGTGACCGTGAGCACACGTGCTGCTGTCGGCGTCCACGAGAAGTCTGAGTCCATGTGCGTCTCGCGCGCCTCGCGTCCGGACCGGGCAGCGGGACCCTGGCGGCGATGCCAGAGCAGCACCAGCGCAAACGCCAACATGGCAGCCAGAACGAGCGCGGCCGCAGACGCAGAATCAAGGTGGATCATGTGATTAGCCGGTTCTCATCCCAACGACAGGTTGAGACTAGTGCAGGCTATCGGCCGCAGTCCGTCGCTTGTCGCTACAGATGTGTCCGGTTGCGTGCCGCATCTGGGTGCGGGCGCGCAATCCATCACGCCATGGGTCTGTCAGGTCGGCTCAGGCCGACCCGGCCCTCACATGCCCGGCAGGCCCTTCATGCCACCGAAACGGCGCATCATCTTCATCAGGCCGCCACCCTTCATCTTCTTCATCATGTCGCGCATCTGCTCGAACTGGTTGAGCAGACGGTTGACCTCCTGGACATGCACGCCGGCGCCGGCCGCAACGCGGCGCTTGCGGCTGGCCTTCAGCAGCTCGGGCTTGCGCCGCTCCGCAGGGGTCATCGAGTGGATGATGCCTTGCATGCGTCGCATCTCGCGCTCGGCGCGGTCGACGTCCACATGGCCTGCCTTGGCCGTCAGCTGGCTGGGCAGCTTGTCCATCAGTTCACCCAGACCGCCCATCTTGCGCATCTGTCCGAGCTGAGAGACGAAGTCCTCCAGGTCAAAGCCATCGCCGGACTTGACCTTCTCCGCCAGCTTCTGAGCGGCCTCGAGGTCCACACCCTTCTGCACGCCTTCGACCAGCGCGACAATGTCGCCCATGCCCAGGACGCGGCCGGCGTGCCTCTCGGCGTCGAACACCTCCAGACCGTCGATCTTCTCGGACACACCGGCAAACTTGATCGGTGCACCGGTGATGGAACGCACCGACAACGCGGCGCCGCCTCGCGCATCGCCGTCCAGTTTGGTCAGCACGATGCCGGTGAGCGGCAGCGCATCCTTGAAGGCGCGCGCGGTGTTAATGGCGTCCTGGCCTTGCATGGCATCGACCACGAACAGCGTCTCGACCGGCACGAGTCGGGCGTGCAGGTCGCGGATCTCGGCCATCATGGCCTCGTCGATGGCCAGTCGACCGGCGGTGTCGACCAGCAAGACATCGAAGTAGTGCCGACGTGCATGGTCCAGCGCTGCCAACGCGATCGTGGCCGGCGACTGCGACGCATCCGACGCGAACCATTCCGCCCCGGCTTGACGGGTGACCGTGCGCAGTTGCTCGATGGCCGCAGGCCGGTAGACGTCGGTGCTGACCGTCAACACCTTCTTGCGGCGACGCTCGATCAGATGCTTGGCCAGCTTGGCCGTCGTGGTCGTCTTGCCGGCGCCTTGCAGACCGGCCATCAGGATCACGGCCGGCGGCTGCGCCGCCAGGTTCAGGTCCGCCACGCCCTCGCCCATGGTCGCCGCGAGTTCCTTGTGAACGACGCCGACCAGGGCCTGGCCCGGGTTGAGCGAACCCACCACGGCCTGGCCCAGCGCCTTCTCCTTGACGCGGGCAATGAAGTCGCGGACCACCGGCAATGCGACATCCGCCTCCAGCAGCGCCATGCGGACCTCGCGCAACATGTCCTGCACGTTGCTCTCGGTCATGCGGGCCTGGCCGCGCATCGTCTTGACGAGGCGCGACAGCCGGTCGGTCAGGGAGGAGGCCATCGGGGCAGCGGGTATGGCCGCACGACTGGCGCCGTGGAACCCGCAAAGTACACTGGTCGAATGATTCTATCGGTTGGGTCCGGCGGCTCGATCGGTACCGCGGGGCTGGCGGCGGTCGCGTCATTGGTCTGCTACGGCGCCGCCGCAATCGTGTCCGATGCGCGGCAGTCACTTTCGCGGGCGACGCTGCTTTGCGGCTGGGCGCTCCATGCCGCTGCCTTGTTGTTGCTGGGCCTGGATGGCGACGGGCTGAGGCTGGGCTTTGCCCTGGTGCTGTCGCTCACGGTCTGGTTGGTGCTGGCGGTCCACGGCGTCGAGAGCCGGTTGTTGCCGCTGCCTGCGGTGCAGCGCGTGTTGGCGCTGATCGGCGCGGCCGCCGTGGTGCTGGCCTGGGGTTTTCCTGGCGAGTGGCGCACCGTGCCGGCTTCGCCCTGGGCGCCGCTGCACTATGTCTTGGGCGTGGCCTCCTATGGCATGTTCGGGGCGGCGGTCCTGCATGCCGCACTGCTGGACACCGCCGAGCGCCAGATGCGCGCGCACAAGGCGGCTGCTGCCGGACCTCTGGGGTTGCCGTTGTTGCGGCTGGAGCGGCTGACGTTCGGATTCGTTCAGGCGGGATTCGCGGTGCTGAGCTCAGCCGTTCTGCTGGGCATCCTGACGGCACCTCGGTGGCGCTGGGACCACAAGACCGTCTTGTCGCTGCTGGGCTGGCTGGTGTTCGCCTTGCTGCTGGCCGGCCGCTGGCGCCTGGGCTGGCGTGGCCGGCGTGCCACGCGCTGGGTCTACGCCGGCGCGCTGTTGCTGCTGCTGGCCTATGCCGGTTCGCGTTTCGTCTTCGAGTTCGTCCTTCGGCGCCCGCCCGGCTGACCCGACTAGTTGAAGACGCATGAAATATCTACTTGTCATTGTGGTCGTCGGCCTGGTCGTGGCCTGGCTGCTTCGCAAGCCGCGCGTCGCCCGCAACGAGTCCGATCGCACCGAAGGCTCACGGACCGACGTGGCGCAGATGGTGCGTTGCGCGCACTGCCAGGTGCACCTGCCTTCTGCCGATGCGCTGGCCGACGGTGACCGCCGCTATTGCAGCGAGGAACACCGGCGTCTGGGTACGCGATGAGCCGCGAGCCGGCGGCGGCGTCAGGAGCCCGTACGGCGGCAGCGCCAGAAGTTGACCGGCGCAGGGCCGACCGCCGCCGCGGCGATCGCCGCCAGCGGGAGGCGCCCCAGGAGGAATCGTGGTTCGGCGTACTGGGCGCCCTGGACGACGTGCCGTCGCGGATGGCGGCCCATCCGGCCACCAGCCCTGCTGCAGCCGATGCCGAGACCACGGTGCAGCCCGATTTCCTGGCCCGCGTGGCGCGGGAAATCGTTGCTGCCGACGAGACCGCCTTTGCCCGCGTCTTCAAGGCCTATGCAGCGGCGCGAGCGGCGCTCGGCCTGGCTTTGGTCCTGGCGCCTTGGGCGGCGTCGTTGCTCGGGTCAAGGCCGGACCTCGTCCTGCTGGTCATCGGCCTGGCCTATTCGGCTCAGGCCGTCGTCCAGTGGGTCCTGCCGATGCGGGGCGGCGCGGGCTGGTCCATAGCGGCGCGTCGTCGCCGTCAATGGCTGGGTACGGTTGGCCTGGACATGCTGGCGTTTTCCGCCCTGCATCTGCTGGAGCCGCGTTCCAACCTGAACTACGCTGCCCTGCTGGTTCTCCCGGTTCTGATGGCCGGTGTCATGTCGACCCGCATCGTGTCGCTGGCCACCACCTCCGCCGGTGCCTTGGTGCTGCTGGCAGGCGTCTGGCGGGCGCAGGATGGGTCGGTCGACAGCGCCGTGCTGCTGACGCAGGCCGGCTTGGCAGGTGCTGGCCTGTTCGTCATTTCGCTTCTTGCCGGCGAACTGGCCCAGCGCCTGGCGCGTGAGGAGCGCGCCGCGCGCGGCAGCATGGCCCTGGCACGCCAGCAGGCGCAGCTCAATCGCCTGGTGTTGGAAGAGATGCCCGAGGGCGTGCTGGTCATCGACCGGCGCCTGCGCCTGCGAGCAGCCAACCCGGCGGCACAGGCCATGATGGGCCTGGCGCCAAGACGCTCGGCCCTGCCGCAGCCGCTCGACGCCGACCCGGGCTGGGCGCCGCTGCAGGCCGCCGTCGAGGAAGCCTATGCCCAGGGCGCGTGGCCGGACGCCGTGCGCGAGTTGCCGCTCGGGCGGTCCGGCGACGAGCCGGTCCGCGTCATGGTCCGGGCGCGCTTCACACGGCGCCAGACCTCCGGGGACGACGGCACGCCACCGGAGGACATCTGCGTTCTCTTCGTCGAGGACGTGCGCACGGTCCAGTCGCGGCAGCGTCAGGACAAGCTGGCGGCCATGGGCCGGGTGTCGGCAGGCATTGCGCACGAGATCCGCAACCCGCTGGCGGCCATTGCCCAGGCGACGGCACTGCTGCGGGAGGACAGCCTGGCTCCACAGCAAGCGCGCCTGGCCGACATCGTGGCCGACAACGCCGAACGCCTGCGGCGCATCGTCGACGACGTGATCGACCTTGCGGCGACGGGCGC